>CAMHUC010000144.1 GCA_946188155.1 uncultured bacterium | reverse complement strand
CTCGAAGCGCTGCGACTGCGGCGAGCAGCTGCACAAGGCCATGCAGGCCATCGAGCGCGAAGGAAAGGGCGTGATCATCTATATGCAGCAGGAGGGCCGCGGCATAGGCCTGATGAACAAGATAGCAGCCTACAAGCTGCAGGAAGAGGGCTACGACACGGTTGACGCCAACGTACACCTGGGCTTCAAGCCCGACGAGCGCGACTACGGCTGCGGCGCACAGATGCTGCGCCACCTGGGCATCCACAAGATGCGCCTGCTGACCAACAACCCCGTGAAGCGCGTCGGCCTGGAAGCCTATGGGCTGGAAATCATCGAGAACGTGCCCATCGAGGTGACACCCAATGAATACAACATCCGCTACCTAAAGACCAAACAGAGCCGAATGGGGCACCTGCTGCATCTGAAATGAGACAAAATGCCACCATTTCGACCCGAAAGGTGAAAAAACGTCACTTTTTCTTTCGTGGTTAGGATTATTTTGATTACTTTTGCACAAAATTTATAAAGATATGGCACAATTATCCAACCGTCTGCAGCGCCTGGCACCTTCTGCCACGCTGGCAATGTCACAGAAAAGCGCTGAGATGAAGGCACAGGGCATCGACGTCATCAACATGAGTGTAGGCGAGCCCGACTTTAACACCCCCGACCACATCAAGCAGGAGGCCAAGCTGGCTATCGACGAGAACTACTCCAAATACTCGCCCGTACCAGGCTATCCCGACCTCCGTCAGGCCATCGCCCGCAAGCTGGAGCGCGAGAACCACCTGCACTACACCCCCGCAGAGATACTGGTCAGCAACGGTGCCAAGCAGAGCGTCTGCAACACCGTGATGGCTCTGGTCAACGACGGCGAGGAGGTCATCATCCCCGCACCCTACTGGGTGAGCTATCCCCAGATGGTGAAACTGGCAGGAGGAGAACCCGTCATCGTGGAGGCCGGCTTCGAGCAGAACTTCAAGATGACGCCCCAGCAACTCCAGGCCGCCATCACCCCCAAGACCCGCATGATTATCCTCTGCTCGCCCAGCAACCCCACGGGCAGCGTCTACAGCAAGGAAGAGCTGAAGGCATTGGCCGACGTCATACTCGCTCATGAAGACCTCTTCGTGCTGGCCGACGAGATTTACGAGCACATCAACTATATCGGCCGCCATGAGTCGATAGCCCAGTTCCCCGGCATGAAGGAGCGTGCCATCATCGTCAACGGTGTCAGCAAGGCCTATGCCATGACTGGCTGGCGCATCGGCTACATCGCCGCGCCGGAATGGATCGTCAAGGGCTGCAACAAACTGCAGGGACAGTACACCAGCGGCCCCTGCTCCGTCAGCCAGAAAGCTGCAGAGTTCGCCTACACCGCCGACCAGCAGTGCGTGGAGGACATGCGCCAGGCCTTTGAGCGCCGTCGCAACCTGATTGTGGAACTGGCCAAACAGATACCAGGCCTGGAGGTCAACGTGCCCGAAGGGGCTTTCTACCTCTTCCCCAAGTGCAGCAGCTTCTTCGGCAAGACATCTTCCGACGGCTATCAGGTCAACAACTCCACCGACTTCGCCATGTACCTGCTCGAGAAAGGCCACGTGGCCACGGTGGGAGGCGATGCCTTCGGCGACCCCGCATGCTTCCGCATGAGCTACGCCACCAGCGACGAAAACATCAAGGAAGCCATGCGCCGCATCAAAGATGTTTTGGCAGATTTGAAATAAATTTTCGCCAACACCAAGTTAAATCTTGTTAATCCGTTCGGTAGTCCGACGAAATTTGCTATCTTTGCGAGGTGAATTCGGAAAAACCGAATGAGGCAAACTACAGAAACAGCGTAATACGCACAGAATCGAACATTTACAAACTTACATTATTTAATAACTAAAAAATTAAAATTATCATTATGGCAACAACAACAAAGGCTGCAGCCCCAGCTAAAAAATCGGGCTTCCAGGGTGTGAAAGCTGCATGGATCATTCTCGTTATCTGCTGCATCGCAGGTTACAGTGTTTGGTATTTCATTATGGGTAACCCCGACAACTTCGTTGGTGGCGACCGTAGCGGACACCCCGCCAACCTTCTCGGTACAGTGTATAAGGGAGGTTTCGTGGTAGGTCTGATCCTCACCCTTCTCTTCACCGTTATCTGCCTCGGCATCGAGCGCTTCTTCGCCATCCGTACCGCTTCTGGTAAGATGAATCTGGCTAAGTTCACTGCTGAAGTGAAGGAAGCCATCAAGGCTCAGAACTTCACCAAGGCAAAGGATCTGTGCAACAAGATGCAGGGAACCGTTGGCAACGTCGTGCTCTCATCTATCAGCATGTACGAGACCGTTGAGAAGGACGACACACTGAAGAAGGCTGCCAAGATTGCTAAGATCCAGCAGGCTCACGAGGAGGCTACTCAGCTGGAGATGCCTACCCTTCAGATGAACATGGCCATGATTGCTACTATCGTATCTCTGGGTACCCTGACCGCTCTGTTCGGTACTGTGCTCGGTATGATTGGATCGTTCCAGGCTCTGT
>CAMHUC010000143.1 GCA_946188155.1 uncultured bacterium | reverse complement strand
ACATGGAAGACCTGAGCCGCACCATCGAGAAGGCCATCGAGCAGATCCGCTACGTACATGAGACCCAGGAGGAGCATTCCGAGCTGGTATCGCTGAAGGAAGACCTGACCTCGGCCAGCGAGATACAACAGTACTTCCTGCCAAGAAAGTTCCCGCCCTTCCCCGAAATCAGCGACAAGCTCGACATCTATGCCTCAATGAATGCTGCCAAGGATGTCGGTGGCGACTTCTACGATTTCTTCCGTGTCGATGCCGACCACATCGCCTTGGTGATAGCCGACGTATGCGGCAAAGGCATCCCCGCCGCCCTGTTCATGGCCGCCAGCCAGATGATTATCCACTCAAATGGCATGCAGTGTACCAGTGCAGCAGAATGTCTGATGGAGGCGAATCACGTGTTAACCGTCTATTCTGTGGATGATATGTTCGTGACCGTATTCTATGCCATCTATAATACGACGACAGGCCACCTCACCTATTGCAATGCCGGACACAATCCGCCTCGCGTACTGCGTGCCGACGGCACCATAGAGGACTTACCGAGGCATCGGAATCTTTTTATGGGTGCCCTCGACGGTGCAGTCTATAAGGAAGATACCCTGCTATTAGGACACGGCGATGCCCTGGTGATGTACACCGACGGCGTGACCGAGGCCAAGAACCAGAAGCGCGAAGAATTTGGCACGGAGCGGCTCGACGCCATACTCAAAGGCATGCCGGGCAAGAGCAGCCAGCAAATCATTGAAGCTGTCAAGGCCGGCGTCGCCGATTTCGTCGCAGGTGCCGAACAGCATGACGACATCACGATGTTGGTGCTGAAACGGAAGTGAGAGTTTACGGTTTACAGTTTATAGTTTACGGTTTACAGTTTAGAGGTGGGAAGTGGAAAGATAAAAAGTCGTATCGCCATGGGATGCATGGCCGCCCTGCTGACGGGATCGGTAGCGGCGGGACTTTATATGTGGCATGGCGACAGCGAACGCATCAAGGAACTGGAATCGCAACTCGGCACCCTGCGGAAACAAGAAGAACAGTCGGCCGTTGACCGCAGGATGAGTCAGCAGCTGGAGGAGATAGCCTACGGACAGCAGGCACTCTCGGAGGAGCGCAGCCGCGAGGCTATCCGCCAGTCGGAGATTGCCCAAAGGATGACCCTGCGCTCAGAGGCCGAGCGGCAGAACGCTTTGCGGGCGCAGGCTGCCGCTGAGGCTTCGGCTGAGGAGGCAAAGGCATCCTACCAGTTGGCAGAGCATCAGCGCCAGTTAGCCGAGCATGCCCGTCAGGTGGCAGATACGCTGAATTATATCTCATTAGGGCGCACCCTCGGCTCACAGTCGTATGCCATCTACCGCAGTGGCGACACGGAGCTGGGCACGATGCTGGCATACGCCGCCTATCTCTATACCAGCGAAAACGGTGGCAACCTCTACACCTCATCGGTCTTTCAGGCCCTCACGCAGGCTGCCAGGAGCAAGCGCAGCTGGAGCATCCACAACGGCAGGATTACAGGTGTCGATATCTCCAAGCAAGATGGCGGTCTGATGACGGTGAGCACCCGTGGCGAACTCCTGCTTCACAAACAGGAGGGGAGCCGGATGAAGACCAAGCGTCTTTTCGATAACCGTGACTACTGCTTCCGTGACGTTTTTTCAGCAAACATCGGAAAGAGTTATGCCGTCAGCCATACGGGCCATCTGGTGGTCGTCGATGGTAGCCAGACGCGGGTGGTCGTCCTTGAGAACGTACTCCGTCCCTTCAGTCTGCAACCCATGCCCGAAGAGCGTCTGCTGCTCATCATCGGCGAGGGCAGCATAGCCATGTACGACATGGCCACCGACAAAGTGATCGGCACTCGCCCACTCGACTTCACTGTTGTCAGCACAGGGCGCCATCACAACAGGCCCCTGCTGTTCGACCATCGCGGGCGGATGCACTCTGTGGGCAGTCTCGACAATATAACCAGCAAGAAAGTTCCCGTCGCAGGCCAGGTCACAGCCTTTGCCAGCAACGCTTCCTTGACGGCATACGGCATGTCCGATGGCAGCATCTGGCTCACCTACCCTAATGGAAAGGTGCTCAAACTCGCAGGCCATCTGTCGAAAGTGACCAAGCTGAAAATGATCGACGACCGTCTCTACTCCTCCAGTTACGACGGCAAGATGCTCTTCTGGATGACCAGCGACCTGCAAATCCGGCCCATCACGCTGTTCCAAGCCGACAACTGGCTCACCGATTTCACCTTTACCAATGATAAGGCCTACATCTGGACAGGCGACAACAGGGGCACTGTCTCAGAGCATCTGATATCGCTGCCTGTCATCGCTAAACACATCCGCCAGAGGGTGAAGCGCAACTTCACCCAGGAGGAATGGGATTTCTATGTAGGAAAGGGGATTCCGTATAGGAAAGTGAAGAGTGAAAAGTGAATAGGGAATAGTGAATAAGTTGATACCGCTATGGAGTATATCATCATCAAGAGAATCAGCAGGCGCGCGGCACTGACAGTGCTGCTGCTCTTCAGTGCG
>CAMHUC010000142.1 GCA_946188155.1 uncultured bacterium | reverse complement strand
GCAACCGGCCTTTCCACGTCCGCGTGACCTGCATCAAGAGCACCACAGACCCCTCGCTGAACAACACGAAGGTGTTTTCCGCCAATAACTATGCCTACATCATGCCGCCCATCACCGAGAACCAGATTGAGGTGAAGATTTGGCCGCAGGGCCAGGGTGAGGAGACGGCGAAGGCCTACACCTTCAACAGTCACAGCTACGGTTCGGCCTCCGTGCGTTCGGTGATGCTCGACAAGAGCCGCATCGTCGATGGCGACTATACCCTGCAGCTGATCCGCTACAACAGCGACACACAGGTGAGCGACACGGCCTACATTAAGAACATGGTGGTGGACAAGCTCTACACCTTCTACGACTACGACGGCGGCGACCTGGTGGAAGCCTACCTGATGGCCAACGGCTTCAAGCGCATCAAGCTCGACCACGAATGGTGGGCCAGGGACGCTGTGACCCATGTGAGTGACAACACAGTGTCAGTGTCGACGGGTGCGAGTATGCCTTATAACAAGCACAAGCATCTGGAAGCACCGAACCCCACCTATTTGGATTCGCGACTCTTCTCATATCACGACACACTGTGGGTGCATCTCTTCTGTGATAACGAGCCTTATTACGATACGGACGACCTGACAATGAACGCCGTGCGCTCCGACACAATCAACACGCCGATTGGCGAGCAACTGCTCAAGTGGGGCAAGGATCCCATGACGGGCCGTCTGTATGTGCTCACTGAAGGCGAGCCCGCCACCATAGAGTGCTACCGCGACGGCTTCCTGCCGAAGCTCTGCTTGTATCCCGGCTCATACAACCATGCGACGGGCATCATCGACAGCGACAGGGAGGAGGTGGACATCTTCCTGGAGAGCATCCCCGAACCCGTCACTTCGCCCAGGGTGACTTCATCGATACTCTCGACGCTGACGCCCACGCTCGACCGTCGCGGCGACTTCTACGTGAGCAGCATACAATCTTCGGACATCCTGCCCGTTCAGACCACCGAGACGGTTTACTACGACGAGTATGCCTCACACAAGGACACTATGAAGCTGGCAGACGACAAGATGTATTATCGCTTCGCCCGGATGGAGGTGGCCATCGTCGCACCCAAAACCTATGAAACCTCCGCTGCCATCACGCTCATGAAGGTGAAGAACGCCGCCGAGGAGAACGCCATCCTCAGTGATAACCTCCCCGGCGACACGAGGCCTATCACCAGCCCACTCTTCGACTACAAATACTGGATCACGAGGTTTAATCTGAACGGATATCTCGACATCAACACCTCAGGCCGTCCCGCTGTTGCCTTTGCCGGCGACTCGGTACGCGTTCTGCCCATCCTCTACAACAAGTATCTCGACCTGGAAAAGATGAAGGCTGACGCCCTCGCTAACGCTGCGGAGCGCCTCCAGGGAGACGAAGCGCAAAAGGCGGCAGAAGACTGGACGAAAGAAATGGCGCCAGCCGCCTATCCTCAGTTGACCTTCAACGTTCCCATGAAGAAGCCGTTCTACGCCCGCATCGGTCTCGAACTCGATTTCTTCAAGACCAAGAAGCTTCAGACGACGCTGACCCTCGGCGTCGGCACCGAAGAAAAGTACGACTTAATCGAAACAAGGAGCAGATGCTGGCCTAACGAGATGGAATCGAGCAAGTTGCAGTTGAAAAAGGCCGATGAATACGATTTCGAGAATCAAGACTTATCGGCCGACCTGATGTATCTGCAGAGAGGGTCTGCGAGAGATGAGATATCGAGACCTGTGGGCGACCTGCAGTATAGTGCCTATGCGGAGTTGTATAGTAAGTTCTCCCTTCCGCTGTCGTTGGAGGGCAACGACTGGAAACACTGGTTCCGCGGCATGAAGTACGTCGATGAGGTCGGCTTGCGTGCAGAGGCTACGGCGAGTGCTAACTTCACCCTCGATTTCAGAGAATTGCTCCAAACCCTCAGCAAAATAAAGGGCATGCCCGATATTGTCAAGAAATTTAACTTCTGGGCGAATCTACCGAAGGTGAGAGATCTCGTAGACTTTTACGTTCCGAGGGTGCAAACCCACGCAGCCGTGAATGTCAGTGTTAACACGGGGCTCTATTCTTTCCAAAACACGCTGAATCTCCCCGACCCGCTGAAGAATCACGCCTTGGCCTTCAAGTTCTTCGGCCAGGCAAGCATCAACGGCTCCACCGGGACCGAAGTACCATATATCGTGGCGGTGCCGGCTGCTATTCCTTTTCCCACCCTGATTCCAGTATTTGGCGACGTTGGTTTCGAACTGAAGGCGGGTGCCGGCGCTGGCTTCAAGTATGCCCTGGGCTCCCGACTGGATTTCCAGAACGAATTCTCGGGCAGTGCCTGGAACTGGTTTGCTGACGCAAGTGCCAAATACTGGGTGAAGCTTTTCTTCTGGAAAGTACACCAAAAGACTTATGGTTGGGAAGGTGGCAATGAGCATCTCCTCACGCCGACAGACTTCTCGAACCCCTTCCACAAGAATTTTGCCTACTACCTGAGCGATGATGCCGATCCCGACGCGAA
>CAMHUC010000141.1 GCA_946188155.1 uncultured bacterium | reverse complement strand
GATTGTTTAGGAACTCCAGCGACTTCTGGGAGTGACTAAAGGATAACAGGGGGACAGTTCTTTTGTTAGCGCATTGCAATGCGCTAACAAAAGAACCGTCCCCCTGTTATCCTTTAGTTGGAGCCACTCTGAAACATCTGCTTCACGTGCTTGTCGCGCAGGTCCTTGAAGCGGACGGTCTGAGGACTGTCGTTCAGTATGACATTGTAGGAGTGGGGCACGCCTGGCTCCACGAACGAGTCTACCTCTACGCCAGCCTGCTTCAGCTGCTCCACGAAGGCCAGGTCCTCATGTACGAAGAGGTCGAGCGTGCCGACGATGAGGAAGGTCTGGGGGAAGCCCTTGAGCTGCTCGGGTGTGGCCACTGCCGGGGTGTAGTAGATCATCTCGTCGGCAGGGATCTCCTGGCCGTGCTTCAGGTCGGCCCAGCCTTTCACGTTCATCTCCTTGGTCCAGATGAACTCGCCGGTCGTGTCGTCAGGATGTAGGTCGTTGGGACCGCCGGTGCGATAGTCGAGCATCGGATAGATGAGCACAGCTCCCTTCACGGGGACGTCGCCCTTGTCCTTGTTCCACAGTGCCATGCGGGTGGTCAGTCCGCCGCCTGCACTCTCGCCCATGATGACAATCTTGTCGGCGTCTATCTTCAGCTCGTCGCCGTGCTGATAGATATATTTCAAACCTGCGTATGCCTGGTCCAGCTCGATGTGGTAGGTGTATGAAGGATCGGAGGTCAGCGTGTATTCCACAGAGAACACCGTGGCCTTGAGCCTGTTGCACATCTCGCGGAAGTCGTTGCCGTACATCGTGGCGTTGCCCGACTGGTAGCCGCCGCCATGACAGTAGTACACGGCGGGTGTCTTCGCTTCACCGACACCGTCGGGACGATAGTAATGGATGGTGATCTTCTCGCCCGCCTTGGGGCTGTCGATGGTGAACGTCTCGCCCTGGTCCTGCTCTATCATCATATACTTAACCTCCACCAGCGGGTCGAGCAGTGCTTGCTTGTACTCATCGGCCACGAGGTTGTAGGTCTTTGGGAGTGGGGTGGTGGGGGTGGGGTTGTCCTCCTTGCTGGCGCATGAGGTCAGAACCGTTGTCGTGCCGCTGATAAGGATGGCGGCAAGCATCCAATTTTTCAAATTTCTCATCATGTAATAGTTTTGGGAATATAACGTTTTCTGGCTGCAAAGGTAGTCAAATTTCCCAAAACGTATTTGCATAAGGCGCTGTCAGCGAGAGTTTTTGTAAATCCTGCCACCTTTTTTGTAGATTCTGCCATTTCAGTGCGCCCCCGCTGCTTGCTGCATTTTCATCCAGACGGTCACGGTCTGGCCCGTCTCGCGCTTGAAGGCTTCGCTGAAGGTGCGGTAGCTGCGGAATCCGCTCTCCAGCGCTAACTGCTGGGCGGTGAAGGAATGGCGGTCTGCAGCCGCCTTCTGATAGAGGCCGACGAAATGGCCGACTCGCAGCCCGTTGATGTAGGCATTGTAAGTGACACCCTGAGTGGAGAAGAACTGACCGAGATAGGTTCGGTTGGTACCGATGGCCTTGGCCAGCTGGGCGAGGGTCAGGTCGTGCTGCAGGTAGAGTTGCGTGTCGATGCAGTGCTGCTGTAGCAGTAGTCCGATGTTGTCGGGGGTGCGGGTTTCGGGGGCGCGGGGGCACGGGAGGGCGGGGGTGCTCAGGTCGCTCAGCGTCTCTACCCGCCACAGCAGGAAGCCGATTAGCACAACGATGACCACCTGCATGGCATATTGGTAAGCCGGCCCTTCGCTGGTAAGCGCGTAGATGGCGAACACCGTCATGATGATGGCCAGCACCAAGAAACTCTGCCATACCTCCTTGTGCTCCAGGTCGGCAAAGTTGTCGCGCAGCCAACGGTCGTATTGTCTCAATGTACGTACCATATATATAATCAGGCTAATACACATCAATAGGAAATAGACATATACCACAGTCTGAAGGGCGTAGCTGCGGGCGGCAACGCACCACAGGTCGGCCACTATGACCGGTACCAGCATCACGGCAATGGGCCATAGCGGTCGGCTGCGGTCTTGCAGCATGGTGAACAGTACGACTATTGCCAAAGGAACGATTGTCATGCAGTCGAGTAGTCCGCCAGTGAGGTCGATCATCGTAACATCGTCGCTCGGGATATGGAACAGTATCGGCATATACCACAGGTGGTTCAGGGCGAAGGATGCAAAGAAGGCTGCCGTCCATCGGCGAAGGCGCACCGGCGGCGTGATGCTGGGGGCTATGGCGTTGGCCCTACGCAGCAGCAGATAGCAGCTTGCCAGCATGGCTATAGCCGTCACTACTGCGTATAGCATGGTATAGAGAGTGTCCTCCCGGATCTGTTCGTACATGATTTCTTGAAATTGTATCCAATCTGCAAAGATACGATGTTTTGGTTGAATGTTCTGTTTCAGTATCGCTTTTTTAAGATTGTTTATGAACTTCCGGCAGGGGCATTTGATTGGTGACCTTCGTACAGGTCGGTAGCGAGGAAGATAATGCCACGGTTATTTTAGCGTATACAGAAAAATCGATTTATAGGTTGTAACGTTGTAACATCGCCCTGCCACAAAGGGCGTGCAACCTGTTTCGCAGGTTGTAAGGTTGCTA
>CAMHUC010000140.1 GCA_946188155.1 uncultured bacterium | reverse complement strand
ACGGGCTGCACGGGCGGCGGCACGAGCGGGAAGCGGGTGCCGCAGGCTGGCGACACGCTCTATACTGAGGAGCGGGCGATGGCCATCTTCGACTCTCTGCCCGAGCGGGCCCTGCTGATTCTTGACTCGGCGGAAGTGGTGGGCAACATGACCGACTATCGCGCCGGCCTCTTCCGGGCAAAGGTGCTCAGCAAGTCGACCGCCATGCAGCAGCAGGACTCGGCTGTCATCATATGCGAGGCCCTGCTACGCCACGACGAGGCCCAGCGTAACATCGTTTTCCGCGGGGATGTGCTGGAGTTGCTGGTGAACGCATCGCGTATGCGCCACGACTATGAGGAGATGGTACACTGGACAACGGAGTTGGCCGAGTTGCAGCGCAGGCAGGGGCTGGCAACCGAAGCCCTGCGCACCGATGCCGACCTCGGGCTGGCCATGACACACATCGGACAGGTGGATGAGGGCTTGGCAAAGATTGACAATGCCATCCAGCGGCTCGGCATGACGACGAAGTTCAATGAATTGGATGCCTGGCTTATCGCCGTGAAGCGAAAGATCAACGTGCTGCAGGAGCAGGAAATGGGCTATGACGAGATGATTGCTTTGGCAAGCCAGGCTCAGCAGCGGCTCGATGACTTTGCCGCCCATCCTGACGACTACCACGACGGCACCTACCGCGAGCCGCCCAAGGAGGACATCCCCGGCTACCATGATTTCTACTATGCCCAGGCCTGTGCCTACAAGGCTGCCGCCTACACTGCCCAAGGCAACCGTGCTGCCGCTCAGCGCGAGATCGGCGCTTTCCGCCAATACCCATACAGCCACAGCCTCGATGGCCGCATGATGATAGCACAGACGCTGGCCCGTTTGGGCGACTACGCGACGATGCTTGCCACCTACGACGATTTCGAGCGTTACATGGTGTCAGAGGGCGACACCCTGAACGGTGCCCGTGTCGAGATTCTCCGTGGACGAGCAGAGGCAGCCAATGCTGCCGGCCACACGACCCAGGCCTACGACTACATGAGACGCTATGACGAGTTGAAGAGCCAACT
Source organism: uncultured bacterium (assembly GCA_946188155.1). Lineage (GTDB taxonomy): Bacteria > Bacteroidota > Bacteroidia > Bacteroidales > Bacteroidaceae > Prevotella. The sequence goes on along the minus strand of CAMHUC010000140.1, from coordinate 1,817 downwards.
CAGCGACAATCTCCAGCGCAGCAAGGCCCATCTCTACGCCGCCCGTTACCACACACTTGAACTGGAAACTGCCTTGCATCAGGAACGGGTCATCCACATGAAGAATCTTCTCGTCAATGTCATTATCGGCATGGTTCTTTTCATCGTTGTGGCTGCTGCCGTCTATCTCTACCGGCAACGCCGCCTGCTCAGCGAGAAGAACTACATCCTGGTGCAAAAGATTGAGGATGCTCAGGAGTACAAACGGCTATACCAGTCGCTGAAGGCGCAGAAGAACAGCGGCATGACGAGTTCCGACGACGACACGACAGATGCCACCCGCCTCGAAGCGATGACCGACGCGGAACTGTTCGACTACATCAGCGACGTCGTCCGCCACGAGCAACTGTTCCTCCGTCCCGTCTGCGACCGTCAGCTGTTGGTGGAGCGTTTCCACCTGTCAGAGAAGCGCATCGGTGCCGCCTTCTCGAAGGGCAGTCCCTACGGTAACGTATCCAACTTCGTGCGCAATGCCCGCCTGGAGTATGCCTGCCAGTTGTTGCGCAAGAGTACCACCATGTCCATCGCCGATGTCGCCGCTGCCTCCGGCTTCCCATCCTATCCCCGTTTTGCCATGGATTTCAAGGCTGCGTATTCCATTTCTCCAACGGAATATCGCCGCCAGTCGCAGGCGTAACCCCCATCTCTTTCCCTGTCATTCGGCTTCATTCTTTACGCAATTTGTGACGATTTGTGAATCACAAATTGCGCATTTGTGAATATTGTGTATATCAATTCGTTCCTGTGGATATACCAATTTGTGCAGGCTTTTCGCGCGTCGAATTAAATAGGTAATTTTGCACGCAAATAAACAAAGAAATGACAGACTACACAACAGAACTTCTACACATTTCCAGCTACGTGATAGGCATCCTTGCAGGCGCTCTACTTCTTGCGATAGTGCAGCTTTTCTATTATCGCCGGAAGTTGAACAAGATGTGCATGATGGAGGATGATTTCCAGCCCTCGGATTCTGAAAATCTTTTTGGGAAATACGCGACTCCCATCAAAGAATCCTGCACCCCAGACAGAAACGACTCCGACAATGAGGATTCTGACGAGGACGTTTCGGAAGAACAAGAAAAAGAGCTTGCAAGTGCCGAAACAGAGAATGCAAGTTTTGAAACGGAGGTAGCAGAACCCGAAGCGGAGGCAGCAGAGCCCGATGCGAAAGATGTAGAAGAAAAAACGCAAGATAAAAGCCCGAAGGAAGAAGTGCCAACAACCAAGCCCAGAGTGAAGCGTATGACGAAGGCGGAGATTGCCGAGGAACGGCTGTATAAGAACATCACCTCCACCATAGTCAAAGAGCAGTTATACCTGAAGCCGGGCTTCGGACGCACCGACATCGTTGAGCGGTTTAACATTTCCGCCCACCGCGCCGGCATAATTTTCTCCAAGCGTCAGACCTCCATCCCCGAATTTGTGCGCAACTGCCGGCTGGAGCATGCGTGCCAGCAGATGAAGGACGAGCCGTTGGCAAACCTGTCGGACATTGCCACAGCCTCGGGCTTCAGCTTTGTTAGTTCGTTCATGCGCGACTTCAAGGATCGCTACGGCGTTACGCCCGCCCGTTTCCGCGAGACCCTTCAATCAAATGAATCCGAAACAGAATGACGCCGATGAAACTGAACCACCATACCCGCGTGAGCATCCTGGTCATCATCGTGGCTACTCGTGGCACGAGAACAACGGCGACCGCTATGCCACCGCCGGTGCCACGCTGCGCCCCGAGGTGCGCGCTTACTTCGGCAGCGATGGCTCGACCGCCGCTTCGC
>CAMHUC010000139.1 GCA_946188155.1 uncultured bacterium | reverse complement strand
ACGGTTCTTTCGTTATCACAGCACGATAACAAAAGAACCGTCCCTCTGTTATGCAGAGACATCCCTTTCTTCATGTATAGTTTAGCAACTGTTTTGGGTTAGCCACTACTGTACACACTCCACAGGCTTTGTCGGTTGCGCCCTAAAAAGCGTTATTCTGTATTTGTCTAATTGACGGATTGTTCCAAACAATTGACGTTTTAATAGCCCGCCACGATTACTTGCAGTCGCAAAACATCATCCCCCGCCCGGCTCTGTGCCGTGCGGGGGATTGTTCTTGCTCTGGCAAGCGTCTCCTGATGTCGCCGAGCGGTGTATGTATGTATGCAGTCGCTGCCTGCGCCTCGGGGCGGCTTAGGGCTCGATGATGTTGAAGTTGATCACAGGCTTCTTGATGCCTTCGAAGAGCGAGGTGACGGCCTCAGCCCGTCCGGTGATGCTGAGTCTGCTGAGGTCGCCGTTGAGGCAGGACACAAGGTTGGCCTTCGTGCCTCGGGCGGTGGCGTCGGCATTGCTGCGCGTCTCGTCCATATAGTTGAGGATGACACCTGCGCGTCGTACGACGCAGCATTTCTCATTGCCGATGATGAAGTTGACGGTGACGTCGTTGTCCTCGAACTGTCGGGCATCGGTAGCGATGGCGACGTACTCGAACATCATGTCGATGCTTCCGGCTGCAAGCATGTTGGCGATGCCCACGCCGCTGCCATAGATGGTGGTGGAGGGAGTGCCTGCACGCAGTTCCATGGCACCGGTGAGGTAGGCGTTGCGCCACGTGCCGCTCTCGCATTGGTAGCCCAATTGCTCAAGTGCGTCGGCGCAGAGTCGGCGGGCCTCCACGTTGGCAGGGTCGGCATAGACGAGTTCCTTGGTGACTTGTGCTACCCACTGGTATTCACCCTTGGCATAGTCAGCGCGGGCAAGGGCGAGGATGCGCTGGGGGTCGCCCATGTACTCTACAATTTTCCTGGCCGTCTTGACGGGTGTCAGGAGGTTCAGGTTTACCGGGTTGGCGTCGTACCAGCCCATGTATCGCTGGTAAACAGCCTTGATGTTGTGGCTGAGCGTGCCGTAGTACTGGCGGGTGTACCAGACGCGGTCGAGACGCTCCGGGAGCCGCAGGGTGTCGGCAATCTCTGTGCTGGTGAGGCCCAGGTTTGTGTAGTGAAGCGTCTGGTCGTGGATGAACTTATAGACCGACGCGGTGTTCTCCATGTACTCCTTGATGGCCTGCGTACCCCAGTGAGGCCAGTTGTGACTTTGGAAGACCACATCGGTCTGGTCGGCAAACTTCTGTTCAGCCTGCAGGATGTAGTTACACCATGCCTCGGCGTCGCGGACAGCCGCTCCCCGGAGCGTATAGAGGTTGTGGAGCGTCCCGGTACAGTTCTCTGCCATCCAGAGTGCCCTGTAATCGGGGAAGTAGGCATTCATCTCGGCCGGGGCCTCCGTGCCGGGCGTCAGTTGGAAGGTGACTGTGAGGCCGTCGATGGTGAGCGTCTCGTCCTCGGACACTTCGTATGTGGGAGGCATCAGGGTGAGCGGCGAGTTGGTGCTCTGCCCCATGCCGATGCCCATGGCCATGCGCCCGGTGACTCCTTTGGGGAGTTGGGCGCCATACTGGTAACCGGCGCGACGGCTCATGGCGGCGTTGCAGTATGCGTTCTCGGCTATGACGTGCTTCATAAAACCCGAGGGGGTGATGACGGCAATCTTGCCGGATGCGACTTGCTCGTCGAGGGTCTTGGATGCGTCGGCGATATTACCGGCGTTGACGATGGCACCCACGCCGCCGTAGTGGTCGGCATGGCTGTGGCTGATGAGGACGGCCACAATGCGCGGGTTGGCATCGACGTGCTTCTTGAAGAGGGCGAGGGCGGCTTCGGCAACCTCCTTGCACATGAGGACGTCGAAGAGGAGCCATCCGCCGTTCTTGGTCTTGATGAAGGTCATGTTGGCCATGTCGTAGCCGCGCACCTGATAGATGCCTTCGCATACGCTGAAGAGTCCCGTCTGCACGTTGCACTGCGTATTACGCCAGAGGCTGGGGTTGACGGTCGAGGGTGCCTCGCCACCGTCGTTCACGAACTTGAAATCAGCCATGCTCCACACCTCGCCGGCCGAGTTGGTGATGTGGAGGTCCGGGGTGGCCTCGATGAGACCTCGCTTGGCGTTCTCTAGTTCGGTGTCGTCCTCGAAGTCGAGGCGGGTGTACCACTCCTGGTTTCTCTTGGCCGTAGTGGGCGATGCAGCCTTGGCTGCCTTGGGATTGTCGGGGTCGTCGGGGCCGGGGGCGTCGGGCGTGGGCTCTTCGGCTTGCTCGGTCTTGAAGAATACAAGGCTGTCCATCTGGCTGGAATGGATGGTTTGCTTGGCGCCATTCTTGTAGAGATAGTAGCCCTGAGCGTCGGCTTGCTGCGCAAAGGCGCAGGCAAGGATTGCAATGATGCAGGATGAGAAATACTTTTTCATAACGATGTACTATTTATTGTAGGATATCTTAAATGACTTGTTGTCGCAGCTCACTACGTAAACGCCCTTGCGGAGTCGGTCTGTGGAGAGACTGACCACGCCGTCGGCATCAGCCTCAGCCTTAGCCACGCACTTGCCGTCGACAGTGTAGATGGCGAGCCGGCTCACGCCGTAGGCCGTGACGGCATGGTCGGACACGGAGAACGACGTGTCGTGCGGGGTGTCATGGATGCCTACAGGCAATGAAGCCTCCTCGATGGTTATCTTCAGGTAGTTGTCGAGGGGGTAGAGCACGGCGACATCGCCACACTCCAATTTGACATCGGCATCCAGGAAGGATACAATAGGCCGCGTCTCGAGGGCGAAGGCAGTGGTGCTGAGCTCCTCGTGAACGACCACGCATAGCGTCTTGTTATCAGCAGCATGCGATAATAGGGCAGAGAATGCCGCCAGGAGCAGCGCGAGGGCTGCGCGGGGAATAATTCTTTCTTGCTTCATTACATTATTTTGTTAAGATCCCAAATTCCGCAGCACTTTAGTTAACTTTCTTTATAAGTTCCTGAGCAACAAAAAGTTCTTCGACGCGCGAAGCGGCAGAGCCGAGCGGCTCAGGATTTTGCCATGTCAGATTTTTCACTTACCT
>CAMHUC010000138.1 GCA_946188155.1 uncultured bacterium | reverse complement strand
CGTTCATCAAGCGGATGGCATAGTCGAGGCGCAGTTCGCGGACGTATGCCGGCAGGGAGGCTCTGTCGCTGCCCTGCGCGAAGGCGGCACCGATGCGTTCCTTCGAGAGTCCGGTGCGGTCGATAAGCGTCTGGCGACCGAAGTCGGGCTGGAGGAACAGCCGCTCGTTCTCTATCAGGTCACGGAGGCAGAGGAAGAGTTGCTCGTCGGAGAGGTCAGTGAAGTTAAGTGAAGAGTTTAACTTTTCACTTTCCCGAAGTTTCTCCTTATACTCCACCGCCTCGGAAATCTGTTGGGCTAAGATGCGATTCTTCTCTTTGGTGATACGCCACTGACGAAAAACATACAGTGCAAAGACAAAAATCAGCAGGGCCAGACTGCCAGTGGCAATGCTGACGGTATCGGCGATGCGCTTGCCGGCACGCTGCCGCTCTATCTCGCGTTGCTGTTCCTGAGCATGGTATTGGGCGGCAAAGAGGTGGGCCTTGCCCCTGAGGAGCGAATCGCTCAGCTGCTGGCTGAGGTCGGCATAGCGCCGCCAGTAGCCGTTGGCGGCTACGGGGTTCCCCTGCGACTGGGCCACTTCGGCCCTGCCGCGCAGGATGTCGGCGTAGTTGGCGTTCAGCGTGTCGTCGGCCATCGACTGCTCCACCTCGTCATAGATAGCCAGCATACGGTCGTAGCGTCCCAGTCGACAGAGTGTCGGTGTCGTCACATAGCGCCCATGAAGGGTCTGGCTCGCATCCGTCTGTCCGTAGAGGTCGAGATAGTGGATGGCCTGCTGCGGCTGATGTTGTGATGCCGCTGCCAAGGCGAGGAATGAGTATGCCCGGCTACGGTAGAAGTCGATGTAGCGCGGACGTTCCTCGACGGTGATGCCGCTGTAGCCATTGCCCTGGTCATAGTAGTCGGCAGGGTGCTGCTCGAAGTCGTCCAGCATGGCGAGCATCTGCTGTGAGGCATCTGTCGTCGCCTGGTAGCGCCCTGTCTCTGCGGCGACGTCCGCCTTGCGCTTCAATGCAAGCAGGGCGAGGTTCATCTCTGTGTAGTGCCGATGTCCTGCCAGCTGCTGTACCGCGCTGTCGATGCGTGCCAGTCCCTCCTGCTGCTGCCCGATGCGGACCATCAGGGCGCCGATCTCGGCATTGCTGTACGACTGCAGGTGGCGCATGTCGTGCTCGCGATAGACGTTGCTCAGCCGGGTGGCCCAGTGCAGGGCCTGCTCATAGTCCCTCTCCAGCCGGTAAGCATCGAGCAGGATCTCGAGCACGTCTATCTGAAGGTCGTAGTCGGCCATGACAGAGTCGTGGAGCATGAGGCGCTCGCCAATCAGGATGGCAGAGTCGGTTCTGATTTCCGCATGCGACCGTCCATAGACTCTGGCCCGCTGAATGTCGGCACGGACATCCGACAGATTGCCCTCCAACCGGGCTGAGTCGATGAGCTGTAGGGCCCGCTCAGGCTCTGTGTCCACAAACGTCATGGCATACGCCGCCGTGTAGAGCGAAATGGCCGAGTCACTCGACTCGCCTGCCCGTAGCCTGTCCGCAGCCTGCGGCGAACGCTTATTGCCTGCGGCGCCCCCCTTGCAGCCCGCCGACATCAGCAGGATGGCCACTACCACTATTATATATATATGATGCCTCATATCCTTGTTCTGTTCAAAATCGTCTGCAAATTTAGCTAAATTTTTCGAAATTATAAACCTGTTGAGATAAAAATGTGAAAATTACCCCGAATGTTAGGCCAGAAATGACTACCTTTGCTTGCTGATTTAAAAGATTGAGACGGCCTTCCACTTTACTCGCCACCCGACGCTCCGGCAGTGGAGTAAAAGGGCACACAGGGGGCCAGCCCCCTGTGTGCCATAAGGTTCTATATCCTCGTAGGCTTCGTGCGCCTTGTTCAGCTTACGTAGAACCAAGGTCTAACGTTACTCGTCTTTCAAACTCATACTAAACAATCTTGTCGTGTTCAACATGCTTGTAGAATGGTGTAAAACGGCAGCCATCCCATTCTTGCCACACGTACTTCTAATAGGTCCACAGCCTGGACCAGCCTGTATGTTTGAGCATTCAGACAGTCCAGCCGCTGGACTGATCATAGGCAACGCTCTGTGAAGTTGATGCAGCATACGTACGAAAACTGCTTGCACGTTTTTTCTTGCCACTGTTGCCACTATGCACGTTGTGCGCTGACTATCAAAGAATTACGCAGTGGCAACAACACCACTTCTCTTGCCACTCATGCCACTACCGTTGCAACGGTTAAATACCTGCAAATCAATACGTTTGGCATAGTGGCAAGAGTGGCATCTGAATATTTCGTACTGTACGATTTCCAACCACACAGTACGAAAATAATCTGAAACACCAACAAGAATAATTTCGTAACTTTGCAGCGCATTTATAAGGCAAACGGATATGCAGCCGAAGTAATAGCCGAGGGCGAACATTACGACTATCTGGCAAGAATAACCAAGAAGTGATATGAAGAAAATAAAGGGCGGGGGCATAGCGGGGTGCAGTCGGGTTCTCAAAGTCGCCCCCGGTTATATCTTTCGGTCGTACATCGCTGATAAATCAGTCTTGTAACGGCCAACCACAGCAGCGGCAGACCGCAAATCACAATCGTTACCCACGCAGGGTCGAAGGCCACGCTCACATCGCATAGCCACAGCCCCAGACTGACCAGCAGGGCCACACCGCCCACGATGGTCATCTTCATACCTTCCAAAAAGTGAATCAGTTTTTCCATTTTCATTTCTTTCTTATTGTAATCTGGGTGCAAAGGTACGACAAAAAGCCTTTCCCGTCATTACACATTCCCGCTCATCTTTGGTACATTTCATCTATACGTTCTCTGAACTCAACGGGGGATATGCCTTCCATACGACGGAAGAAACGGGAGAAACAGGAAAGTTCGTAGAATCCGAGACTATAGGCAATTTCCGAGATAGTTTTCTCGTTTTCCATCAACAGGCGTTTGATTTCCAATACAATTCGACTGTCTATCATACGTAGTGCTGACAGACCGATATGCTTGCGGCACAAGACGTTCAGGTAGTTGGGCGAGAAACCAAACTGGCTGGCATATTCTGCCACCTGATGCTTCTCGCTGAAATGACACTCAACCTGTTTTCCGCACGATTTTGTCACCAAAAAGTCATTCCGCTGTAAATAAGCAA
>CAMHUC010000137.1 GCA_946188155.1 uncultured bacterium | reverse complement strand
AAAAACCTTTGTTTTGTTCTCACTTATTCGTAATTTTGCAGTCATGTACGAACATCTGGGACTTCAGGACATTTCCTTCATCATGCTCTATGGCGGGGCTGCCATGCTCGCTGTGGTGGGCTGCAGCTATCTGCTGTTGACCCCCGGAAACGCGTTCTCGTCCGACATCCGTCCTCCCAAGGTGCTTAGGGGCTGGACGGCGGCCTTTATGGCTTTTGTGGCATTGAGCCATGTGTGGTGGGTCGTTTTAGGCATCTTCTGGCTTCATGAAGACCGTCTGGTTCGTAATGCCGTGGCCATCATGCTCGACAGTGTGACCCTCATGCCCTGTATGATGGCAGTGTTGCTACGCATGCTGCAGGACCGCAAACGTCCGCTCTGGCCTATAGGCTTGGCTATGATTCCCATGGTAGCGGTCGTCATCGTGTGTGTTTTCATTCGTTGTGGTGCCTTCGAACCAATCTTGCAGATCTATCTCCTCGCCTTGGCTGTCATCTTCGTCATCTATTACATTCGCGCTGTGCGACAGTACGGACGATGGCTCCTTGACAACTATGCCGACTTGGAGCGCAAGGAGATTTGGCAAAGTCTTGTGGCCATCACCTGCATCCTGCTTATGTTCGTCGCTTACAAAGTGAACTATGGCGGCATGTTGATGGAATATGTCACTCAGATCAATACGCTCATCATCATCGGATTCCTGCTTTGGCGCGTGGAAACACTGCAGACGCTCGAAAGTTATGTACCCCAGACAAACACGGGCGCTTTGCCGATGGCTATCGCTGATCATATCAGTACCATGCTGAAAGAGCGCTGCGAAGGCAAACAGCTGTACTTGAAACACGACTTGACGTTAGTGGAGCTGGCCGATGCCATCGAGACGAACCGCAACTATCTGAGTAGCTATTTCGCAGAACAGGGAACGACCTATAACAACTACATCAACCGGCTGCGCATTGACCACTTCATCAGCCTCTATCGTGAAACAACTGAGGGAAACCGTTCCATCGCCGTGCTTAGACTGGCAGAACGGAGCGGTTACAAGAGTTACAGCACCTTCAGCGCTGCCTTTAAGAGAATCACCGGCCTCTCCGAAACCGATTGGATGAAGCAATGTAAAAAATAAATGTGAATTCGCTTGGTAACCTGGAAAGCAATATCTATCGTGACGCAGGCATTATACCTGAGGTATATGATTTGTTTGAGGATGAGGCAAGCAAGACGGGACGTGTGGTCGTTATAGAAGTACCACCAAGACCTGTGGGCAAGGTCTTTAAGTTTGAAGACGTTCCACTGATGAGAGTTGGCGAAGACTTGCTTCCAATGGATGACAAGACATACCTTTCCATTATTCAGGAGCAAGAACCTGATTTTTCAGAGCAGTTCTGTGATGAAGCCATATTTGACGACCTTGATCCAGAAGAAGACACCTGCCCCGATAAGAGCAGATGTCTTTTGCAAATATTTATGTTCTCTGAACGTTGATTCAGCTTTCTGCTATTTCCAGTTCATCCAAGCCATCAGTTCATTGATGCCCCAAATCACTGACATGATGAGGACGGGCATGGCCGCTATCAGCCAAAGGAAGGCCATGGTGTCGTTGAGGTGGTACTTCCCCGTGTAATAGCCGAGGACGGTGAACACCACCAGTGCCACCTTGTCCACCAGATGGTAAACGACGGGGAACCACTCCATGCGCGAGGTCAGGCGGATGAGATGACCCTCGGCCTTGTTTTCAATCACCTCGCAGGCCTTGTCGCCACCCTTCATCATCGCCTTGTCAACCTCCGACAATTGCCATTTCTCGCGCTCCTTCCTCGTCAGTTCCTCGACATAGCGTTTCATGAGGCTGGAGTCATGGATATTCCCGGCCACTTGGTGAAGGGCATTCTCCGCACTCCGGTTGATGTCCTCCAGCGGCGTGACATCCATGTCCTGGTTGACGAGCTTGTTGCTGTTGTTCCTCAATACATCAAGCGGGATGCCGTTCAACAGGTCAATCTGCCGACCGAGCATGTCGGCAGTCTCGCGGATGGTGCTCTCAAGGATGTTGCCCTCCAGAACGGCCTTCACGCGACGCTCATACTCCTTGTGGTCGTAGAGCAGTACATGCGCCTTGCTGACCGCACGATTGTTAATCACTGGCAGGATGACATCCGGCTTCTCCTGCTGACGGGGGCTTTCTTGCCGTACCCCGCTGTCGCCTCCCTGCTGCTGGCTATGGCCAGAGGGAAGCTGCTTTCGATAATCTTTTCCCATAATATAAAAACACATTGGTTATCTGTTTCTGCCTCTGCTGCGCTGATTCCGCACAAAGCCGTTGTTCTTCCACCACTTCCATTCATCGTCCTTCTTTCTGGGCAGGTCATTGTTTGACGAACCGCCACCGCCAAGGGAAGGCTGGGTTTCGGGCAAGGCGATGTTTTGGATGACATCAAGCAATCCTTCGGTTGCGACAACGGCACGCTCGGCACTGCACTCGACCATCTCCATGAGGGCATCAGCCGCAGCCTTCAGATTGTCCTCGCTGAACGACGAGCCTGGCTCCTGTTCCATGTCGATGGCCTTGGCGACGATACCCTCCGGTAGTAGATCCTCCAAGTCGAGCGGATAGAACTCTGTGCGGAAAGGCGTCCTGACAAGTTCCCTGATGGACTTGACGGCAAAGAAGATGGCGCTGTCACGCTCCTGTTCGCCCTTCGTCGGTTCGTGGGTCGATGGCTGCGGTTTCGGCATGGCCTCTTGCTGTTTGCTACCAGACATCCTCTCCTTAGCCTTCAATACCTTCAGATATTCCTCGTCATCATCAGTCAGTGATGAAATCGCAGTCCTCGGAGGCATTGCCGTCTTCTGCTGGCTCGCCTGCTGCCATCTGTAACTTTCAGTTCTTACTTCTGCCGTTTCAGAATGTAGTTTCTGCCAGGTACCATACAGCTTTGACACCGTCAGGTCTCGCCCATGCCCGAACTTCTTGGCCGATGCCTTGTACATGACGGTGCTGGAGTAATTGCCGTCAAGGTCGTAGAGCTTCTCGCCGATGGAGTAGCCCCGGCATACACCCTGGCTGTCGTAGGTCGGCTCTACCTCGAAGCCGTTCTTACGCATCTTGGCAAAGTACGTCTCGATGTCCCAAGCGTCCATTCCCTTCAGCACTTTGATGGCAGCATCGTGTATGCGCTCCATCCGGTGGTTCGTCCGCTCCTCAGCCTTCACCCATCCGTACCGCTCGGCAATGATGTCCGCAGCCATCTTCGCACGCTCCTTGCACTTGTGCGTGTCCTGCATCTGCCC
>CAMHUC010000136.1 GCA_946188155.1 uncultured bacterium | reverse complement strand
CCGTGGTTCAGCAGGTATTCGCTCAGCTCCTCGGCCATGCGCTTGGTGAGCGTCGTCACCAGCACCCGTTCGTTGCGGTGGCTGCGGGTGAGTATCTCGTCCATCAGGTCGTCTATCTGGTTCTCGCTCTTGCGTACCTCTATTTCTGGGTCTAACAGCCCGGTGGGACGAATCACTTGCTCCACCACTACGCCCTCGGCCTCCTGTAGCTCATAGTCGGCAGGCGTGGCACTGACGTAAATCACCTGGTTGATTTGCTCGTGAAACTCCTCGAAGGTGAGCGGACGGTTGTCGAAGGCGGCCGGCAGACGGAACCCGTATTCCACCAGGTTGGTCTTGCGGGCACGGTCGCCACCATACATGGCCCGTATCTGTGGCACGCTGACGTGGCTCTCGTCGATGATGAGCAGATAGTTGTCGGGGAAGAAGTCGAACAGGCAGTAGGGGCGCTCGCCAGCCTGCCGGCCGTCGAAGTAGCGCGAGTAGTTCTCGATGCCCGAGCAGTGGCCCAGCTCCTTGATCATCTCCATGTCGTACTCCACGCGCTCCTTGATGCGCTGGGCCTTGATGCCGTCGCCCATCTGTTGGAAGAAGGCCACCTGCTTTGTCAGGTCGTCCTGGATATTCCGGATGGCGATGTTCGTCTGCTCCTGAGTGGTCATGAAGAGGTTGGCAGGGTAGAGCTTGTATTCCTCGAAGCGGGCCAGACGGTCGAAGGTGACTGCATCCACCTCCTCGATGGCATCCACCTCGTCATCCCAGAAGGTCACTCGCAGCACCACTTCCGAATAGGCCATGAACACGTCGACCGTGTCGCCCTTCACGCGGAAGTTGCCGCGCTGCAGGTCGATGTCGTTACGTACATACAGCGCGCTGACCAAACTTCGCAACAGTGCATTGCGGTCAAGCTTCTGGCCCACGTGGAGCGTAATGACGTTCTCCTGCAGGGCTACAGGACTGCCCATACCGTAAATACATGAAACAGAAGATACAACAACCACATCCTGACGCCCTGACAGCAAGTCGCTTACGGCAGAGAGGCGCAGACGGTCGATCTCGTCGTTGATGGCCAGGTCTTTCTCGATATAGGTGTCGCTCGACGGCAGATAGGCCTCTGGCTGATAGTAGTCATAATAGCTGACATAATAGTCCACGGCATTCTTCGGGAAGAAACCCTTCATCTCGTCGTAGAGCTGGGCTGCCAGCGTCTTGTTGTGACTCAGGATGAGGGTGGGGCAGTTCACGTTGGCTATCACGTTGGCCATGGTGAACGTCTTGCCCGAACCGGTGACGCCCAGCAGCACCTGCGACTGGTCGCCACGGCGCAGTCCGTCGGTGAGTTGCCGGATGGCTTCGGGCTGGTCGCCCGTCGGCTTATAGGGTGATGTTAGTATAAATTCGCTCATAACAAGGTGCAAAATTACATAAATAATTGATAATTGACAATTGATAATTTATATTTTTTGCAAAAACCTTTGTAGTTTGACTGAAAAGCAGTAACTTTGCACCCCGATATGAAGAAAAATATCATTATAGGTTCGTGCGCGATGCTGATGCTGACCAGCTGCGCCGGAGAATTCAACAAGGTATACAAGTCCAACGACGCTGCCTACAAGTATGAGTATGCCAAGGAGCAGTTCGCCCTGGGCAAGTTCCAGCGGGCCGCCTCGCTGCTGGAGCAGGTGGTGACCACCAAGAAGGGTACCGACGATGCCCAGGAGAGCCTCTACATGCTGGGCATGGCTCAGTACTGCAATGCCGACTTCGAGGCTGCCTCGGCCACCTTCAAGAAGTACGGCTCCAGCTATCCACGAGGACTCTATGCCGAGTCGGCAGCACTCTTTGTGGGCAACTCCCTCTACCAGAGTGCCCCCGAGCCGCGACTCGACCAGACACCCACCATCGGGGCCATCAACGCCTATCAGCAGTTCCTCGACCTCTATCCTGACTCCAAGCTGCGCCCTGAGGCACAGAAGCGGCTCTACGAGCTGCAGGACAAGCTCACCATGAAGGAGTACCTCTCTGCTGAGCTCTACTATAACCTCGGCGGCTACTTCGGCAACATCAACAAGAACGACGAGAGCAACTACACCTCGTGCATCATCACCGCCCAGAACGCGCTGAAGTCATATCCCTACTGCAAGATTCGCGAGGACTTCGCCCTGCTCATCATGAAGAGCAAGTTCGAGCTGGCCGAGAACTCCACAGAGGACAAGCGACTGGAGCGCTACCGCGATGCTGAGGACGAGTGCTACGGCTTCATCAACGAGTACCCAGACTCGAAGAACGTACGCACCGCCGAACGATATATCGCCAAGTGCAAGAAAGTCATCAAGGACTAAATCTCCTTATGTCGCTATCCCGTTATATCGCTATATCACAGAATCGTAAAAATCATAAAATTAGAATAAGAGCATGGATTACAAGAAATCAAAAGCACCGGTAAACACCGTTACCCGCAACATCATGGACCTCTGCCGCGATACCGACAACATCTACGAGAGCGTTGCCATCATCGCCAAGCGTGCCAACCAGATCAGCATCCAGATCAAGGATGACCTGTCGAAGAAGCTCGCTGAGTTCGCTTCCTACAACGATACACTCGAAGAGGTGTTCGAGAACCGCGAGCAGATAGAGATATCACGCTACTACGAGAAGCTGCCCAAGGCCACGCTGCTGGCCACGCAGGAGTTTATCGAGGACAAGGTGTACTGGCGCGACCCCTCGCGCGAGGCTGCCCAGACCCAGGAATTCTAATTGCCGGCTGTCTGTAAACTGTAAACAATCAACAGTAAACTATCAACATGTGGCAGCGTAAGCAGACTATATTCCTCGTGGTGGCAGTCATCCTGACTGTTGTCACCCTCAGTATGCAGATAGGCTCCTTCCAGACCGCTGGAGTGAGCGTGGCCAAGGTGTTCAACCTCTGGTTTACCGATCCGCTGGGCAAGCACCATTTCGACGTGTGGCCCCTCTTCGCCATCCTTTTGCCCACGGCAGCCCTTGGGTCATATACTATTTTCATCTACCACAACCGTAAGGCGCAGGCACTCTTCTGTGCGCTCAATGCGCTGTTGATCGTGGGCTGGTATGTGTGCTTCTTCGTCGTATCCCAGATGGTAAGCGACAAGTCATGGGGAGCCGCCGACTTCAAGCCCATGTGGCCCGCTGTGCTGCCCGCCGTAGCCCTCATCCTCTATCTGATGGCCCGTCGCGCTATCCTCGCTGATGAGAAACTGGTCAGGTCGCTGGACAGAATCAGGGATTAAGTAATGTTTAAGGTAACATCTATTAATTCATAAATTCGAGTGGAAGTCGTTCCGTTAGAATT
>CAMHUC010000135.1 GCA_946188155.1 uncultured bacterium | reverse complement strand
TCAACACGCAGCAGGTCTTGTCCACCTCCGGGCACTGCTTCTTAATCGCCTCTGCGGCCTGCGGCCACATATAGAACATTCTCTCATTGCCCATCAGATAGATGCGGTCAGCATTCTTGTGCCAAGAGTCGATGCTGTATTGCCGCCACGTGTAGTCGCCCATGAGGATGATGAACATCAGCGACACCACCAACCCCGCTATATTAATAAAGGTATATAGTTTGTTGCGCGACAGGAATCTGAAATAACTCTTCATATCATTTACGTTTTGTTGCTGCAAAGTTAAGGCAAGAAAACGAATCCGCCAAGGCTTTCAGCCCTGGCAGAAGCAGATTGTCTAAAAATTAGACAGTAGAGCGTATGATTTTTAGACACCCTCGCCAGAGAATCGGGGCGAAAGGCTACGATACAGGTCGTAGCCGCCAGTATCGGAGGGATAGATGATGGTATCGATGAAATAATAGTTGCCGTCGCCGCCTACCAATACATTGCCGGCAACGGCGTCGAAGATGTCGTGCTGACCGTTGGTGTAGTATCCGCCGTTGTCCTCCGGATGAAAGCCTATACGAAGGAACTCGTCGTGGATTTCCTCTTTCGTGGCCAGGCGGGCGTTAGCAATAAATGGTTGCTCCAATACAGCACAAACTTTTCCGTCGCGATTCTCTGCAAATCCAAGCATATTGTATGGACAATCAGGGAAGTATTGGTTATGCGCTTTGATACGCTCAAAGAATGGTGTCAGATTGTCATCTGAGTAACGGAAATCATTCAACTTGATGATGGTCGTTCTATCAGCTGATAAATACGTCTCATTCTCTGACCCACGGTCAAAGAAATCGCCGAAAAGGCTGCGGTCCTCAAACCAGCAGCCTTGTTCCTGTGCCCATTGACGCAGTCTTACCAGTTGGACAGACTTGCAAGCCGTTGTTCCCGCAAGTTTTTCAATTGCCTCAAGCACTCCTCGCGCGAAAGCGGATGCGCTTGCCAATATGCTACACTTGCCTTTTTCTCGGCATTCACCTTCTTGTGATAATCGTTCAGTTTGATCTCCATTCATTCTTCCTTTTATATGTTCGTGGTGCAAAGATACAATAATTGTTTGAAATAAACAAGCGATTCGGGCGAAATCTATCCATACGAAGATAGACTTCGCCCGATGGTGTCACTCAGTCTTGATGCTGTTGACGGGGTTCTCGTTGGCGTTCTTCCAACTCTGGTATGTCACCGTCAGCATGGTGATCAGGGTGATGAGCAGGAAGGAGACCACGAACAGCAGGGGCGGGACGGAGGTGCGGACGGCGAAGCCTTCGAGCCAGTGCTGGCCCACCAGGTAGCCGATGGGAGCCGCCACCACGAAGCAGCCCAGCAGGATGTAGAGGTATCGCCGCCAGAACATCATCAGGATTTCCTTCGTAGAGCTGCCGAACACCTTGCGGATGCCAATCTCCTTGCGGCGATACTCGCTCTCGAACATCGTCAGGCCAAACACGCCGATGATGCTGATGAGGATGGCCAGCAGCGAGAACAGCAGAATCTGCTGGGTGAAGAGCCTTTCCTGACGGTACGATTCCTCCAGCACATCGTCCACGTAGCGCAGGTCGCTGATGTCGGGCTTGCTTTCGTGTTCGTATTTCAGCACCACGTCCAGCACTTTCTCTTTGGCCTCGCGCTTGTCCACGCCCTTGGCCACACGCACTAAGAGGTGGTTGCGCCAGAAATCTCCCTTAAAGTAACCGTCACGGCTGGGCACCACGAAGGCGATGGGCTGCTGGCTGTCGTCCACACGCAGGGTGGTGTACTTGATGTCCTCGCAGAAGCCGACGACGGGCATGTCTTCGTCGTTGATGGGCTTGTCGACGGCGAGCCAGGGATATTTCTTCTTGGCCGACGCGTTGAAGATATACACGTCGCCGTCGGTCTGGCGGAAATTGCGGCCCTCCACGATGTCGATGCCCATCACGCTGAGGAAACGCCAGTCGACGAAGATGCAGGTAAACGTCATGTGCTTGTCGCCTTCGCCCCTGCCCCACGTCTGATAGCGGTCGTTGCTGCCCAAGACGCTCTGGGCCAGACAGGCCCCCTCAATGCCGGGAATCTTGCGCAGGTCGGCATCGATGGCATCAGCATGATTGCGCGTGTCGGGCGCTGTCGGCACCACCATCACTTCGTCCTTGTCGAAGCCGTAGTCGGTGTGGAAGATGAGGTAGCTCTGCAGGTACATGATGCCCACGCCGATGACCAGCATGAACGACACGACGAATTGCAGGCAGATCAGCGAAGTGCGCAGGATGCGACCCTTGGGGGACAGACCAAACGAGCCTTTCAGCACCAAGGCCGGCGGGAAGGACGTGACGTAGTACGACGGATAGGCCCCGGCCAACAGTCCCACCACGATGCTGATGAGCAGGGTGACGCCTGCCAGCCACAGGTTATCCTGCAACAGGATGCTGCCCTGCACCAGCTCCTGCAAGCCTAAGTCGTGAGCCACATACACCATCGCCATCGCCCCCACGAATGCCAGCAGACTGATGATGACGGCCTCGGCCAGCAGACTGCCGCGCAGACTGGCCGTCGATGCGCCCAGCACTTTCTGCGTGTTGATGCTGCGGATGCGCAGCGGTGTCTCGGCCAGGGTGAAGTTCATAAAGTTGACGGCGGCTATCACGACGATGAGCAGCGAGAAGCAGATGAGCAGATAGACGGAACTCCTGCTGACCGACTTGATGTTGGGCGAATCCTTGCTGAGGTCTTTCGCGAAATGGGTATCGGCAATCGGCGTCAAGACCACTTGCAGGGCTTCCTCCTCTTGCTGGGTTGTCATGTTAAGCTCATCTTTGAACAGCTCGACGGCCTTCTGGCGCATGGCGGTAATAACATTCGGCAGGTTGGCCACGTCGTCCACACGGATATAGGCCTGATAGTTCCAGTTCTGATAGTTGCCTTCGTTAGAGTTAATACCGATAAAGCTGATGTCGTGCAGGAAGTTGTTTTCCGGATAGTCTTCTATCACGGCACACACATTGAAAATCCAGCCATCCTCCCATTTGTATTTCATGGTTTTGCCTGCTGCATTGGCAGTGCCAAAGATGCGCATGGCCTCAGAACGAGGCAGCACGATATTGCCCAACTGCTTCAAGCCCTTCAAATCGCCGCAGATGACTTTCGGCTCGAAGACGCTCATAAAGTCGCGAATACCATACACCAGATTCAGCGAATACTCCTGATCGCCCAACATGAACTGGTCGAAATTGGTCCAGCCCTGCTCGATGCCGTAGCACTTGATATGCGGCGACGCTGCCGCCATCTGCTCCACCAGCGGGCGGGGCAGCGTCACGCCATAGTCCTCCATGCCAGGCCCT
>CAMHUC010000134.1 GCA_946188155.1 uncultured bacterium | reverse complement strand
TCAAAAGACAATCGCCATCATGGAGAACTATATACTGACTAATGGCCTGCAGACCGCCAAGGGGCAGGACCCGCACGGCATAGCCATTCCCGCCAAGTGGCAGTGGCCTATGGAGCGCACCTGCATCAAGGATGCTTATCCGGACTTCAACACCTGGGCCAGTGACCGCACGCAGGCCACCGACTGGTACCTGCAGCCTGTAGCAAGCAAGGTTGTCAAATAAACGGGAGTCCATAGGATATAACGTAGAAGCAAAAATAGAAAAGGTCTGAGCTGTCTGAACAGCTCAGGCCTTTTAACTACTGACCACTTCACTACTTCAGAAAGTAAATTATTTCCATTTTTTTGCGTGATTCGAAAAAAAAAACTACCTTTGCAGTCAGAATCAGCATTTTGTACGACGATGACGAGGCTTGAACTAAAAGTGGATATGGACGAGGTGAGGCGCGCCAGAGCGTTTGCCCTCTCCATAGCCGATGACGCCGGATTCAGTGAGCGTCAGACGCAGAACCTGCACCTGGTCATCGAAGAGGCTGTGGCGAATATTGTGAACTACAGCGGAGCTACCATGATGGAGCTCCGCGCCTGGCAGGAGGACGGCAAACTCTATGTATCTTTCACCGACGACGGCATCCCCTTCGACCCTACCCGGCATCCCGAGCCCGACCTGACTCAGCCCATAGCGACGCGCGCCATCGGCGGTCTTGGCATCCTCTACATCCGCAAGATGAGTGACGGCGTGGCCTATCGCCGAGAGGACGGAAAGAACATCCTGACCGTCTGGAAAGCATTAGGAAACCATAGTAACATAAAAATACATTAAGGTATGGAGATTAAAATAACAGAAAAGAACGACCGGCTGGTAGCATTGCTCATTGGCGAGCTCGACAATACCGCCTGCATCGAAGCAAAGAAGGCCTTGGCTCCGCTGACCCAGCAGACTGACCACGACGTAGAGATCGACTGTAGCGGACTGGAGTATATCTCGTCGAGCGGGCTTCGCCTCTTTATAGGTATCTACAAGCACCAGCACGACATCGGACGGCGGTGTATCATGACCCATGTCAGCGAAAAGTTGAACGATGTGTTTGAGGTCGGCGGATTTTTTGTGCTTTTTGAACAGGAGGGCTGATCATGGCAGACAACCAGAAACAGTTGCAGGCGGAAAACGAGCAGTTGCGAGCTGAGAATGCCGAGCTTAGGAAGCAGCTCGACTATACGCGGGAGCAGTTCGTGCGCCTGATGCATCGCAATCTCGACCTCACAGACCGTATCGAGGACTATATGCAGTTCCGCCAGCGTGTCGAGGTGGCACGCGAGCTCATCGACATGAATTTAGAGCGAATACAGAATGCCGACCTCCGCGACGACGGGCAGCTGATGGCCATCGTCGAGACGAAAGTGGAGGGAGAGCGCCTTCATCTCGACCCAGATTTCGACGCTACTGCCCTTGCCAAGTTGGTAGGCGTCAGCAAGGAGCGCCTCGACAAGCTTTTCCGCAACAAGTCGATGTACCGCACCCCCGAGGCTTATATCGACAATTTCCGTTTGCTGTCGGCTATGCGCCTGCTTCGTGAAAAGCCGAACTACAACATCGCTTCCATTGCCGAGGATTCAGGCTTCAAGCACGTGCGCACCATGCAGCGCAAACTGGTCGATGCCCTGGGACTCACGCCTGCCGAATACAGGGCTCTCTATACGCCGGACTTATAGTTAAGACGTCAACTGCGACATCATTTTGCGACAGTTATGGCAAGGTTTGCCGTTTCTGTCGCAAATCTTGTATATGTACCACCGGCTGTGGAGGATGAAAATGGCAAATTTGTTGGATAGAGACTGGAATCGCCATAACTTTGCACTCAGAAAACAAAAAAAGAAAAGTATATGAAGACAATGAAGAATCTGGCAAAGTTGATGTTCATGAGCATCCTTACCGCAGCAACAACAGTTAGTTTCACCGCTTGCACAAGCGACGACGAATTGATGACGAATGAGAATTGGGAAGCCGACAAGGGGGCTACCCGTCAGCCGTCGCAGCCTGAGAGAACCGTCCTCGTCTATATGGCTGGCAAGAACAACCTGTCGAGTACCGGCACAGATCTTCTGGAAGCCGACCTGAACGAGATCAAAGAAGGCTCGAAGAAACTGAGTGACAAAGACTGTATATTGGTGTTCGTACGCCGCTACAAGGCCAATGACAATATGGAGACGCCCTGGCTCGCACGCATCTGGAGGGGCGAGGTGACAGACTCTGTCTCCGTAGCCGACATGGGTATCTCGATGAGCGACGCACGTGCCTGCGACCCTGAGGTGATGGAGCGGGTGATGAGCTATGCCTACACCAAATATGCCGCCACACGCGATTACGGACTGGTGCTCTGGGGCCACGGCTCGGGCTGGTTGATAGAGAGCGACATGGCGAGAACGCGCGCCTACGGACTGGACAACGGCAACTATATCGGTGGCTCCGGCAAATGGATGAACGTGCCGACGCTGAACAACATCCTGCAGAAGATGCCTCACATGAGGTTCATCCTATGCGACTGCTGCCACATGATGTGCTTAGAAGACCTCTACGAGCTGCGCAACGTGACCGACTACATGATTGGTTCGCCAGCCGAGATTCCCGGGCAAGGAGCTCCCTATGACACCATGCTGCCCGCTTTCTTCGAGAAAGAGTCATTCTACAGTTCCATCATCGAGCGTTACCACGCCTCTGTCAAAGGCAATCTGCCCCTGTCGGTGGTGAAGATGAGCGAGATGGACCATGTGGCACAGGCCACGGCTCAGGCCCTGCAGAGTGTGAAGGCCAATCTCGGTGGCGGCTATGCCGACATGAAAGGCATCGTCCACTACGGCTATGTGGGCGATGACTCGGAGCACAAAGAAGAGCACGACTTCTTCTTCGATGCAGGCGACTTCATGAGCCGCTATGCCTCTGCCGCCGATTACCAGATGTGGAATGAGGCGCTCTCGAAAGCCGTTGTCATGAAGCGTATCGGCTACAACTGGGATACCGAAGCGACCTGGTCCAAAATCTATAGCGACTTCAAGATGACGGAAGAGAAATTCCACGGTGTGTCGATGTTCGTGCCTCAGAATCCCAGCAAGGGCTATTACGCCAGGTTCAACGAAGACATCAAGCAGATGGAGTGGCATCAGGTCGTCAGTCTGTAGCTACAGCCGCAGGCGGGACATCTGCACGGCAAGTGCGGCCTCCGGCACCCCTGGAGGTCGCATTAAACATGTTTTTAAACATTTTTATATCAAATTAATCATTTATTCAAGTAGAAAGTTGTAACTTTGCACTCAACATAAAACGACATCAAATCGATTCCACTTATGGCAGCAATAAAGATACTAAGCGTGGACGACGAAGCACCTATTGAGCTTCTGATGAAACAGTACTTCAGACGTAAGATCAGGGCTGGTGAATATGAGTTCTTCTTCGCCCGCAATGGTCTGCAGG
>CAMHUC010000133.1 GCA_946188155.1 uncultured bacterium | reverse complement strand
TCGTGCCGGGTGCCGTTGCCTTTTTCGAAGATAATCTGCAGAATGAGCAGATGGGCGAGTTCCCTTCTAAGTGGGATTTGATTGAAGGATCGGCGGATGTGGCTAATATGAAGGGAAAGAAATGTATCCACTTCGAGCCCCAAACAAGGATAGAGCCTTTGATGACTAATCAGAAAAGTTATCTGCCTGATGTCTTTACCCTCGAATTCGATTTCTGGATGAACGACCCGAATACCGATCTTGACAACTTCTATGAGTTGGAATGCGAGGATGGTAATGGTGATGGCGTGTATGAAATCAGAATTAGTGAGTCTTACCAAAAGTTGGAGGTCACTTGTAGGTATATATCTACAGCAGGTGATTGGCGCGACTCTGGAAGTGGCAAGACGTGGGAGTTTAAGAAGAATGACTGGAATCACTTTGCTCTGTCGTTCAACAAGCGTGCTATCAAGATTTACATCAATAACAAGCGTATCATCAATATCCCTAATAGCAAGTCTGCCGTTAGAATGAAGATTCATCAGGGAGATTGGGGTGGCTTCACAGGTAACAAGAATTATATGACTAATTTCCGTTATGCTAAGGGCGGTAATGAACTCTATGCTCAGCAGACCACCGATATGTCTGCCGTCGAGAAGGCCATCCAGGAGACGGGCAAGTTCGTGACCAACAACATCCTCTTCGAGACGGGCAAGGCAACGCTGAAGCTGGAGTCGATGGAGGAGATTCAGAAGGTGGCGGAGTATATGAAGAAGAATCCGAGCGTGCGCTTCGAGGTACAGGGCCATACGGATAATCAAGGCTCTGACAAGGTGAACGACCCGCTGTCGCAGCAGCGTGCTGAGGCTGTGGTGAAGGCTCTCGAAGGGCTGGGCTGCGATGGCTTTAATCTGCGTGCCGTTGGCAAGGGCTCCCACGAGCCAGTGGCCGACAACAAGACGGAAGAAGGTCGTGCCAAGAACCGCCGCGTGGAGTTTATCAAGAAATAATATAATAAGGTATGAAGAAGAAGCTGTTTGCAATGTTTGTGCTCGCCCTCGGCCTGTGTGCCTGTGGCGGTGGCATCGACTTCCGGCTTATGAAGGCGAACAAATAAAAAAATCCCCTCCCAAGTCAGGAGGGGATTTTCATTATCCTACTTTTTTCTCAAAGCAGCGATGCTCTCCTTGAGGGCGGCAATCTTCTCTTCGGAGTCGCTCTGCTTCTTGCGCTCCAGGGCAACCACCTGTTCAGGGGCATTCAGCACGAAGCGCTCGTTGGAGAGCTTCTTCTTGATGCCTGCCAGGAAGCCCTCGAGGTGCTGCAGCTGGGCCTCCATCTTCTGGATCTCAGCCTCCACGTCGATGAGGTTGCCCAGGGGCACGGCGAATTCGTCGGTACCCACCATGAAGGCCGATGCGGTGGCATCCTTCTCGCTGACGACGCTGATCTGGCTCAGGTTGGCCATCTTCTGGATGACTGCGTTGAACTGCTCGAAGTCGTTCTTGCCCACGGCCTGCAGCTCGAGCTGCTCCTTGGGGGCGATGTTCTTCGAGGAGCGCACCATGCGGACGCCGGAGACGATCTGCTTGACGCTCTCTATCTGGGCGATGAGCTGCAGGTCGGCATCGGTGGGAGCCGAGAGCCGGAGCTGGTCGCGCATGATTGACTCACCTTCCTTTCGGTCGTAGATGTGCTGCCAGAGTTCCTCGGTGATGAAAGGCATGAAGGGGTGGAGCATCTTCAGCAGGGTCTCGAAGAAGGAGAGGGTCTTGTCGTAGGTCTCTCGGTCGATGGGCTGCTGCTCGCCATTGACGTAGGCAGGCTTCACCATCTCGAGATACCATGAGGAGAACTCGTCCCAGAAGAGCTTGTAGACGGCCATGAGGGCCTCTGAGATGCGGTACTTCTTGAAGAGGTCGTCGACCTCGGCGGCAGTCTGGCGGAGCTTGGCTTCGAACCAGGCGGTGGCGAGGGTATTTGCAGCGACGGAGCCGCTGCCTACGTGAACGTCGGCGACTTTCCAGCCCTTGACGAGGCGGAAGGCGTTCCAGATCTTGTTGTTGAAGTTGCGGCCCTGTTCACAGAGGGCCTCGTCGAAGAGGATGTCGTTGCCGGCAGGGGCGGAGAGCATCATGCCCATGCGGACGCCGTCGGCTCCGAACTTCTCGATGAGTTCGATGGGGTCGGGGCTGTTGCCGAGCGACTTTGACATCTTTCGGCCCAGCTTGTCGCGTACGATACCTGTGAAGTAGACGTTGCGGAAAGGCATGTCGCCGATGTATTCGTAGCCGGCCATGATCATGCGGGCCACCCAGAAGAAGATGATGTCGGGGCCAGTCACGAGGTCGGAGGTGGGGTAGTAGTACTTGATCTCCTCGTTGCCGGGGTTGCGGATGCCGTCGAAGAGGCTGATGGGCCAGAGCCAGGAGCTGAACCAGGTGTCGAGGGCATCCTCGTCCTGACGCAGGTCGGAGAGCTGGAGTGAGGGGTTGCCGCTCTTCTGGCGGGCCAGCTCGAGTGCCTTCTCCAGGGTCTCGGCTACGACGAAGTCCTCCTGTGCATCGGCGGAGCCGATGCCTACGCTGAAGTAGTAGGCAGGGATGCGGTGGCCCCACCACAGTTGGCGCGAGATGCACCAGTCCTGGATGTTCTCCAGCCAGTTCTTGTAGGTGTTCTTGTATTTGGCGGGGTAGAATTTCAGCTGGTCGTTCATCACGGGCGGCAGGGCGATGTCGGCAAAGTGCTTCATCGAGAGGAACCACTGCATGGAGAGTCGGGGCTCGATGGCGGTGTCGGGGTTGCGCTCCGAGTAGCCCACCTTATTAGTATAGTCCTCTATCTTCTCCATCAGGCCGGCCTCCTGCAGGTCCTTGGCAATCTGACGGCGACAGTCCATGCGGTCCATGCCCACATAGATGGGGCTCTGGTCGCTGATGGTGCCGTCGGGGTTGAAGATGTCGATGGTCTCCAGGTTGTGGGTCTTGCCGAGCATATAGTCGTTGGTGTCGTGGGCTGGCGTAACCTTCAGACAGCCGGTACCGAACTCGATATCTACGTATCGGTCTTCAATGACGGGTATGACGCGGTTCACCAGCGGTACGATTACCTTGCGGCCCTTGAGCCACTGGTTCTTCGGGTCCTTGGGGTTGATACACATGGCGGTATCGCCCATGATGGTCTCGGGTCGGGTGGTGGCCACGACGGCGTAGTAGCCTTTTTCATCTTTGTGGATGACGTTGCCTTCAACGGCGATACTGTCGCCGTCTACTGGACCGTCGACATAGTATTTCAGGTGGAACAGGTGGCTCTGCTCTTCCTTGTAGATGACTTCCTCGGTGGAGAGGGCGGTGAGGGCCTTGGGGTCCCAGTTCACCATGCGGAGGCCGCGGTAGATGAGGCCCTTGTTGTAGAGGTCGACGAATACCTTGATGACGCTCTCGGAGCGCACCTCGTCCATGGTGAAGGCTGTGCGGTCCCAGTCGCAGCTGGCACCCAGTCGGCGCAGCTGCTTGAGGATGATGCCGCCGTGCTCGTGGGTCCAGTCCCAGGCGTGGGTGAGGAACTGTTCGCGGGTCAGGTCGTGCTTCTTGATGCCCTCCGATGCGAGCTTCTTCACCACCTTAGCCTCGGTAGCGATGGAGGCATGGTCGGTGCCGGGCACCCAGAGGGCGTTCTTACCCTCCATGCGGGCCCTTCTGACGAGTATGTCCTGGATGGTATTGTTGAGCATGTGGCCCATGTGGAGCACGCCCGTCACGTTGGGCGGCGGGATGACGATGGTGTAGGGTTCGCGCCCGTCGGGCTTACTAGAGAAGAGCTTGTTGTCAAGCCAGTACTGATACCATTTGCCTTCGACCTCTTTCGGGTCGTATTTGCTTGCTAATTCCATAT
>CAMHUC010000132.1 GCA_946188155.1 uncultured bacterium | reverse complement strand
GTATATTGTCAGTTTGTCCATCTTTTCGTCTGATTTATACCACAAAGGTACAACTATTTCTTGAATTGTGCAAGTAATTTATTGATTATTAATACTTTAATTTATAGAACATCCCTATAAGGCTTCAGAACTGGGAACAGACCGTCGACTGCTGGCGAGCCGTCTCTACCAAACGTGGGTGCAGTTGCATAGGGAGCAGGTAGTAGAAGAATATCGTAAGCCCGCACGGCCCCAACAGGACACAAAGGCCCCGATTATCACCGTGCCTCTGCCCCGAAAGAAGAATGACAGCAAGGAATCCCCAGTGAAGTCAAAGCCACGCAGGCCGTTGGATGCTGCAGTGCCTCAGAACGTGAAGCCTGCCGAACAAGAGATGTACCACGACTCGTTCAGCGTGGATGGCAGAGACTACAACCTGACCATTCCCATGTCGGCCTATCAGGCGATGAAAGATGTGTTGGGGGTGTCCGATTCCGCCGCCCAAACAGCCAACGATGTTCCGCGTGTGGCGATGCTCCTGTTCGTGAACTATGTTGATGCTGCCACTACGATGGCCGAATCCGCTGGCGGTGGCGGCGGAGTGGAGAGTGGCTGGGGGCGCAAGAAGGATGACGAAGACGAGGAGTGAGCCCGCCGTTGTGCCCATAAGGCGGCATGGCTCTGCAAGCCGATACGCAGAACTTTTAAACGATAATTAGAAACAGATACACTTATGAAGAATAGAAACAAGTTTGATGCCATGCTTGATGTCATTGAGGCTGGCGACACGGAGAGTCTTGAGCAGCAGAATGCCCGGCACCTCAGTCAGATGAAGACGCTGTTGGACAATCATCTCGTCCAGCAGCGCAGCATCCTGAATAAGTTTAGGGAAAGCACCAAAGCAAACTCATCGGAAATGATGAAGTTACGAGAAGAGACAGCGAAAGAACGGAAGGTGCTTGCCAAGACTCTATCGGAACACGAAACCCAAATAGACCGCCTGTCTTCCTATAGCGAGGGCGTCTTTCTGTCGCGTCGGGTATATAATATGTGTCTAACCATATTCATCTGCTCGCTGACGGCCAATGCGGTGTTAGTCACGTTGGCCGTAATTATATTGATGAGTAAATAAAACAGCTGCCCTTTGACACCTTTGCGCCCACTGGGAAGCAGAGAGGATGGCTATAGAAAATAACACCTGATAGTTTGAATTGCTTCAGGGACTACCAGGAATTAACGTCGCAAAGATAAGAAGTTTCTCTGAAACTTCCAAATATTTCGGCACTTTTTATGCTTTCTTCCCAAATTCCGCAGCATTTTAGTTTAACATAACTTTATGGACTACCCTATAGAGAATTCCTGGCGATGATGCCAAATAGTTTATTTTCAAGATATTATGGTCATGATTACGGACTATTGTACTTCTAATGACCAATTTGGGTTAAAATAAGGAATAACCTATTCCGTTTTAGACTTGTAATACTGGCTTGGGGATACACCGTAGAACTTCTTGAAGAGGGCCGAGAAGGAGGTGGGGCTGGAAAATCCACAGGTATAGGTTACCTCCGAGACGTTCATCTTTCCGCAGGCCAGCAGTTCGGCGGCCTTCTTCAAGCGCACCTTGCGGATGAAGTCGTGCGGCGTCTGGCCCGTCAAGTCTTTCATCTTGCGGTTTAGGTGGACGCGACTGAGACCCACCTCACTGGCTATCATGTCCATCGTCAGGTTCTCGTCGTCCAGATGGTCGTTGATGGCCTTCATGATGTTGGCAAGGAGTTTCTCGTCGGGCGACTTGACGGACTTGGGTGAGTTCTTTCCTTCCAACTGGTCGGTGTGCTCGTACTTTAGGCGCAGGGTGCGCGTCCGCTGTATCAGGTTGATGATGGTCTGGCGGAGAATGTCCATGTTGAATGGCTTGACGATGTAGGCGTCGGCACCCGTGGTGAGTCCTCGCAGACGATCTTCGTCCATATTCATGGCCGTCAGCATCACGACGGGCACATGACTGGTAGCGAGATTCGAACGCAGGCTCATGCAGAGCGTGTTGCCGTCCATGTCTGGCATCATCACGTCGCTGAGTACCAAGTCGGGCACGCTGCGCATAATTTCCGCGAAGGCATGCCGCCCGTCGGTGAAGGCTTTGATCTCATAGTCGTTGCAGAGTTCCTGCACCAGATAGTCGCGTATTTCCTCGTCATCTTCGGCAATCACCAGGATGGGGCGCTGACGGGTGGGCGCCTCGATGGGGCCTTCTGCCGTATCATCGCTATCCTCCACTTCTGCCAATGTCAGTTGCTCGGCCGTTTCCACATCGGGTTCGGTCACCATTTCGTCTGCCTTCAGGTGTTCTGAGCCCAAAGGCAGGAAGATGACAAACTCGCAGCCTTGCTCCAGATTGTGGGCCGATATGGTGCCATAGTGCAACTCTACCAACGAGCGGGCGAGGTCGAGGCCGATACCCGTGCCCGTCTGCTGGCCGCTCTCCTTGCTGTCCGACTGATAGAAACGTTCAAAAATCTGCTCCAGTTTGTCCTCGGGAATTTTCTCACCGTTGTCGCGAATGGCGATGGTAGCATTTTGGTCGTCGTGAGTGACGCGGATGGCAATCTCACCACCTGTTGGTGTGAACTTGAAGGCATTCGACAGCACGTTCAGGATGACCTTGTCGAAGTAACGGCGGTCTATCCAGATGGGAAGCGTCTCAGAATCGTGGTCATAGAGAAAGTGGATTTGTCGGTTGCGGGCCTGATGCTCAAAGAGTGAGTATAGTTCTTGGATAAAATTGATGAGATCAGTTTCGCGCATCCGCATCTGCATCTGTCCCTTGTCAATCTTGCGCAGGTCCATCATTTGGTTGATGAGTCCCAGGATGCGCTCGGCATTGCGGCGCATAATCTCGTAGATGCCCCTCTTCTGTGGGTCTTTTTCGCGCTTGATGAGCGACAGCAGCGGGGTGACGATGAGCGTCATGGGCGTGCGGATGTCGTGGCTGAAGTTCATGAAGAAGCGCAACTTCGCCTCGCTCAGTTCCTCAGCATGGATATGCTCCTGCAACTGCATCTGTTCACGTACCCGGTCCCTGCGATAGGCGATGTAGCGCCATACGATGAGAGCCAGCAGTAAGGCGTAGAGCAAATATGCCCACCACGAACGATACCACGGGGCATGCACCACAACTGTAAACGTGCGCTCGGCTGTCTCTGTGCCTTTGTAGGTAGCCTTAATGCGGAAACGGTAGGTGCCGGGGGTCAGACGCGAGAAGGTAATCTCGTTTGTTCCCTGCTGCAGTGATACAAACGGGTCGCCGTTGATGCTATACAGATAGGTGATGCGCTCTGGATCGTCGAAGGTCAGCGTGGAAAAACGGACGGCAAACGAGTTGTCGCCGTAGTCCAATTCGAAGTGTTGGCTCTGGGTGACCAGTGTGTCGGTCACCTGGTAACTGCCCGACAGCGTGGTCTGATCGACAGGCATACCATTGATGGTGAAGGCCGTCAGGCTGACGGTGGCGTTCCACTCACGATGGTCGATGTCGGCAGGGTTGAACCACGTGATGCCGCCCGTGCCGCAGAACAGCAGTCGTCCGTCTGTCATGGCCCACGATCCGCCTGTGGTGAAGTAGTTGGCTTGCAAACCGTCCTCCACATAGTAGTTCTGGAACCGGCTGTACTTGGGGTTCAGACATGAGAGTCCCATGTCGGTGCCTATCCAGAGTTGGCCCAACTGGTCTTTCTCTATTGACGTGATGTTGTTGCTGGGCAACCCCTGCTCCACGGTGTAATGGCCCAACTCGCGCTTGCGCAGGTCGTAGTGGAAAAGTCCCTCGGTGGTGCCTATCCAGAGTGCATTATTGTATTCACGGGCCAGATAGACGTTGGCACCAGGCATCAGACACTTGCCGCCAAAGATGCCATTCCACGTCA
>CAMHUC010000131.1 GCA_946188155.1 uncultured bacterium | reverse complement strand
AGTTGCAATAATACTTCGTCAGGAAGTAGGTCTTTTCCCAGTCCACGATCTTCACGTCCGACTCCTTCGCCGGATGGATGTTCTGCTCGTCGAGCACCATCACCTGCTTGTCGCTCAGGTCGTAGAGTGGCCACTCCTTGGCCTTGCCGTCGGGCGACTGCTCTGCCGTGAGTGAGGGGTTGCCGGTCTTGGCGAACTGGATCCACATCTTGCGCATGGTCTTGCAGAAAGTCTCGTCGAATGTCCTTCCCGCAATCTGGACACTCAGCTCGGGATGGTTGAACACAGCCGACTGCTCTATCGCATGACCGCTCTTCACCCCAGGTGTAGAGGCCTCGGGCGTGAAGAGGTAGGTGAACACCTTGCCGCCAGCCTTGGTCTGGTTCTCCGACAGCCGGATGGCCGGGGCATTGAAGTAGCTCTGGCTGAACAGGGCGCTTGTCTTCTCCCAGTCTGCTCCCGGCGCACTGTTGACGTAGCTCTCCACCAGCGCATTCTCTTCGGCCGTCATCAGCTTGGCGCGCTTCGCCATACGGTCGGCAGCCCACTTGTTCCATTTCTCCGGCCCAAAGGCAGCCGAGAACACGTTGAACTCATCCTTGTTACAGCCTAAGAGGAGTGAGACGTTCTTCGCCTTGCCGTTCTCGTAGGCGTCCCATCCGTCCTTGGGCAGCAGACGGCCGTCTCGCTCCGGCCAGATGCTCCACCCGAGCACCTGGTAGATGCCGTACAGCTCTCCCACCTTGTCGGCGAGCCGCCTGGGCGATACTTTCTGCAGGTCGCTGACGGTCTTGCAGTCGAGTGCCTTCATAATATCGTCGGTCACCTTGATGGCCTCCTCTGTCGATCTGGTCATGATAGGCGAGCCACTTTGTATGATGGCACGCTTGAAATACTTCTGCGCTTCGTCGATCAGCGCAAGCAGAGAACAGCTTGAGGCACCGGCCGACTCGCCGAAGATGGTCACGTTGTCGGGGTCGCCGCCGAAGCCCTCGATGTTCTCATGCACCCACTTCAGGCCCATCATCTGGTCCATGATGCCCAGGTTCTGAGCGTCGGGATAGTCCTTGCCGTCGGGCAGATGCGACAGATGCATGAAGCCGTAGGCGGCAAGCCTGTAGGCGACGGTGACGACGATGACGTCGGGATTCTCTCTGAGGAAGTTATAGCAGTCGTACTGCGGGTCGATGGTTCCGCCTGTCTCAAAGCCGCCGCCGTAGATCCACACCATGACGGGCTTCTTGGCTGTTGTTGCCTCGTCAGTCTTCCATACATTCAGGTACAGGCAGTCCTCGCCCTGAGCGTAGAGGGCGGCGGGGTCGCCAGCTGCCTGGACGGGGGTCTTGCCATAGTTATAGGCTTCAAAGACACCCTCGACAGGAGTATATTCCACCGGAGCCTTCCAGCGCAGGTTACCCACGGGCTGCTGTCCTACGAACGGAATGCCCAGATACGAGATGACATTATCCGTCTTCCGGCCGACGAAGGTGCCGTTGATGCACTTCACGGCCAGCGACTTGTCATAGTTGCCGTCTCGGATCTCCTTGTTCTGAATCAGATAGGATGCTATGCGCTTCTCTACGTTGTCTTTGATGTTGTTGTAGAAGAACCCATAGTCGTTGTTGTGGAAGCTCGCCGGGCCGAATACATTGGTAAAGGGGTTGTAGTCGCTCTTGGCATTGGTCACCACCACGCCGCGCTCCACGTTCAGTTGGGCGTCGGCACCTACGTCGGTAATCTCACGCTTCAGGGTTTCCATGTTCTGCATCCACGAGCCCAGGTTCTCGCTTGCCGGGGCATAGGTGTCGTCGAGCTTCCAGTTCAGCGGATTGATGCTGATGGAGCCAGGCATCCACACCATGTTCTTGGCACTGGCGTTGCCGGCACCCTCGGTGTTCCAGCTGACGATGACGCCTGCATCGCTCTCGCCCGTTGCGAACTTCAGGTGCGGGTTGGCCTGGAGGTCTGCCTTGGTCACGGCGTAGCCTATCACGTAGGCTGCCACCATCCGCTTGTAGTAGTCGGGATGGGCCTTGAAATAGTTCATCAGTACGAGTTTCGTCATGGCCGAGCCCTGGCTGTGGCCGGCGATGACGAACGGACGGCCCTCGTTATAGTTCTCGAAATAGTAGTCGAGGGCAGCGGTGATGTCAGTATAGGGCGTGCCCGTGAGTGCCGTCAGCATGTCGCCGGTCTGCTTCCAGCAGTCCTCCTCATGCTTCAGGCCCGACTGGCGGTAGAGGGGCACGAACACATTGGTGGCATCAGCAAAGGCGCTTGCATGCCCCTCGTATTCGTCCTTCACGCCTGCTATCATCTCGGAGTTGTCGATTGCCGCAAAGTCTGGGGCACCATCCTCGTAGCTACTCAAGATGTAATTCGTAGCGGGGATATAGAAGGTGTCGAAAGCCTTGGTGACCTCAGGAATCTGATACCAGCTCGACTTCTGTGAATAGTCGGTGGCCACTGTGGGATTCTCCGGCGTGACAGGAGCCGGGTTGTCGATTTTGTCGGTACATGAAGTGAGTACCGCCGTTGCGCCGCTGATGAGGATGGCGGCGAGCATCCGATTTAATTCATGATTCATACATTTTATAATTTGGGTAAAACTAATTTTAGGCTGTTCGGCTGTCTGCTTTGGATGTGCAAAGATAGCCAAATTTCCATTAGTAGCGTTACCCTATATGCCTGGCGCATCAGATTTTGCTGATTTTAAAAGGATTTTTGCTGATTTTCGAAAAAGGAGTGGCGGCTACTTGGATGTGCCGCGCATCCAGGCTGTTACGGTCTGTCCCGTGCGTTGTTTGAAGGCTATACCAAAGGTGCTGTAACTACGGTAACCGCTCTCGGCAGCTAATTGCTGGGCAGTGAAGCTGCGCTGGGCGGCCACGGCCTCGCGATACAGCCTCATGAAATGCTGGATGCGCAGGTTGTTGATATAGGCATTGTAGGTGATGCCCTGTCCGGAGAAATACTGGCTCAGGTAGAAGCGGTTGGTGCCGATGGCCTTGGCAAGCTGTGTGATAGTCAGGTCGTGTTGCAGGTATAGCTGCGTGTCTATGCAATGCTGCTGTAGCAACTGGCCGATCTCGCTCCCCCGCTCCCCCGTGCCTCCGCCCCCCCGTAAGGTGTCGCTCAGGTCGCTCAACGTCTCTATCCGCCACAGCAGATGGCAGATTAGTACGATGCAGAGCACCTGCATGGCATATTGGTAAGCCGGCCCTTCGATGGTAAAGGCGTAGGCCACGAACACCAAGATAATGATTAGCAGCACCACGAAGCTCTGCCAAACCTCCTTGTGCTCCAGGTCGGCATAGTTGTCGCGCAGCCAGCGTTCGTACTGCCTCAGCGCACGTACCATATATATGATAATGCCAATGCCTATCAACAACGCATAGCCATAGAATACAGGCAACGGGCCATAGCTGTTGTTGGCAACGCTCCAGGCCGCCGCTCCGGCCATCGGCACCATCATCACGAAGGCAGGCCACAATGGCCGTCGTCGGTCTTGTAGCATGACGAGCATCACCGCGATGGCCAAGGGGAAGAATGTCAAGCTGTCGAGTAGTCCGCCCACATGGTCGACCATCGTGACGTCGTCGCTTGCGATATGGAACAGTATCGGCATATACCACACGTGATTCAAGGCGAAAGAGGCAAAGAAGGCGGCAGCCCATCTTCTGAGGCGCAGCGGCGGTGTAATGTCGGCGGCAAAGGCATTGCCCTGACGCAGCAACATATAGCAGCATGCTATGATGGCTATAGCCGTCACTACTGCGTAAAGCATTATAAAGAGGGCGTCCTCCCGAATCTGCTCGTACATGCTTTTGAAATTAATCTATTTTGCAAAGGTACGCTGTTTTAGTTGAATGTGCTATTTCGGTGACTTTTTTTTAAGATTGTTTAGGAACTCCAGCGACTTCTGGGAGTGACTAAAGGATAACAGGGGGAC
>CAMHUC010000130.1 GCA_946188155.1 uncultured bacterium | reverse complement strand
TTGGGCAAGGGTAATCTTGTCTTTCTTGCCGAACCATCTCCATGTTCTTTCCATATCTTACTGTTTTTAGTATTTGTAAATATTGTGTGCAAAGTTAGTAATAATTGTCGGAAGGAGTTTGTTCGTGTGTTGCAAACTCATCTCCGTTTGTATCGTTTGCGCGGTTTCCCGACGATCAGCCGGCGGAAATCCACCTTTACGGGTGCTTTCTGAAGGCGCTGGCTCTCTATAGGGGTGCTCTCCTGGCCGTAGCGGTCGACGGCTGTCACGGCGTAGTTGAGCGGACGCCCGGAGTGGGGCACGACGAGGCTGGTCTGCCTGAGTCGGGTGCCGATGAGACAGCGTGCGTCGTTGATGTCTACTGGGTAGTGCTCCGATGCATATATATTATATAATAGGTAGTCGGCTCCCGAGCAGTCCTGAGCACCCCTCCAACTGATGCGGTCGGTGGTCATGCCTCGCTTCACGTCGAGTTGCCGTGCGGGGCGTGGTGCCTGCCTGCCAGTCCAGTCCATTGGCGGGATGAGGGCTGGCGTGCGGTTAAAGTCTTTCGTGAACTTATATACCCCTTTGGTATTGTCTGTCAGAAACTTGGAACGAAAGAAAGTGTGCCCCAGTCCTTGTTCCCTGAGTACGTACATCTCGCGCTTGATGATGTCGAGTCCCCAGTTGCGCTCCTTCGGGTGAAGCATGTAGACGGCCAGTCCCGGAGCCACGATGCGCCCGTAGGCAAACTCCTTCCAGTTCACGGCGAAGGGGTAGAAGTTGCTGCCCTGGAAGTACATCATCGGCATCAGTGCGTCCATGAGGCCCTCCCTCAGCCAGGCCTGCGCATCCTGGCAGACGGTGGTGTTGGCGTTCCATCCTCCGCTCTTGTAGCGGCTCAGGTCGTCGTACTTGCCGATGGGCGAGCAGGAGAGCATCACCCAGGGCTTCTCCTGGCGCACGGCCTGAGAGATCTTGCGTACGATGCTGGTGATGTACTGTCGTCCCTGCTGGCGGCCGACCTTCAGCTTCCAGGTCTCGGGATAGCGGATGTAGTCGAGGTGGATGCCGTCGATGTCGTAGCGGCGGGTCACCTCCCGGCAGAAGCGTGCCAGATAGTCGCCCGTCTCGCCCTTCTCGGGGTTCATATAGCCTTCGTCGCCTATCTTGACGATGAGCTTGGGGTTCCTCTGCCGCAGTTGTCGGCAGCCGTAGCTGTTCCACTTGCCCACGGGGATGGTGACAATCCAGGCGTGGCACTCGATGCCGCGCTTGTGGCACTCGTCGATGGCGAACTGCAGGGCATCGTAGCCCGGCGAGGTGCCGGGC
This sequence comes from uncultured bacterium, assembly GCA_946188155.1. Classification (GTDB taxonomy): domain Bacteria; phylum Bacteroidota; class Bacteroidia; order Bacteroidales; family Bacteroidaceae; genus Prevotella. The sequence continues at coordinate 2,745 of CAMHUC010000130.1, read as the reverse complement.
TTGCCCGAGAGGCATCCGTCCCAGGGCTCCATCCCGCTGGGGAAGATTGTGGTACTCCTGACGCGTGTCTGCAGCAGCACGGTGTTGATGCCTGCCTGGCGGAGCTGGTCGAGTATGGTGGTCAGCTCGCGCTTCTGTACATCTACGGAATAGGCTGAAGTGGCATAGCTGTGAGGCCAGTCGATGCCTCCGATAGTGGTAAGCCATACGGCCCGCATTTCATATTTCGGCGTCTGTGCTTTCGCAGCCATAGCGAAGGCAAAGAGTAGGAAGAGTCTTAGAATTGTCCTCAAAATGATGCTTTTTGTTTAAAATCGCTGCAAAATTACAAAATAATTATGAATTATGAATTATGAATTATGAATTATTTCGTACCTTTGCATCGAATTTAATTAAATTGCTTAAATAGATGATTACGTTTTTGGTGAGCCTTGTGGCTCTTGTGTTGGGTTATCTGCTCTACGGACGCTTTGTTGAGAGGGTGTTCGCGCCGGATGACCGTGTGACTCCTGCCGTTGCCAAGGCCGACGGCCTGGACTATGTTGTGCTTCCTAACTGGAAGATTTTCATGATTCAGTTTCTCAACATTGCGGGCACCGGCCCCATCTTCGGTGCCATCATGGGTGCCAAGTTCGGCCCTGTGGCCTATCTGTGGATTGTGCTGGGCTGCATCTTCGCCGGTGCCGTACACGACTATTTCAGTGGTATGCTCTCCATGCGCCACGACGGTGCGAGCCTGCCCGAGCTCACGGGCCGCTATCTGGGCAGCACTACGCGGAGCGTCATGCTGGTGTTCACCGTGCTGCTGCTCATCATGGTGGGCACGGTGTTCGTCTATTCACCGGCAGAGATTCTCCACAGCATCGGTGGCGACACCATGATGTGGGTGGCCATCATCTTCTGCTACTACGTCATCGCCACCATGCTGCCCATCGACAAGATTATCGGCAAGGTATATCCCCTGTTTGCCTTCTCGCTGCTCTTTATGGCCGGTGCGCTGATGGTGTGGCTCTTCCTGCACTGGCCCACGCTGCCAGAGCTATGGACCGACCTGCACAACATGGGCCGCGAGCTGCATCCCGATATGTTCTCCGACAGCATCTTCCCCGCACTCTTCATCACCATCGCCTGTGGAGCCATCTCGGGTTTCCACGCCACGCAGAGTCCGCTGATGGCCCGTTGCGTGAAGAGCGAGCGCATGGGGCGCCCCATCTTCTACGGTGCCATGATTACCGAGGGTGTCGTCGCCCTCATCTGGGCCACGGTGTCTGCCTGGTTCTTCTATGGCAATCCTGCCCCGGGCTACGAGCTGATAGAGGGGGCAACGAAGGGCTTCCAGACCTCAGCCCCTGCGGTGGTCAACCTGGTGTGCAACGACTGGCTTGGCGTGGCCGGTGCTGTGCTGGCCATGCTCGGTGTGGTGGCAGCCCCCATCACTTCGGGCGATACCGCCTTCCGTTCATGCCGTCTGATTGTGGCTGAGTGGCTCAAGCTGGACCAGCGCCCCATCCCCAAGCGCCTCTACATCTGTGTGCCGCTGTTCGCCTGCTCATTGGCGATGCTCTTCTGGCAGGTAGAGAACCCCGACGGCTTCAACACCATCTGGCAGTACTTCGGATTCTCCAACCAGGCCCTCTCGGTGTTCACCCTTTGGACGATTACCGTCTATCTCGTGCGACAGAAGAAGGCGTTCTGGATTACGCTCATCCCGGCACTCTTCATGACCACCGTGTGCTCCACGTTCCTCTTCGTCTCCAAGCAGGCCCTTCGCCTGCCTGAGTCGGTGGGCTATCCTCTTGGCGGTCTCTGCCTGCTGGTGGCCATCGTCTGGTTCTGTTGGTGGTATAGGAAGGAAACAATTTAAAATAAATAATGTTATGAAGAAAGTATTAATGTCATTAGTCGCCCTGATGATGGCGATGAGTGTGAATGCGCAGAAGTTCCTCAACGACTCCGACACCCCGTTCCAGCAGGGCAAGTTCTATGTGAACGCATCCCTGTCGAGTCTCAACCTGGACTATAGCAAGGCCTCCGAATGGTCTTTCGGACTGGGTGCGAAGGCCGGCTACCTGTTCCTCGACAACTGGTCTGTACTCGCTGTGTTCGACTATAACAATATCTCCAGCGGCGAGGTGGTCACTACCGACATCGGTGCCGGTGCGCGCTATCATTTCGAGAAATTCGGCCTCTACCTGGGCGTCATCGCCAAATATGCCCACTCCACGGGCTTCAACGACTTCCAGCCCGAGTTCAATGTGGGCTACTCCTTCTTCCTGAACCGCCACGTCACCATCGAGCCCGAACTGTACTATAAGCACAGCTTCAAGGACAAGGACTACTCCGGCTTCGGCATCCGCCTGGGCTTCGGATACTACTTTTAGAGTTAAGAATTAAGAGTTAAGAAAGAATGTTAAGTGTAGAAGAACTCGTAGACAGACTCATTGATCTGTCGTTTGCCGAGGATATCGGCGATGGCGACCATACCACGCTCTGCTGCATCCCCGAGGACGCGATGGGCAAGTCGCACCTGCTCATCAAGGAGGATGGCATACTGGCCGGTGTGGAAGTAGCCAAGGAAGTGTTCCGCCGCTTCGACCCCGATATGCAGGTGGAGGTGCTGATGGGCGACGGCAGCCGTGTGAAGAAGGGCGACATCGCCATGATTGTAACAGGCCGTGTGCGCTCGCTGCTGCAGACGGAGCGCCTGATGCTCAACATCATGCAGCGCATGAGCGGCATCGCCAC
>CAMHUC010000129.1 GCA_946188155.1 uncultured bacterium | reverse complement strand
ACTTTGGCGGGATAACCCCGCCGAAAGGCTACGGGTAGGCGAACTTTGTTCGGGAATGGATAGGCTGCATCTCGGAAAAACTCAAGTTTATTTGGTTTTTCACTTGATTTGCACTATCTTTGCACGCAAGATTGCAAAACAGTACAGCAATGGACACCATAAGACTATCGGACATCAAGCAGGGAATGCCGGGCATTTCTCCCATCGAGGGGGCCAACCTCTATGAGAACTGCATCGTCGCCCTGCACAACAGTGGGCATCCCGCATCAGTAGAACTTCGGATGGAAGGTCTGCGCACGGAGCCATTCCTGCTGGAATGGGATGACGAGTGCAACGACCAGTTGCTCCGCACCTATGCCGACGAACAAAGCGTGACCGAGCGTTACGCCGTAGCCGTCAGCGTAATGCTGGCACTGCACACCACAAGCTACACCGTCATCGAGCGTTCCCGCAAAGGAACCGGCTTCGACTATATGCTTGGCGACAGTCTCGACCCTCTGTTCACACCAAAGGCACGCCTGGAAGTGTCGGGCATCATGCGGGAGACCGATGGCAACACCCTTGGCATGCGCTTCCACCAGAAGACGGCGCAGACCGACAAGAGCGACGGCACCCGATTGCCAGCCTACGTGTCGGTTGTGGAGTTCAGTACACCGAAAGCAAAGTTCGACATCAAATAGCATTGAGATATGAAGGACATCAGGACACTACACAACGAGGCGATGGACCTGGCCCTGAAGGGCGACATCGCCGCAAAAGACGACCCGAAGGGCAGCGAGAGCATCGCCCTCTACACCGAAGCTTTCGAGAAGGAGCGCGAAGCAGCGCTGCTGGCCGACTTCATGCAAAACCCGGAGCCAGGACTCTCCATCCTCTACCGCAGCGCAGCCAGTCTTGCCATGCAGTGTGGCCGCTATCGTGAGGCAGAACAACTCATCGCCAAAGCACTCAGCGGCAACCCCACGGAGGAGATTGCACGCGAACTGCGACAGTTGCTGCAAAACATCTATTTGCAGTCTGGTCGTGACGAGGATGTGCTTGTCTATCAGCTTGAAGTGCCCAACCGCGACCGTACACGCTTCGAGACATTCCTCCATCAGTTAGGCTTCGCCGCCTCCAGCATGCGAAGGGTCATCGGGCATGTAGCACTGCTGTAACGCCCCCCACACCCCCACCGAGTATTTTTATCCGCCGAGGCTGCCGCAGCGCAGCCCCGGCGGAATCCGTTTTGTGTCGGAGAGCCGACGGGCGCGGCGGATGATATGAATAGATGATCATGTGAGTTAATAACAAATACGTGTAACAATTTAAACTAAGCGACAATGAAAAGAACATTTAGAAGCATGATGGCCCTGGCCATCGCAGTAGTAACCCTCGCAGCCTACAGCAGCAGCGACGACGCGTCGAAGTACGTGGCCGACGTCACGCTGCCCACCGGCACCGAGAATACAGAGGATGCCGACATCCTGGTGGAGGCCGGCGCCAACGAGTTCACCCTCGACATCAAGACCGAGGGGCAGTGGACGGTGACCAGCCAGAACCGCTTCCTGCACGTGAAGAACGGCAGCGGCACGGGCAACGCCACCGTCACCAGCTGGACGTGGGAGCGCCTCATCCAGGACGGCAAGGCCGCCCTCGCCGTCGACACCGACGCCACGCCCCAGCGCATCGTCTCCACCGACAAGAAGGCCCTCAAGGCCGGGGGCCTCGTGCTCGCCCTCGCCGGAGCCATCGTCGCCCCGACAGACGAGGTGGACTCCACGCGGGAGTACGAACTGGTCGCCATGTAGGCCCCCTCTCGCGCACTCTCTTTGAGGCTCGTCGCTCCTTGACTTACTGACACAAACGGATAAATAAATCTCGGATATCCTTGGATATTCGGGGAAATAGTCGTATCTTTGCAGCGTCGAAACATATCAAAGCATAGATTATGACTGCAAGACGTGAGAAATCCAAACCGCAGAAGCCGCAAATCAACAAGCAACTGGAGGCGGCGACTGAGGAATCGAAGCCGAAGGTGAACCAGCGGAAGGAGAAACTGGCCGACTTCTTGATTGACGTGGCAAAATATGTATTTACCGGCGTCATTATCACGTCGCTCTTCAACGATGTGACCGACAAGACTATACTCTATGTCATCGGCCTGTTCATCGTAGTTATAACATTATGGATAGGATTAATATTAACTAATAAAAGAAAGGACAACTGATATGGGAGTTTATTTAGCAGCAATACTCGTAGGTGTACCAGGCATCATCTTCCTCATCTACTGCTACACCCCGAAAGGTAAAGAGTGGAGGCGCATGAACGGTCTGCTCTAACCGTACTTCACATGGCGAAAGCCCCCACCCCCACCGAGAGATCATTTATCCGCCGAGAAAGCCTCAGCGCGGCCTCAGCGGAATCCGTTTGTGTCAGCGAGACCTTGGGCGCGGCGGGCGACGACCGCAGCGATATGAGATAAAACGATATGTATGACAACTAATGATATGTATAACAATTAAAACTAAACGAAAATGAAAAAGATGATGCATTGGGTGCTCGCCGCCACCCTCGTTTGCGGCGCAAGCGTATTCACGTCGTGCTCCAGCGACAACAGTGACAACTCCGGCTCCATCGAGCAGGCCAAGAAGGACCGCAAGGAGTTCGTGGCTCACACGCGAGCCACGCTGAAAGACCTGGCCGAGAACATGAACTTCACCTCGTGGAATGCTGCCAACCAGTTGAACACCTACTTCAACCAGTACGTGCTCAACAACCCCGGCTTTGAGAAGGCCGTGCTCAACGCCTTTATGCAGAAGGTGATGGCATCGGTCAAGCCCGTGGAGGCAGGCAGCGAACTGGCCGCGATGGGCTATCAGATGTACGGCACGGTGGACCTGACCGACTTCAACTACCGCTTCACGGAGAAATCCGATATCACGGGCTTCGACATTGAGCAGGCCGACGACTTCGAGGTCGTACTCTGCGGATGGAATCCCACGACGCAACAAGTAGAGGCCGGCGTATACAAGGTGACGCTCAAGTCGGGCGGCGACACGAGCTACAAGTTCGTGCAGGCCATTCCCCAGATGCCAGGCATGGCGCTCATGATACAGCTTCCCTCCGAGTTCCGGTTCGCCATCGCCGACAGGCTCAGCGGACAGTGGCACGACGGCTTCAGCGGCAGCTTCAAGAACCAGGTCGACGTGGCCCCAGGGCATGAGTACGCCCAGTTGAGCCGCGACAACTGGAACGTCAGCGGAACCATCACCTCCGAATTCCCCGCAGCGGCAGAGTATGGCATCAAGGCAGACAAGACCACGTTCGACTTCTCCATCGACGACAACAGGACAGATAACTCTACCATCAGCTTGTTTGGCTGGAGCCAGAACGGGCGAAAGATGATAGACCTCAGCTTCAAGCAGCACAGGGACGCCTCCGCCGGCACTGCCAGCCTCGACCTGACGCAGTTCAACTCGGCATCGTCCATCATCGAGCTGTTTGCCGCATGGCTCTCGACCCGCAGCCTCGACGAGGCCAAGCTCACGCTGCTCGACGACCTGACCACCACCCTCAGCATCAGCGACATGCAGCAGGCACTCCTGCTGGCACAGCAGAGCGCCGCCGCCCGCCGCGCCTACGCCGACGAGCAGACCATCGACCAGTACACCCAGCAGCTGAACCAGCTCATCAAGTGCGAGATGACCTGCAAGGGCGTCAGCCAGACCATCCCCATGCGCCTGACGACGCAGAAGTTCGGCGTCGACTGGTGGACGATGCCCTCGTTCAACTTCGCCGACGAGCAGGGCTACGTGTCGCTCACCGACCTGCTTGACGCGCAGTCCGTCGCCTACGGCATCAACATCATCGACCACGCCGCTGCACCCATGCAGCAGAGCATGATCGTGGTGCGCCAGCTGCTGCAGTACATTCAGGGCCTCGCCAGCGGATTCCAGCAGCAGGGGCAGCAGCAGGGAGCATAAGCCCGCGCCTCGCGCGTTCTTTTGACTTACTGACAGAAACGGATAAATTAACTCAAGTTTCCCACCCCTCAAACCTTTTAAGAACAACGAATTAAGACGAA
>CAMHUC010000128.1 GCA_946188155.1 uncultured bacterium | reverse complement strand
AAACAGGTTGCACGCCCTTTGTACATCGGCGATGTAACAACGTTACAACCTATAAATCGATTTCTTGTGTATATAACAAGGCGGGAACGCCGAATAGTGCTTCTACACAGCGTTCCCGCCCATTATGCCTGGCTTCCTACAGGGCCTCACCGCCGTAATACTTGTCGGATGTGCCGCTCTGTTCTGGCTCGTCATCACCCACGGGCGTACCGGCCATCAGTGGTGCGAACTCCAGTTCCATCGGCTCCGCAGCGGGAGCCTCATACTCTTTTTTCTTCTTCATTGTCGTTATTTGTTTTTATTATTGTGTAATTAGATGCGTAGTATTTAAAAAATAATGAAAAATTCGTGTTCAATTAATGGCAATTCGTGTTTATATAAAAACATATAATTATCACGAATTGAACACGAATTATTCATATAATTTATTTTTGTTCAGTCTCATATCAATGAATCTACTTGATGAGCACCTTCTTGCCGTCCTTGATGTACAGGCCCTTCGCGGGATGGGCCACGCGCTGGCCCTGCAGGTTGTAGTACTCGCCCGAAGACTGGCTGCCGTCGCGGAGACTGCTGATGGCCGTGGCCTCGTCAGCCTCTTCACACTCGATGAACTGTCGTGCTCCGGCGGCGGCTGCGGGCAGCTGCAGATAGGCGCGGTTGGCACTGAGCGTGGCATCGTCGGAGCGGTAGAACAGCAGGCCGTCCTCGCCGTCGGCCAGCACGTAGTTGGCGTAGCCGTCCGACGCGGAGGGCACCGTCATGGCCTCGAACACAGGCTTCAGCAGGTTCAGGTAGTAGAAGTCCGTCGGCTTAACGGGGATGCTGTAAGTGCCCGCCGTGCCCTTGACGACGAGTCCCGTACCGGCAGGCACCTCATTGACGTGCATCAGCAGCAGCCGCCCGTTGTCGGGATTGAATCCTGCTGCCACGTAGGCCCTGATACCCGATACGTCCGAGAAGTCGAGCGCGTCGGCAGAGCAGTAGGTGGCCATGCCTACGGAGCTGACGGTCAGCGAGGCCGTCTCGGCATCCGACAGCGCCACAATGGTTCCGAACTGGCTCCAAGGGTCGGTAGTGTTGTAGCTCTCGATGGCCTCAGCAGGGACGTGGAGGATGGTGCTTTCGATGTTGCAGCCCCAAAAGACATTTGTACGCGTCGAAGGAACGCTCGTGGCCGAGCAATAGATGTTCTGCAGATTGGAGCAATTTTCGTATTTGTAAGTTGTTTTATATCAGATACTTACATATTAAACGGTAGAAAAGTGTTGACGCAGATTCTCTATAGATTGAAAAAGTTGTAGATTTAACGTTTTTAACTTTCTATAACGAAGTGCGGATCCAACAAGCAAGTGCATATTTCAACAAGTTAATAAAGACGACTCTATTAGAATTGATTTAATGAGTACATTTCCTATTTTTGATAGATTATCAGTGTCATTCCCTATATACCTTGTTAAGCGCTTTATTGGTCTCATTAAATACAGGTGGTGCCACCATTTGAACTTATCCAGTCAAATGATGGCCCCCAATTATGGTATTACCTTCACAGCTATTCCATGCTGCTAACAACCTGATCGGCTATCTGCTGCATGCCTTTAACGGACGGATGACCAGAGACTTTGTCGATGTCCTTCAGTTCGATGAGTTTGATACCATAGCGGTTGCAGATGGTTCTGACGGAAGTATTGATGTCATCCTTGAGGATGCCGTTGAGGATGAAGTAGATGTCGGAACTGGCATAGTGCTCCTTCATCCACTGCAGCATACGCGCCAGGGCGGGACGGAATTGCCAGAGGTCGGCAGGCTGGATGTCGTCGCCATACTTGTATTCGCCCATTGGTGAACCGGCCCAGTTGTCGTTGGTGGCACCGAAGATGAAGATGACATCGGGGTTGCCCAGATTGTCCATGCGGGTCACGAACGAACGGTTAGAGTAGTCGTCGCCGTTATAGCCAGTATGACAGATGGTGGTGCCGCTGAAGGAGTTGTTCTTCAGCAGTTTCCAACCCTTGCGCTCGATGACCTGATGCCACCACGTCTGACGGACGTTGCTCACGTCGGTCTGACTGGCATCGTGCTGTTTGTAGTACCAGATGGCATTGGTGTCCGGGGTCAGCCAGCCTTCATACGTTGAGTACGAGTCGCCCAGGATGGAGACCGTCTTCATCCGTTTGCCCTGCTCGGTCAGCACGATGCCGCCGTTGGGCTGGATGGTGATCTTGGTGCGCCCCTGCTTATCCACCTTCAGTGTGGTCTTGGTGGGCTGTCGCTGCTTATCATCCACAAGGTAGTCCAGCGTCTTGCCTGCCAGCATGGGCAGGTCGAGCGTCAACTTCAACGGCTCCTTCAGGGCGTTCAGACCGCCGATGTACCACTGGTCGCCGTGGCGACGGGCCAGTACCACGTACTTGCCAGGGAAACCGTCGATAAAGCGAGTCTCGTCCCATGTGGAGGGCAGGGAGCGCAGGAAGTCGAGTTCAAACTGCGGAACCTCCGTGAGGTTGTTCGGACAGAGGGCGGCACATTGGATGTAGCTCTGGTTGGTGATGCCCGACGCCAGTTCGAAGATGTCGGTGGTCTTGCGCGTGTGACGACTCTTGTTGTCACGGCTCAGGTGGCGGTTCAGGATGACGCCGCCCCAGTCCATCGTGGCCACGGCATTGCGGCAGAAGGGGTGCATGCAGAGGTCGAAGGCCTCGCGCTCGGCATCAGGTTCGGTGAAATAGACGTTCTCGCTGGCCATCACCGCCTCGCTCGACACGTAGTTGGGGTACATACGCTCCCAGCCACGCGGCAGGGTGCAGCCGTGGAAGATGACCTGCAGACCGTAGCGGTTGGCATCGCTGAGGATGTCCTCGTAGAGTTGCATCGTCTCTTGCTTGTCGCCACCGAAGAAATCGACTTTGATACCCTTCACGCCGATGCTCTTCAGCCACTTCATCTCGCGCTCACGGGCGATGGCCGTGTTCATGCAGTTGCGCGGTGTCTGCGGCGCATCGTTCCAGAAACCGTTGCTGCTATACCACAACAGCAGGTCAACACCCTTCTTGTTAGCGTAGCGCACGAGTTCGGGCATACGGTCGCGGCCTATCTGCGTGTCCCACCAGTTATCTACGAGGCAGTATTCAAAGCCCAGTGCGGCGGCGAGGTCGATAAACTGAATCTGGTCGTCCCAGTTGACCGACTCGTCCTGCCACACCAGCCAACTCCACGTATAGCGGCCGGGCTTGTAGTCGGTGCTCGCCTCGAAGCGCGGCTCCACGAGGTCGTAGGCCGTAGTCGATTCCACGAGGGTCTTCAGTGGGCCGACGGTGATGGTGCGCCACGGCGTGGTGAACGGCAACTGACAGCCCACGAAGGCCGAGCCGAAACCGCCGTTCTCCTGCTCGTCGGGGAAGGCGATGGTGTAGCCCTTGCCCACCTCATAGTCGGAGAGGTGCGTGCCGCAGTAGGCTCCCGTCGTACCCGTCTCGCTGACGAGCACCCATCTGTCGCCCTGGCGGAACATGCAGGGGAACGAGTAGCCGTGGTCGAACTGCGACTTCACCGCCATCGGTGCGTCGGGCGTATAGACCTCCTCGTAACTGGGTCGTGCGTGCGCCCAGAGGATGCCCGGCGCAGCCATCGGACAGAGGTAGGTTGTGGTATTGTCGGGGAAGTTGAAACTGCTGGCCTCACCGTATATCAGCGTCCTGTTCAGGTCGGCCTCGCGCTCAGGATGCTCCACGGCGATGCTGTAGCGGAAGGCCACGTCATTGTCCGACACGCGGAACGTCACCTGCAGTACCCGCTTCTCGTCATTCTTTAGCGTCGCCGTCATCTCGTTGGCCACGTAGTCGCTGTGTCCGGTCTTCGTTTTCTGCATGTCGTAGTGCGCCTCCACGCGACGTTCCTTCGTGTCCGTCAGCGTCAGCCCCTGCGTCAGGTCACCGATGCTCGTCCGCAGTCCCAATGCCGACTCGCGGAGCACGGTCTGTCCGTCCATTGTGACGCCATACGTCAGCCGTCCGTCGTTGTTACTCACCGTCACCACCAGCGCCCCGTTCGGCGACTTCACGGTGACATCCTTGGCCTG
>CAMHUC010000127.1 GCA_946188155.1 uncultured bacterium | reverse complement strand
AAGTTGCTTTTTGTTAAATTCGTTAAGTTAACTCACACTAAATCCAGTAGAACCCTAATTTCTTTCCTAAATATTTATAATGCGTTTAGTCTGAGAGTTATGCGGAGCCTTATATGGGAATCTTGTCGATGCGCTTCTGGTGGCGTCCGCCTTCGAACTCGGTGGCGAAGTATTCGTCCATGATTTTACGGGCCATCTCCTCGTCGATGAAGCGACCTGGCATCACCAGCACGTTGGCATTGTTGTGCTGGCGGATGAGGTGGGCAATTTCGGGAATCCAGCAGAGGCCGGCGCGGATGCTCTGGTGCTTGTTGAGCGTCATGTTGATGCCCTCGCCACTTCCGCAGATGGCAATGCCGGGATATACCTCGCCCTGCTCGATGCCACGAGCTAATGCGTGGCCGAAATCGGAGTAGTCGCAGGATTCCTCGGTGTAGGTGCCGTAGTCTTTATATGCGTAGCCCTTTTCGTCGAGGTACTGCTTCACGAACTGTTTCAAGGCAAAGCCAGCGTGGTCGCTGGCGAGTCCTATAGTCTTGATTTCCATAATCTTCGTTGTTTACGGTTTACTGTTTACTGTTTACAGTTTACGATTTACAGTTTACGGTTTACAGTTGATTACTCTGCCTGCGGGCATTTCATTCGTCAACTGTAAACCGTCAACTGTAAACGGGTTTATTTATGCAAGCAGCTTCTTAACCTGCTCATACACGTTCTGACCAGTAAAGCCGAGTTTCTCGTCGAGAACCTTGTAGGGAGCGGAGAATCCGAAGCTCTCCAGGCCCCATACGCAGCCGTCGGCACCTACGAGGCCCTCGAGGTTGACGGGCAGACCGGCTGTGAGTCCGAACTTCTTCTTGCCTGCGGGCAGCACGCTTTGCTGATACTCCTTCGACTGGCTGCGGAACAGGCCTTCGGAGGGAACGCTGACCACGCGTGTCTTGATGCCGTCGGCGGCGAGCAGCTTGGCACCTGCCTCGAGTGTAGACACCTCAGAGCCGCTGGCGAGCAGGATGACATCGTAGTTCTCGTCGGAACCGGCCACCACGTAGGCACCCTTTGTGGCCTGCGAGTAGTCGTTGCCTTCAGGGAGCATCTCGATGTTCTGGCGCGAGAAGATGAGGGCCGTCGGCGTGTCGGTGTTCTCCATGGCCATGCGCCAGCAGACGGTAGTCTCCTCTGCGTCGGCAGGACGGACCACGAGCACGGAGTTCTTGCCGTGGTGATTCTTCAGCTTCTCCATCAGACGGATCTGTGCCTCCTGTTCTACAGGCTCGTGGGTAGGACCGTCCTCACCCACACGGAAGGCATCGTGAGTCCAGATGAACTTCACGGGAAGCTCCATCAGTGCGGCCATACGTACGGCAGGCTTCATGTAGTCGGAGAATACGAAGAAGGTGCCGCAAGCGGGGATGACACCACCGTGGAGGGCCATACCGATGCAGCAGCAAGCCATTGTCAGTTCTGCCACACCAGCCTGGAAGAAGGCACCCGTGAAGTCGCCCTTCACGATGTCGTGGGTCTTCTTCAGGAAGCCGTTGGTGTTGTCGGAGTTAGACAGGTCGGCAGAGGCGCAGATCATGTTGGGCACCTGCTCGGCGAGCACGCCCAGCACGGCAGCGGAAGCACTGCGTGTGGCTGAGCCAGCCTTCTGCTGTACTTTCGACCAGTCAATCTGGGGTGCCTTGCCGCTGAACCACTCTTCCATCTGCTTGGCCTGCTCGGGATGACCCTTGGCCCACTCAGCCTTTTCGGCGTAGCGCTCGGCCACAATCTTCTTCAGCTCCTCACGGCGCTTGGCGTAGAGTTCCTGTACCTCGGGGAAAATCTGGAACGGGTTCTCGGGATCGGCACCCAGGTTTTTCATTGTCTGAATGAAATTGTCGCCTCCGAGTGGGGCGCCGTGGGTGGCGCAGTTCGACTCGTAGCTGCTGCCGTCGGCCTTGCGGGCTCCCTTGCCCATCACACAGTGGCCGATAATCAGGCTCGGGCGCTCCTTTTCTGCCTGAGCCTTCTTGATGGCCTCGCGGATCTGGTCAACGTCGTTGCCGTCGATTTTTTGTACGTACCATCCCCAGGCCTCGTACTTCTTGGCGGTGTCCTCACTGGTCACCACCTCGGTCTTGGTTGAGAGTTGGATATCGTTGGCATCGTAGAACATGATGAGGTTGTCGAGACCAAGGTTACCGGCGATACGTCCGGCACCCTGCGAGATCTCCTCCTGCACGCCGCCGTCTGAGATGTAGGCGTAGATGGTTTGGTTCATCACGTTGCCAAGACGAGCCTTGAGGAACTTGGCTGCGATGGCGGCACCCACGGCGAAGGTGTGACCCTGTCCGAGAGGACCAGAGGTGTTCTCAATGCCGCGAGCCAGTTCACGCTCAGGGTGACCGGGAGTCACCGAACCCCACTGGCGGAGGTTCTGCAAATCCTCAAGTGTGTATTTGCCGATGAGGCACAGCTGGCTATAGAGCATGGGAGCCATGTGGCCGGGGTCGAGGAAGAAACGGTCGCGGCCTTCCCACTCGGGGTTCTCGGGGTCGTAGACGAGGAATTCACTGTACAGGGTGTTGATGAAGTCAGCACCGCCCATGGCACCGCCGGGATGTCCCGACTTAGCCTTTTCAACCATTGCGGCAGCGAGGATTCGGATGTTGTCCGCTGCCTTGAGCATAACTTTGTTGTCGTTCATAATGAATAATTATAATTGGTTTTATACAAATTGCTTGCAAAGATACGAATTAATTCCGATTCAATAGCGCGTTTCAGAATATTCTTTTTATAAACTAAGATAAATTAACGCTCATCTTCTACTTGCCAATCTACTTGATGCAGAGCACCACGATAGATTTGGCAGGCACTTTCAACGTGAGCTCGCCTTTTTTGGAGAGCTTGGCACCCTTGAAGTCGGCAGGGGCTACTACGTTGGGATGCTGGAAGTCGTTGTAGTCAGAGGCGTTCTTCGAGGTAAGGATGCGACCGCTGACCTGCTTGGCTTTGAAGCCGTCAATCTGTAGGTCGATGGTCTGTTCCTTGTCGAGACTAACGTTGGTGATGGCGAATACCAGACTACCGTCCTGTGTCTTGGCGGCCGAGGCTGAGAGCATGGGGCAGGGGCGGTAGCCGGCATCCTTAGCGCCGGCCTTCTCCTTGAAGTAAGCCTTGCTCACCTGGATGGTCTCGGTTTGAAGGTCAACGGGCAGGAAGGTTGCCTCCTGGAACGGGGTATACATCTCGAATACGTGATAGGTAGGCGTGAGAACCATGTGTCCCGTACCCTCCTGGTCGGTGAGGATCATCGACTGTAGCACGTTGACCACCTGCGCGATATTGGCCATCTTCACGCGGTCGGTGTACTTATGGAACACGTTGAGCGACAGGGCTGCTACGAAAGCGTCGCGCAGGGCATTCTGTTGGTAGAGGTGGCCGCTGATAGTGCCGGGCTCCTCGTCCCACCAAGTGCCCCACTCATCTACGAGCAGACCAATCTTTCCCTCGGGGTCTTTCTCGTCCATGATAGCCTTGTGTTTCTTGATGACCTCCTCAATCTCGAGGCACTTGCCCAGGGCCCAATAGTACTGGTCGCTGTCGAAGTTGATGGCCGAGCCCTTCGGACCGTCCCAGCCTGAACATGTATAATAATGTAGGCTGACGCCATTCATCTGTCGGCCGATTTTATCCATCAGCACCTTTGTCCAGTTGTAGTCGTAGTCGGAGGCACCGCTGGCAATGCGGTAGAGCTTGTTGTCACCCTGGTTGCGCAGGTAAGTGTTGAACTTGCGGTACTCGTCGCTGTAGTACTCAGGGGTCATGTTGCCGCCACAACCCCATGCCTCGTTGCCGATGCCGAAGTACTTCACCTTCCAGGCTTTCTCACGCCCGTTCTGACGGCGCAGGCGCGCCATGGGCGTATCGCCGTCGCTGGTCATGTACTCAACCCACTGTGCCATCTCCTTGACGGTGCCTGAACCTACGTTGCCGCTGATATAGGGCTCGCAGCCGAGCATCTCGCAGAGGTTGAGGAACTCGTGGGTGCCGAAGGAGTTGTCCTCGATGGTGCCGCCCCAGTTGTTGTTGCGCAG
>CAMHUC010000126.1 GCA_946188155.1 uncultured bacterium | reverse complement strand
TGCAGACGGAGCGCCTGATGCTCAACATCATGCAGCGCATGAGCGGCATCGCCACGATGACCCACCGCTATGTAGAGCGTCTCAAGGGCACCAATACCCGTGTGCTCGACACCCGCAAGACCACGCCCGGCATGCGTATGCTCGAGAAGCAGGCCGTGAAGATTGGCGGCGGCTGTAACCACCGCATCGGACTGTTCGACATGATCCTGCTCAAGGACAACCACGTGGACTTTGCCGGAGGCATCACCAATGCCATCGACCGCTGTCACAAGTACCTACAGGAGAAGGGACTGAAGCTGAAGATAGAAATCGAGGTGCGCTCGTTCGACGAGCTGCAGCAGGTGCTCGACCACGGCGGCGTGGATCGCATCATGCTCGACAATTTCAGCGTTAGCGACACGAAGAAGGCCGTCGACCTCATCAACCATCGCTACGAGACGGAGTCGAGCGGAGGCATCACCTTCGACACCATCCGCGACTACGCCGAGCAGGGAGTCGACTTCATCAGCGTGGGGGCTCTGACCCACTCGGTGAAGGGCCTCGATATGTCATTCAAGGCCTGTTAGCAAGGGATGCCATGTTGAGTTCCCTTTTGATAGGCTTGCTGCTGAGTATCTATGCCCCGCCAGTGGATTACGACATCGTGCTGGCGGGGAATTTTGGTGAGCCTCGCCCCCACCATTTCCACGGCGGGCTCGACATCTCCACCGACAATGTTGAGGGCAAGCACATCTATGCCATTGGCGACGGCTACGTCAGCCGGGTCACGCAAGGGATGTTTGGCTTCGGCAACGCTGTCTACATCACTCACCCAGAGGGCTATACCTCTGTTTACTGCCACCTGAAGTCGTTCTCGCCGCGCATCAAGGCCGCCCTTCGCAGGTATCAGTACGAGCATGAGACGCAGGTGGCCGATGCACACTTCAGCCCCCTGGTGTGTCCTGTGTCGCAGGGGCAGTTCATCGCCCTGAGCGGCAATACCGGCAATTCTACCGGCCCACATCTGCACCTTGAGATCCACGACACCCGCACCTGGGACATGCTCGACCCCTATGAGTTCATCGGCGACCACATCACCGATACAGTAGCCCCGCAGGCCCACTCGCTGATGGCCTGTCCGCAGCAGGGACTCTTCTGCGGCAGCACGCACAAGCAGGTGTTCGCCTTCAGCTCTGCCCGTCTCTCGCGCGAGCTGACTGCCTGGGGCAGGGTAGGGTTCGCCTTGTGGGCCGACGACTACATGCAGGGCACCTATCACCACTATGGCGTGCGCGAGCAGATACTGATGCTCGACGGCGAGGAGATATTCCGGGCAGTGTTAGACCGAGTGCCCGTGGGTCAGAACAGGCTCGTCAACTCCTGGGGCGACTACGACCACTGGATGCGCCACCGCGTGTGGTTCCTCAAGTCGTTCGTCGAGCCAGGCAACACGCTGCCCATCCTCCATGCAGACGTTGGACGGGGAATCGTGGACATCACTCAGGAGCGACTCTACCAGTTCGAATATATCCTCCGCGACTATAAGGGCAACGAGAGCCGCTACGCCTTCACCGTCAGAGGTAAGAACCCCGGAATATCCGGAAATCCCGGAAATCCCGGGTTATCCGGAATATCCGCCAACACCCGCCTCTTCCACTGGAATCAGACCAACTCCTATTCCATCCCCGGCGATATGCAGCTCGTGGTGCCCTACGGCCTACTGGCAACCGACATGCTGCTTCAGCCAGTTATCACTCGGCAGGCAGGCAAAGTGTCGGATGCCTATAGCTTCTATCCACAGAGCTATCCGCTCGTCACCGACGGCGAGCTGCACCTCCGTCCGCGACTCGACAACATCGGGGCCGACAGCATCATCCATACTGAGGCCGATCCATCGAAACTTTATGTGCGCAGCTCAAAGGGCCGCTATCAGGGAGGCGACTACCGCGACGGGTGGGTCACCGGCCGCATCCGTGACCTCGGGCTCAGCTACTCGCTTGACTATGACGACGAGCCCCCCACCATCCAACCCAAGAGTCTCGGCGAGCGCATCGTGCTGACGATGGCCGACAGGAAGAGTGGGGTGGCATCCTATACGGCCACTATCGATGACCGGTTCGTGGTGTTCGAGCAGCTTGACAAGAGCCTGACCGTGGTGTGCGACCTCAGCGAGACACCCATCCGTAAGACCGGACGGCAGCACAAGCTGAAATTCTCTGCGACAGACAACCGCCAGAATACTGCCATTTATGAAACTAACATTAATTATTAAAGGTAATATGAAGAAGATAGCATTAGTACTTATCACTTATCACTTATCACTTATCACTTCCCTTGCCTGCACCAACTTCATCGTGGGCAAGAAGGCTTCGGCCGACGGCTCCGTGTTCGTCACCTACAACGCCGACTCCTACGGTGCCTTCATGCCCCTCTACCACTATCCCGCCGCCAAGCACCAGCCGGGCGAGATGCGCCGCATCACGGAGTGGGACACGGGCAAGCATCTTGGCAAGATTGCCGAGGCCCCCGAGACGTGGAACGTCATCGGCAACACCAACGAGTGGCAGCTCACCATCGGCGAGACCACCTTCGGAGGCCGTGAGGAGATGACCGACTCTACCGGCATCATCGACTACGGGTCGCTCATCTACGTCACCCTGCAGCGGGCACGCACAGCCCGCGAGGCTATCCGCGTGATGACGGCACTCGTAGAGCAGTACGGCTACTACTCCGAGGGCGAGACCTTCTCCATCGCCGACCCCGGCGAGGCCTGGATGCTCGAGATGATGGGCTGCGGCCCTGACCGAGAGAAGTCGGCTGAACGCACCGTATGGGTGGCCGTGCGCATCCCCGACGATGCCATCGCCGCGCATGCCAACCAGAGCCGCATCACACAGTTCCTCGACGGCCGCTACACCCCCGTCAAGGTGAAGGACCTCGAGAAGAAGTACCCTGTCGACGGCAAGAAGCCCGTACCCAATCTCGTCTGCTACTCCGACAACGTGGTGAAGTACGCCCGCCGCATGGGGTGGTTCTCGGGCAAGGATGCTGAGTTCAGCTACAATGCCGCCTACGCCGCCCCCGACTTCTCCGGCCGCCGCTACTGCGAGGCCCGTGTGTGGAGCTTCTTCAACCGTTTTGCCGACGACTTCTCGAAGTACGTGCCATACGCCGCCGGCATCGAGAAGAATGCCGAGCCCATGCCCCTGTGGATCATCCCCAACAAGAAGCTTTCGCTGCAGGACCTGCGCGACGCCATGCGCGACCACTACGAGGGTACACCCTTCGCACTCGACACCAAGGGCGACATCGGCGGCGGCATCTTCCAGATGCCCTACCGACTCTCGCCGCTATCCTATAAGGTGGATGGCCGTGAGTACTTCAACGAGCGACCCATCTCCACCTTCCAGACCGCCTGGTCGTTCATCTCGCAGATGCGCTCCTGGCTGCCCCGCGAAATCGGTGGATGCTTCTGGTTTGGCAATGACGACGGCAACATGGTGGCCTATACACCCATGTATTCTTGCATGACACGCGTGCCGAAGTGCTTCTCCGGCGAGGGGGCCGACGATGTCACCTTCTCGATGGACAATGCCTACTGGGTGTGCAACTGGGTCAGCAACATGGTCTATCCACGCTACTCGCTGCTCTTCCCGTCGCTCAAGCAGGTGCGCGACTCGCTCGACCAGTCCTACGACCGCCTGCAGCAGCAGACTGAGGTACAGGCGCAGGCCCTTCAGGGCGAACGCCGCATCAAGTTCCTCACCGACTACAGCTGCCAGAAGGGCGACGAGATGATCGACTGCTGGCGACAGCTGGCCTTCCACCTCATCGTGAAGTACAACGACTGCGCCGAGAAACCCACCGACGACAGCCGCCAATTCCTGCGCAACCAGTATGGTGGCGGGGCTCGCGTCAAGCGTCCGGGCATGCCAGAGGGCTATGCCCGCCAGCTGATAGAACTCACGGGCGACCGCCTGCTGGTGCCACAAGAGAAGAAGAAGTAAGGGAATGGGGGGCTGGTGCCCCCCCAATCTTTCACGCTCGTACCAGAGTTTTTTTGATTATAGGTTGTAACGTTGTTACATCGCCCTGCCACAAAGGGCGTGCAACCTGTTTC
>CAMHUC010000125.1 GCA_946188155.1 uncultured bacterium | reverse complement strand
CGCCCGTAGTCCCAGGCGTAGCGCCCCTTGAGTCCTGCACTATAGCCGTTGAAGTGATAGTCGTGGGTGTCGCGCTCGCTGGTGCGGAAGAAGTAGCTGCCCCGCCCTGTCAAGGTTAGTCGGTCAGTAGCACGCCAGACGAGCCGTTCTTTCACGTTATAGGTCTTCTGTCCGTAGAGCCGGCTAAGCTTCGAGTCGTCGTTCAGCACCGATTCGTCGTATGGCAGTCCCTGTGCCTTCTTCATCAGTTCGATGGCAATCTCTTCCGAAGAGTGCGCCTTAGGCAGGTCAATGGGATCAATCATGGTGTACTGGAAACTCGTCTGCGAGTTCCATTTCCTGTTGTTGAATGAGAAACTGGCTCCGTTGCGCCATTCATGCCCGAATGTGCTGTAGCGCGAATTAGCATTTGCCGTCCAAGGCTCGAGGTTCTCGCGGCTGATGATGTTGACGACGCCCCCTACGGCATTCGAGCCATAGAGCGCCGACGAGGCTCCTTTCACAATCTCTATACGTCCCGTGTTCTCTAGACTCATGCGACTGTAGTCGACGTTGTCCATCGTTTCGCCAGCCATGCGTTCACCATCTACGAGGAAGAGCACGGCATTGCCGCCAAAGCCACTCATGTTGAGCGACGTCTCCTGACTCATAGCGAATCCGAACTCCAGTCCCGGAATCTCCTGCGTCAACATGTCCTGGATGTTAGTGGCATCGGCAATCCTGATGTCGTGGGGCGTAATGAGCCTCGTCACTACAGGGGCGTCCTTCAGCGCCTTGGGGGTGTGCGAGGCCGTCACCACGACGGGTTCCAGTTCTACAGAGTCGCGGAAATTTTCCTGTGCAGACACACTAATAGTAGGCATAGCCAATGCCATGCCTGCCATAACAGAGGTTTTAATGCGAACGGTCAACACTTACTTGCGAGTTCCAGTAAAGGTGGTTTTCAAGAGAAATGGCATATTGCCATATTTCAATGAGAAAGTAGCCACAACAGTTTTGTCGCTAAACATGAGGGTGACATCGCTCACGGTGTAAGCCTTCTCCTCGCCCTTGGCATTCTTCACGGTTCCGTTATAAGAGATAACCTTGCCAGTAATGGTGTTGCCGCTCTTGGTCAGAGGTATGTTCTTCACAGAGAACGACGGGATTGTCATCATACCCATGCCACTCTCAGGAATCGTTATGTCGACTGAGGTGTCAGATGCCTTGGTAATCTCGTAGGTTTTGGTCTCGTTCGACGACTCGTCATTGTCGACCATTATCACCTCATTGCCTGTATAGGATCCTATCGCCTGGGAGGCAACAGGAACCTCCGGCTCATTATCGTCACTACCACACGAACTGATACCAAACACGATTGCCACAGACGCAACCATTGCAATCATTAAACTCTTAATTTTCATTTCTTATATTGGATTTAATTAATTTATCTTACTTTTTCAACTGCTGGGCAGAATAGTCGTACTCTGACCCGTAAGCGCTGTGAGGGATACTGAAGATAAACACCATGAACACGACCGCCGCGCAGACCAGCCACTTGTTGTACTTCCACTTCAAGGTGGCTAAGGCAGCCACAAAGAACAGGAACGACAGCAGCGTCTTGTTATCAGTCAGGTCAGTTCCGAAAGGGAATCCCGTCCACCAAGGACCGAAAGCAGCATGCTGGACGAGAGGTCCGAAGACGAAACCACCAACGAACATGATGCCTACGGTAAGCTTCATCCACTTGCCGTAGTCCTTGCCAGTAACAACCAGCAGGAAAGTATAGACAGCTAGCAACATGGCTCCGAACATCAGCAGAATGTGAGGAATCAAGATGCCTGCGGGCACATCGTTGCGAAAACGTATTACGACAGGCTCATCCTTTAGGTAGTCCTTGCCGTCAATGGTGATATAATACTGCAGCTTCCCTGCGGCGGGCTGAACAGGCAATGCTGCCTGCCACTCCCCATCCTTCTTGCGGAAATCCACGCTGGTAAATTCGTCCGATGTTGGGAAACGACGGTAATGCAAACTCATTGGGACAGATTCCGTGAGTTCAGGAAGTTTCACGATTTCGTCTTGCTGTACGCCACTGCGGGGCAGTTTCACCTGATAGCTCTCGCCACGCAGTTCGACGGTCAACTTCTTAGGGTAAGTAGGACCCGTCATGCGCTGGTAGATGCTCAACACCAGGGTGATGACGACGGCCAGGAACCAATATAAGAACTTCTTCATCTGACAGGAGGTGTTAAGTGAACCTGGAACACGATGACCTCTTCGCCACGAAGCACCTTCACGGGAATCGTAGTGCCGGCCTTGAGCTCCGACAGGCGCTCCATATACTCGTTGATATCGTTGACGGCCTTACCGTCAATCTCTTGAATGATGTCACCGCTACGAATACCGGCATTATGGGCAGGCTTGCCGGCCACCACGATATCGGCTCGTAGACCAGGAATCGTGTTGGCTCCCATGACATCGGGCATCAGACCGAGGGTGACCTTGAACTTAGCATGCTTCATGGTCTGGGTGCTGGGCACATTAATGTAGTCTGGTGCCTCGGGGAGAGCGGCCAGACGGGCTATCAGCAGCTTCGAGAAGTCGAGTGTCTGCTGCATACCATCGTAATTCAACGTCGCAGGCACGTCGGCAGGCGTGTGATACTCCATGTGACCGCCCGTTGTGATGAAGAGCACAGGGATATCAGCTGCCACAAACGATGCTTGATCGCTGGGGCCATAACCGTCGGGAATACAACTGACGTGCACGCCTGATAGCTGAGCCACCTCCTCGACCATCGCCTTGAAACTGCTGCTGGTGCCTGTTCCCGACACACTCATCGCGTGGTCGCGCATACGACCAACCATATCCAGATTGACCATTGCCACGATACCCTTCAGGCTATCGGGGAGGTTGATGCGCCGAGAATCATCGTGCCTCATCCAGTCGAGGAAGAACTTAGATCCCACCAGTCCTTGCTCCTCGGCTCCGAAGAAGGCGAAGATGATGCTACGCGGAGAGCCTGTCTTCTTGAAATGACGGGCCAACTGGAGCACAACGGCATCGCCGCTGGCATTATCGTCGGCACCCGGATGAACGCCCAGCGTGTCGGGACGGCGCGATCCTGAGCCTTCTCCGCCCATGCCCAGATGGTCGTAATGCGAACCTACAACGATATACTCATTTTTCAGCCGCTTGTCCTTTCCGGGAATCACGGCGATGATGTTGTGAGTAGTTCGCTTCTCGTTCTTCCCGTAGGTAAAGTTGTGATAGTAGCCAGTTTCCTTCTTGCCTTTGACTATAGGCTTGAGTTTCATGCTGCGCAGCTGGCTGACGATGAACTCAGATGCGAGTGTATCGCCATGAGTAGCTGGATAGCGGCCACCCAGCTCCTGTGAAGCCAAATACTCCACAGTCTGCCGCATGTCGTCCTGCCTCTGGGCTTGTATCTGCAACCCCAAGGCAATAGTGAAGGACAAAAGCCATATTTTCTTATTCATGAATACTGCAATGTTCAAATTCAAGTGCAAAGGTACAACGATTATTTCATTCTTGCAATCCTTATTTGTTATGATTTTCGGCTTTTGCGATCTTAGGCCTAAGGTCAAAGGCTTTTTGCGGTCAAAGGCCCCAAAGTATGTCCAGCAGTTCCCCCGCTGGGATAAATGCCCCACTTCCCTATCGTACAATCACACAAAAACCACAGGGATTATGATAGACTACTACAACGATAAGACTTTGACATGTCGCCCTTCAACGAGGATAGCGCCCTCCTGCTTCAGCTCATTCAGACACCGTTGCAATGAATATTTCTGGATACCGAAATGGTCAGCCAGTTCCTGTCGGGAGAAAGGCAGAAGAACATCTTTCGACTGTTGAAGCCTGATTTGCTCCTCGAGATAAAGTATCACCTTTTCTCGTACACTCATGGAGAGCATGCGAACTTTCTTGGTCAGATGAGAAACAACATTTGAAAGTATCTTGATATAGTTCATCATCAGTCGCGGGTCATGGCTGAGAATCTTTTCAAGATCGGCAGGCATCAGACGAAAGACGGTGGTATCAGTAGTAGCCTCGACGGTGACGGGGTATTGGTTATCTGAAGCAAAGAAAAAGGCTGGGGCCAGAAGTTTCCCCGACTGATGGTCTGCCACCCTGATAATACGTCCAGAGGGACCCATCATGCTTGCCACCATCTCGCCCTGAATAATGATGTCGGCATATTGGCAAACAGAGCCTTCGATGGCATGAAATTCGCCCTTGCAACACCGTACGACCCTATAACGCACCATGTGCATCAGGTCGATAATCTCCGACTCCGTCAGCCCATTAAAAAGCGGGCATCGTCTCAGCCCCTGTAATGTATCAATGTCCATA
>CAMHUC010000124.1 GCA_946188155.1 uncultured bacterium | reverse complement strand
TCATCATCATCGCTGCCGACGACTCCGTGATGCCCACCACCAAGGAGGCCATCGCTCACGCCCAGGCTGCCAACGTGCCGATGGTGTTCGCCATCAACAAGATTGACAAGCCAGGAGCCAACCCCGACAAGATACGTGAGGACCTGGCCAACATGAACCTGCTCGTCGAGGAGTGGGGCGGCAAGTACCAGTGCCAGGAAATATCGGCCAAGAAGGGCATCGGCGTCGACGAGCTGCTGGAGAAAGTGCTGCTCGAAGCCGAGATGCTCGACCTGAAGGCCAACCCCAACCGCAAGGCCACCGGCTCCGTCATCGAGTCGAGCCTCGACAAGGGCCGTGGCTACGTCTCTACCGTGCTCGTCTCCAACGGCACGCTCAGGGTGGGCGACATCGTCGTTGCCGGTACCAGCTACGGACGCATCAAGGCCATGTTCAACGAGCGCAACCAGCGCATCGAACAGGCTGGACCCGCAGAACCGGCCATCATCCTCGGACTCAACGGCGCACCGACGGCCGGCGACTCCTTCCACATCATGGAGACAGAGCAGGAGGCACGCGAGATTACCAACAAGCGCCTGCAGCTGCAGCGCGAGCAGAGCCTCCGCACCACCAAGACGCTGGGACTCGACGAGCTGTCGCACCGCTTCGCACTGGGCGAGTTCCACGAGCTGAACATCATCGTCAAGGGCGACACCGACGGAAGTATCGAGGCGCTCTCCGACTCCTTCATCAAGCTTTCCACCGAGAAGGTGCAGGTGAACGTCATCTCGAAGGCCGTGGGCCAGATCTCGGAGAACGACGTCATGCTCGCCTCCGCCTCCGATGCCATCATCGTGGGCTTCCAGGTGCGCCCATCGGCCGATGCCCGCCGGGCCGCCGAGCGCGAGGGCGTGGAGATCAACACCTACTCCATCATCTACGATGCCATCGACGAAGTGAAGAGCACCATGCAGGGCATGCTCGACAAGGTGAAGAAGGAGATTGTCTCCGGCGAAATCGAGGTCAAGCAGGTGTTCAAGATCTCCAAGGTGGGAACCGTGGCAGGTGGTCTGGTGACTGAGGGCAAGGTACACAACAAGGACAAGGCCCGCGTCATACGCGACGGCATCGTCATCCACACCGCTGCCATCGATGCCCTGAAGCGCTACAAGGACGACGCCAAGGAGGTGGCTTCGGGCCTGGAGTGCGGTATCTCGCTGGTCAACTTCAACGACATCCAGGTGGGCGACATCATCGAAACCTTCACGGAGATCGAGGTGGAGCAGAAACTCTGAACGTACAGGGAGAACCCTACCCTACCTGGAGCGGCAGAACCCGGGCATGATGTACTACACAGAGCCACGGAATCAAGATCACCCAGCGAAGGGATGAAGAAAATGGGCTGACTTTTTGGTCAGCCCGTTTTTATTTAGTACCTTTGCACCCTGATGGAAGAAAAGAATCAATACGTGCGACAGGTGGCGGAGCAGAAATACGAGTTCGGCTTCACCACCGATGTGCATACAGAAATCATAGAGAAAGGCCTCAACGAGGACGTCGTGCGCCTCATCTCGCAGAAGAAGGGGGAGCCGGAGTGGATGCTCGAATTCCGCCTGAAGGCCTTCAGATACTGGCAGGAGCAGACGGAGCCGAAATGGGGACACGTACACGTGCCCCCGATAGACTATCAGGCCATCAGCTACTACGCCGACCCCACAGCCAAGAAGCCCGCAGCCAGTTCAGTAGACGGCGGTAATTCCGCCGTCATCGACCCTGAGCTTGAGAAAACCTTCGACAAGCTCGGCATACCCCTCGAGGAGCGCCTGGCACTCTCGGGCAACACCGCCGTGGATGCCATCATGGACTCCGTCTCAGTGAAGACCACCTTCAAGGAGAAGCTACGCGAGAAGGGCGTCATCTTCTGCTCCATCGGCGAGGCCATCAAGGAGCACGGCGAACTGGTGCGACAGTACTTGGGCACCGTTGTACCCTATCGCGACAACTTCTTCGCCGCCCTCAACTCGGCTGTATTCTCCGACGGCTCGTTCGTCTACATACCCAAGGGCGTGAGATGCCCGATGGAGCTGAGCAGCTACTTCCGCATCAATGCACGCAACACGGGACAGTTCGAGCGAACGCTCATCATCGCCGACGACGACAGCTACGTCAGCTACCTCGAAGGCTGCACCGCTCCCATGCGCGACGAGAACCAGCTGCACGCGGCCATCGTGGAAATCATCGTCATGGACAGGGCCGAGGTGAAATACTCCACCGTGCAGAACTGGTACCCTGGCGACGAGCAGGGCCGCGGCGGCGTGCTCAACCTGGTGACGAAGCGAGGCGACCTGCGCGGCACTGACTCCAAGCTCTCGTGGACACAGGTGGAGACGGGCAGCGCCATCACCTGGAAGTACCCCTCGTGCATCCTACGTGGCGACAACTCGCAGGCAGAGTTCTACTCAGTGGCTGTGACAAACAACTACCAGGAGGCCGACACGGGCACAAAGATGATACACATCGGCAAGAACACCAAGTCGACCATCATCTCAAAGGGCATCTCGGCAGGACACAGCCAGAACAGCTATCGAGGACTGGTGCGAGCGGCATCCACTGCCGACAACGCCCGAAACTACAGCTCGTGCGACTCGCTGCTGCTGGGCTCCGACTGCGGTGCTCACACCTTCCCCTACATGGACGTACACAACGACACGGCCATCTTCGAGCACGAAGCCACCACATCGAAGATCAGCGAGGACCAGCTCTTCTACTGCAACCAGCGCGGCATACCCACCGAGCAGGCCGTGGGACTCATCGTCAACGGCTACGCCAAGGAGGTGCTGCAGAAACTGCCGATGGAGTTCGCCGTCGAGGCACAGAAGCTGCTCAGCGTCTCGCTCGAGGGTACGGTTGGATAACACGCTTCTGTATGAACCTCTCATACCTAAATTTTTTGATGCCACTCTTGCCACTTTGCCTAACACGCTGATTAATAAGCACTTAACCATTGCAACAGCAGTGGCAACAGTGGCAAGAGAACAGTGGTTGATGCCACTACGTAACCGCCTGATAGTCAGCACATAAGGCGCGTAGTGGCAACAGTGGCAAGAAAAACGGCGATAAAAATTTGCAGACGGTTGCAGCAATCAGCATCGTGGCGTATCTTACAGACAGTCCAGCCGCTGGACCGCCAATTAGGCTCGTCGCTCTGGCCGGTCCACCCGGTGGAACGACTGCCACAATTCGAGAAAAGCCCAAAAACATTTGGTTTTCTTCTCACTTATTCGTAACTTTGCACCCGAAAACAGTAAACAAGATGAATATTGAAGCATTAATCAGCAAGGCAGCTCAGCAGGCCGTAAAGGCCCTCTACGGCATGGATGCCACGGAGAAGATGACGCAGTTGCAGAAGACCAGAAGTGAGTTCGAGGGTAATCTGACCCTGGTAGTGTTCCCCTTTGTGCGGGCAGCCAAGAAGTCGCCGGAGCAGACGGCGCAGGAGATTGGCGACTACCTGACGGCCAACTGTCAGGCAGTGGAGAAGTATAACGTGGTGAAGGGCTTCCTGAACCTGAGCATCGGCGACGGGGCCTGGCTCGAGCTGCTCAAGGCCATCGATGCCGACGACCACTTCGGCACCCGCCAGGCCACCGACGACTCGCCACTGGTGATGATTGAATATTCATCGCCCAACACGAACAAGCCGCTACACCTGGGCCATGTGCGCAACAACCTGCTGGGCTGGAGCCTGGCGCAGATCATGCAGGCCAACGGCAACCGGGTCGTCAAGACCAACATCGTCAACGACCGGGGCATCCACATCTGCAAGTCGATGCTCGCCTGGCTGAAATACGGCAACGGAGAGACACCGGAGTCGAGCGGAAAGAAAGGCGACCACCTCATCGGCGACTACTACGTCAGCTTCGACAAGCACTACCGCGAGCAAGTCAAAGAGCTTATGGCCCAGGGCATGGACGAGGAGAAGGCCAAACAGGAGGCCCCCCTCATCAAGGAGGCCCACGAGATGCTGGTGAAGTGGGAACAGGGCGACCCCGAGATACGCGCCCTCTGGGAGAAGATGAACGCCTGGGTGTATGCCGGCTTCGACGAGACCTACCGGAAGATGGGCGTATCGTTCGACAAAATCTACTACGAGAGCCAGACCTACCTCAGGGGCAAGGCCAAGGTGGAGGAAGGACTGGCGAAAGGGCTCTTCGAGCGCCACGACGACGGCTCCGTGTGGGCCGACCTCACCGGCGAGGGCCTCGACAAGAAGCTGCTGCTGCGCAGCGACGGCACCTCGGTATACATGACGCAGGACATCGGCACCGCCGAGATGCGATTCCAGGACTACCCCATCGACAAGATGATCTACGTCGTAGGCAACGAGCAGAACTACCACTTCCAGGTGCTCAGCATCCTGCTCGACCGCCTCGGCTTCAAGTGGGGCAAGGAGCTGACCCACTTCTCCTACGGCATGGTGGAGCTGCCCAACGGCAAGATGAAGAGCCGCGAAGG
>CAMHUC010000123.1 GCA_946188155.1 uncultured bacterium | reverse complement strand
CTCGTTTCAGGTTCTCAGCATCACGCTTGCGGATATCAGCCATGATGTGGTTGATACCTAACACCATACCAACGGATTAGGCAAAGCCATTGGTATAAGTCAGATATGGACTCACAGGGACAGGTTGTTGAAGTTTTGTTACGTCGCTATCTACATGAAGACGAGGTAAAATATTATCTTCGCCAATTATCCTTCATGGCAAGAAAACATGCAGACACCTATATGCAGGTGATTCAAGTCATCGAGGACAAGGAGAAACAACCGAAATTCAAGAATGGCACTCCAGCCTACAAGCACAACAACATCATATATTATGTACTGAAGGAGAATCTGAAAGTCTTTGGATGGTCACTGGAACCAATGAGCAGTAAGAAGAAACCAAGTCGTACTATTGAGCAGGACTTGTTTGAAAAATAATAGTTATCTATCATAAAGTCAAGAATGCCCGCCACGCTCGATAAGCACCCGCTTAATGAGGAGTTGAATGAAAGATCGAGGTCAGTTGGCGGGCTTCTTCATGCCTAACATCAAATATGTCAACTCCTGTAGAAATGATATTTTATGATACTGAACACGACTGGAACGCCGATGTATAAAGGTGAGGGCAAAATTAACCCCCAGAATCACCATTTTTGGGGGTAATTTTGGGGGTAACTTCCTAACTTACTGATTTTCAGTAGTGTTGGCGGAGAGAGAGGGATTCGAACCCCCGGTACCTCTCGGTACGGTAGTTTTCAAGACTACTGTAATCGACCACTCTACCATCTCTCCTGGGTGCTCTGATGTCTCAAAAGCGGGTGCAAAGGTACGGAGTTTTTCTGAATAAACCAAATTTTAAGCCAACTTTTTATAATAAATTTGGTTATTTAGGCAAAATGCAGTACCTTTGCAGCGTGATTTACCCAAGCAATTTTGAATATAAGATAGGTTTCAACGAGATTAGGACTCTGCTGAAGAAGCACTGCCTGAGCGGTCTGGGCCAGGAGAAGGTGGACGAAATGGCCTTCTCGACTGACGTAAGCGAAGTGAATGAATGGCAGGAGCAGTTGCGTGAGTTCAGGCGTCTGCAACAGGAGTCCGACGACTTCCCCATGCAGTATTTCTTCGATGTGAGGGAGAGCGTCAGGCGCATCCGGCTGGCGGGCACCCATCTGGAGGAAGAGGAGGTGTGGAACTTACGACGCTCGTTGGAGACGATTTCCAACATTGTGAAGTATCTTGAGCGGGGAGCCGAAGAATCCTCAAGCGGCGAAATGCACTACCCCTACCCTGCCCTTCACCGGCTGACGGATCAGGTGACCACCTTCCCTGCCATGATACGCCGCATCGACTCGATACTCGACAAGTTCGGACATATCAAGGACTCGGCCTCCATGACTCTGGCAGGTATACGCCACGACCTGGCGAAGATGGAGGGCTCAATCTCGCGAACATTATATATAATACTACACTCGGCGCAAAAAGACGGCTTGGTGGACAAAGACGTAACACCTGCGGTGAGAGACGGCCGGCTGGTGATACCTGTGTCGCCTGCGGTGAAGCGAAGGATCAACGGCATAGTGCATGACGAGTCGGCTACTGGTAAGACCGTATTCATAGAACCGGCTGAAGTGGTGGAGGCTAACAACAAGGTGCGCGAGCTGGAGGCTGCCGAGCAGCGTGAGATTATCAGGATACTTACCGTGTTCAGCGACGAAGTGCGCCCCCACGTGCCAGAGATACTCAATTCGTACGACTTCCTGGCAAAGATCGACCTGATACAATCCAAGGCTGCATTGGCCCAACTGACAAAAGCGTTCGAACCAGAAGTGACCCCTCAGCCATGTATCGACTGGATACAGGCACGCCATCCGCTGCTGCAACTCTCGCTGGAGAAACAGCAGAAGAAAGTGGTGCCGCTGGACATTATTCTACGTAGCAGCAGCCCGGGAATGCATGGGCGCGAGAAAAACGAAGGGCAGCTACTGATCATCTCTGGACCCAATGCAGGCGGCAAGTCGGTATGCCTCAAGACTGTGGGACTGCTGCAGTACATGCTACAATGCGGGTTAAGCATCCCCATCGGCGACCGCAGCACCACAGGCATCTTTGAGAGCATCATGATCGACATCGGCGACGAGCAGAGCATCGAGAACGATTTGTCGACCTACTCCTCACACCTGCTGAACATGAAGCACATGATGAAACAGGCCAACGAACGCACGCTGCTGCTCATCGATGAGTTCGGGGGCGGCACGGAACCCACTATCGGCGGCGCCATCGCCGAAGCCGTACTAAAGCAGTTCTGGCAGAAGAAAGCATTTGGCGTAATCACCACCCATTATCAGAACCTGAAGCACTTTGCCGAGGACCATGAGGGCGTGGTGAACGGAGCCATGCTCTACGACCGTCATCAGATGCAAGCCCTCTTTCAGCTCTCCATAGGCCAGCCGGGATCGAGCTTCGCCATCGAGATAGCCCGTAAGACCGGCATCCCCGAGGAAGTGATAAAGGATGCCAGCGACATCGTGGGCCGCGACTACATTCAGAGCGACAAATACCTGCAGGACATCGTGCGCGACAAGCGATACTGGGAAGGTAAGCGCCAGACGATACACCAGCACGAGAAGTCGCTCGAAAGCAAGATTAACCGCTACGAGGACGAGCTCTCCAAGATAGAACGGCAGCGCAAGGAGATACTTCGGAAAGCGAAGGAAGAGGCGGAGGAACTGCTACGCGAGAGCAACAAGAAGATAGAGAACGCTATCCGTGAGATCCGTGAAAGTCAGGCTGAGAAGGAGCGTGCCCGCCAAGTTCGCGAAGAGCTGAACGCCTTCAAGGAGGAAATCAGCGACATCGACACCCGCGACAATGACGAGGCCATCGCCCGCAAGATACGCCAGCTGCAAGAGCGCAAGGAGCGCCGGGAGAAGCGCAAGGCTGAGAAGGCCATGAGGAACGAGGAAAACGGAAAGAGTCAGATGGGAAGCCCTGCGCCAGCCAACTCTCAGGCTTCCAACCAGAAATCGCAGATTCAGGCTGGCGACACGGTTCGTATCAAGGGACTCACGTCTGTAGGAACAGTGGAGAGCACTGACGGCAAGATGGCCACTGTCATCTTCGGCGGAATGAAGACAAAGATGCGCGCCGAACGACTGGAACATGCCGAAGCCCCCAAGCAGCAAGTATCGAAACAGGATGAGCGCAACCAAAACATAGCAGGCTCCTATGCCACCGTCAGCAATGCCACCCGCTATACTATCGACTCACGCCGACAGAATTTCCGCCAGGACATCGACGTAAGAGGCATGAGAGGCGACGAAGCCATCAACGCCATCACCTACTTCATCGACGACGCTATCCTGGTAGGCGTACCCCGTGTGCGTATACTACACGGCACGGGCACAGGAATCTTGCGACAGCTCATACGACAGTATCTGGCCACCATCCCCAATGTCTCGCAATTCCGCGACGAGCACGTCCAGTTCGGCGGAGCGGGCATCACCGTTGTCGACCTGGAATAGGCCGCAAGCAATTGACATATATTAAGTGTGCGCACACAAAAGACTTAAAAAAGCCAAAAAAATTTGGCTAACTGGCTGATTGTTCGTACCTTTGCACGCGATTCGAGATGAATCGCCCTAACATTCAGAAAATCTAAAGGATAACGCGGTGCTCGTGAGAGGTTCCGCCTAAAGTATAGAGTATATGAAAAGGTTTAGTAAGAAAGCAGGTCTTTGCTTAATTGCCGTGATGATGTCAGCTGCAACGGCAAGCGCACGCACGACGAAAGCATTAAGCTTTGACTGGGATCCAGTAATGGATGCAATTATTCAAGTAGAAAGCGAAGGAAATCCTAACGCCGTAAGCGGCAACTCCGCCGGCGCCATGCAAATTACTCCGATTCTCGTGGAGGATTGCAACGACATCCTTAAGAAGATGAAGAGTAAGAAGCGCTTCACATTGGCCGACCGCTATAGTGTCGCCAAATCGAAAGAGATGTTCCTTCTGATTCAAATGTATTACAACCCGTCGAACGACATTGAGAAAGCAATTCGCATCTGGAACGGGGGGATACATTACAGCGTAAGAGCAACAAACAGGTACTACAGGAAAGTTACCGCGCTCATGAGCTAACTAAAGATACAGTCCGATTGTCAAGTCACAGAACTGGCAACCGGACGTTTTGTTTGTAGACACCCCTACTGCTTAGTCCTACGGCATGCCGTCGATAACAATCTTTGTGTGTACTCGGCATGGCACGTAGGGATGTTAAATTGTCTTCTATGACGTACCTGACTTGGCTCTCTTTTATCATGTAATAGTCGTGTACAAGCACGTGCCGCATACTCATCACATCCCTCCATGGTGTTTCAGGATGGCTGTCTCGGAAAGCAAGTGTGAGATTATATGCAGCCTCGCCTATGATTTCTATATTTTTCACGATACCATAATATACCAATACATTTGCGCCAAGCTTGTCTAAAGGCTAATCTTTGATATTGTCTTGAATCCGTTCTATGGCGGCCAAGATGTGCCCTAACCTTTCCTTGTCCCTAACAGGTTCTCTCATAA
>CAMHUC010000122.1 GCA_946188155.1 uncultured bacterium | reverse complement strand
GAGGACTTCCCCGCCTTCATCCTCGTCGACGACAAGGGCAACGACTTCTTCAAGACCCTCAAGCCCTGGGCTCCCTGCGCGAAGAATTAAATGCTATCTTAATTGCTTAGCAAGAAATCTGTCAAAAATCTAAAGAAAAATCCGAGGGGGAAAATCTATTTCAGGGCGAAGCCCAAAGATTTTGAAATAGATTTTCGACAGATTTCTAACCGAAGGTTATAAGTGAAATTGAAAGAATTGAAACGTATCGTAACCATCTGTCTGCTCTCGGCACTGACCGTCATCACGGCCAGTGCCCAGGGCAGTCGCTTGCGCAGTCCGGGCGGCTGCGTCGTCGATGGCCCGCAAGTCATATCTCGTGCCTCCGAAAACACCCGTTCCCTCGCCTTCAAGGGCGACATCCACGTGCCCATCATCCTGACGGCCTTTGCCGACGTGCCTTTCACCATAGAGAATGTCCAGCAGGCATGGGACGACATCGCCAACAAGCCCGGCTATGCCGAGCACGGCGCCCATGGCTCCATGCGCGACTACTTTCTGGAGCAGAGCCGAGGGCAGTTCAGTATCTCCTTCGATGTGCTTGGCCCCGTCACGCTGTCCCAGCCCTGTGAGTATTACGGAGAAGGCAGATCCGATAGGTATATCAACAAGATGATACAGGAGGCCGCCAAACTGGCAGCAGCGCTGCCTGGTGCCGATTTCTCGCGCTACGACTGGGACGGTGACGGCACCATCGAAACGGTGCTACTGGTCTATGCCGGATGTGGCGCGAATGTCAAGGGGGCACCTGAGGAACTGATATGGCCCAAGTCGGGCTATACATGGGGCACCGCTGGCGGCTATCAACTCAGCAGGTATGCCTGTAGCAACGAGCTGCTGTGGCCCGACAAGCGGCAGGACGGCTTCGGCACGCTGCTCCACGAGTTCTCCCACTGCCTGGGACTGCCCGACCTCTACAATGTAAATGGCAATGTCAACGACTATATCGTGTTCGACGAGTGGGACCTGATGGACGGTGGCTGCTATTCTGGCGGTGGCTGGCAGCCCGTGGGCTACTCCGCCTACGAGCGCTTTCTCTGCGGATGGCTGGAGCCAGAGGAACTTTCACAGGCCACGGTCGTAGAGCGCATGAAGCCCCTCACCGACGGCGGACAGGCCTATATGGTACGCAATGAGGCTGACAGCCGGGAGCTGTTCCTGCTCGAGAATCGGCAGCAACAGGGCTTCGACAACCTGCTGCCAGGCCACGGACTGCTCGTCACCCATTTCACCGACTTCGGCAACACGACGCTCTCGCCTAACGACGGAGCCTCGCTGACCATCATGCCCGTGCCGGCCGACGGCATCGACTATCTCGAGAGCCTGAGGCAGTATGTGCAGCAGCACTACGGCATCACCCTGCCTAATGACCAGCACAATCTGACCGACGAATACAAAACCCTCCGCTACGACGAGAACGGACGCAGCCGCCTGCTGACGGGTATGGCCTATCCCACCGGCAGCGACCATGCCACTCTCCTTACCCGGTCCGTCACCGATATCCGCGAGGCCGACAGTCTCATCTCTTTCCGCTTCATCGACGCTGCCGATGCCATTATCCTTCCGAGGATAGACTTTTCGAGGAACGAGGAACGGGGAACGAGAAAGGAGGATACTGCCGAAGGGCTGCAGCCGCAAGACATTACTCCCTCCTCCCTCCTCCTTCCTCGCTCCTCGAAAAACACTTCCATACGCATCGTCCGCTACCCCGACGGGAGCGTTAAAAAGATTCTCCGATGAAGCGCTGCCTACTCTCCACACTCCTGCTACTGATCACCCTCGCCGCAGCCAGCCAGCAGCCCAAGCCATGCGGCACCGCCATCCTGGCACGCCACCGCACCCTCGTACCACCGCACCACCGCGCCACCGCACCCTCGCGCCATCGCGCCCCCGCACTCCCTCTCCCTCGCACCTTCCAGGGCGAGAAGCGCGGACTCGTCATCCTCGTAGCCTTCCCCGACCAGCCCTTCTCCACCGTCGACCCCAAGCAGACCTGGAGCGACGTCATCTGCCGAAAGGGCTTCGCAGAGCACGGGGCACCGGGCAGCGTCAGCGACTATTTCTACGACCAGAGCTACGGGCAGTTCAGCATCAGTTTCGACGTGGTGGGACCCGTCGTAGCGGCACATCCCTATGCCTACTATGGCAAGAACATCTACTGGGGTGGCGCCGACTGGTTCGATCAGGCCGACGGCAAACTCGTTGAGGAGGCCTGCCGAGCCGTGGCCGACAGTGTCAGCTTTGCCGACTACGACTGGGATGGCGACAGCTGCGTCGACATAGTGTTCCTCCTCTATGCCGGCTATGGCGAGTCCGACTACTGGCGACATGATGAGGACGTCGTCTGGCAACACGAGGGACTGCTGTCGGTAGACTGGGCCGACAGCTATCCCGACGGCATCACCCTGCAGGGCATGGTCATCGACACATACGCCTGCTCCAACGAGCTGGCCGCTGACGGAAGCCTCGCCGGCCACGGCACCATCTGCCATGAGTTCAGCCACTGCCTCGGACTCATGGACCACTATGACACCGTCGGCGGAATGTCCGTCACGGGCCAATACGACCTGATGGACTCGGGCAACCACAACGGCGACGGCTGGTGCCCGCCGGGCTTCTCTTCTTTCGAGCGATACGCCTGCGGATGGCTCGCCCCGGAGCCTGTCGCCGACCTGCAACAAGTAGCCTCCCTCCAGCCCCTACATCTCCAGCCCGATGCACGAATCTACCGCGAGCAGCCCCTCGACAATGCCTACTACCTCATCGAGCGCCGCGACGATGAGTCGTGGGATCGCTCCCTGCCCTCACACGGGCTGATGGCGTGGTATGTCGACTACGACGAAGAGGCCTGGAGCCTCAACCAAGTCAATGGCGACTACTACCACCGCCGCCTCAACCGCGTCGAGGTCAGCCGCATCCCCACTGGCATCGCTGCCGCCACGGCTGCACCACGCATTGAGGCTGTCTATCATGTCGGCCCCGTCACCATCATCCGCTACTCCGACGGAGCGGTCAGGAAGGTTCTTGCTCCCTGACACCCCGCTAATTTTTTTCTCTTGCCACTGTTGCCACTATGGGCTTATGCGTTGATAATCAGGAGTTTATGTAGTGGCATCAGAGGTGGCAACAGTGGCAACGGGAAACAAGTGGCATACGGGTGACTCTCAGTGGAACCAGGCAAACCGTCCAGGGCTTGGACTACTCTTTCCAGCTTCTGGACAGTTATTCGTAAGTTTTGAAAAGTAGATAGGAATCCCTTTATGATGGCTCATCGCAACCCACCTGATGACCTATCGCTACCTTCATCAGAAGTGATGCCACTGTTGCCAGCTTGTTGCAATGGTGTAAACTGCTGATTATGAGCAGCTTGTTGCAAGGTGGCAACAGTGGCAAGAGAAAATTAATTTGCCTGAA
This sequence comes from uncultured bacterium, assembly GCA_946188155.1. GTDB lineage: Bacteria > Bacteroidota > Bacteroidia > Bacteroidales > Bacteroidaceae > Prevotella. The sequence goes on along the minus strand of CAMHUC010000122.1, from coordinate 1,106 downwards.
GGTTCCACTTGGAGTTGTCGCTGTGGAAGTCGTAGGGGGCGAGGGTGGGGGTGGAGTCGCCAGCCGAGTATGAGAATGTCGTTACGCTGCTCACCCGCTATCTGTATGGCACGGAGGATGCCCGCCATCTCGTCGGCCTGGTCGTACGTTATCTTCTCCACGGCACTGACCGACGCGCTCTTGTCCTCCGCGTTCGTGCCGATGCCAAGCAGTTCCTGTATGGCGCGTGCTTCCTCCACGTACTCCTCCTTCGCCGCAGCGATGGTGTCGCGCAGCTGCCTGAGCTGCTTCTTGCGCTCTGTGTAGGAATAGCCGCCGCCGATGATGCGCTCGTACTGGCCCTGCCAGTATTCCATCTGCTGGTCGAACTTCTGGCCGAGGACGAAGTTCTCTATGAAGTTCTGCGCCATGACCTTGCTGATGTTGCCGGAGAAGGTCTCCGCAGTGTTGGACATATCCATCAGTGCGGAGGTGAAGTTGCTCTTCATGTCGCCAAGGGCGTATTCCACCTCCTCGACCGCCTCCTCCACGGTGTCGGCGTATATGTAGAGAGGGTTCAGCAAGCCATGGACATTGGATAATTATAGAAGTTTAGTGGGACAAATGTGGTGCATTCAAAATAAAAGGAAATCAGCAAGTAATTGATATTCAATTGCTTGCTGGTTTCTCAAAGTGATCCCGTTGGGATTCAAACCCAAGACCTTCAGAACCGGAATCTGTCATTCAATTTCTTTGAGTATCCCTTTGTTTATGGGCATCTTCGGCATTCCTCAAAAACGCATTTGCGCCGATTTTGCGCCGATTCGGCATTGTTAATACTCTCTTGTCGGTTGCAAAGGTACGAATAAGTGAGCAAAAAGCCAAAATAATTATGGACTTTTTCGAGTGAGAGTGCTTCGAATGAGCACAAATTTGGAAGGTTGTACTTTCAATTTGGAAAATTTTCCATAAAATCTTCACTTTTCTGGATAAAAATCCTATCATTGCTCTATCTGAGCACTGATTTATGGAAAAATGTCCTTTTAAACTATGGGTTCGTTCATCTTGGATTCCTCGCCGACGCTGACAGAGGTCGATATCATGTATGGTTCATTCACTTCTGCCAA
>CAMHUC010000121.1 GCA_946188155.1 uncultured bacterium | reverse complement strand
GCCGCTACTGCTCCAAGCACCTCGGCCAGTCGCCCAGCGACTACCGCCAGAGCCTGCAGCCGAAAAGGGAGTAATTTAGCTGTTTTTCTTGTAACTCTGCGCGGCCCACGAGGCCATAAATACACCTATTGCGAAGAGGGCTACAATCTGATGCCAAACATGTTGCAGGGTGCCGCCACGGATGAAGACGGTGCGGATGGCATCGATGAAGTAGTGCATGGGGTTGACGTAGGTGGTAAGATAGGCCCACTGGGGCATGGAGCGCGTGGGGGTGAAAAGTCCCGAAAGCAGCATGATGCACACCACAAAGAACCACATCACGAAGACGGCTTGCTGCATGGTGTCGCTGTAGTTGGAGATGATGAGTCCGAACGATGAGAAGAACAGGGCCAACAGCATAGCCAGCACATAGACGAGCCAGAGCGGTCCAACAGGCGTGATGCCATAGACGAGCCAAGCCAGCAGGAGGCATACGGTGATGACAAAGAGGGCAATGAGCCAGTAAGGAATGAGCTTAGAGAGGATGAAGGCCCACTTCGACACGGGTGTCACATTGATTTGCTCGATGGTGCCCGCTTCCTTCTCGCCCACGATGTTGAGCGTTGGCAGGAAGCCGGTCATCAGCATCATCACGATAGCCAGCAGGGCGGGAATCATATATAGCTTGTAGTTCTGATGTTGGTTGTAGAGCAGGAGGATGGAGGGCTGCGATAGTATCGAAGCATACGGGACTGAGTGGGTGACTATCTGCGAGAGATAGGCGCTGCCCATCGAGCCCTTGGTGCCATTCACGGCATTGGCAGCAATCAACACCTGTGGCATCTTACCCATTTCCAGATCTTTTCCGTAGTTCTGAGGGATAACCAGCACCACGTCGGCCTTGCCGTGTTCTATCTCTGCGAGCGCATCACGATAAGTGGCCTTCTGACCGCCCGAGATGAAATAGTCGCTGGCCTCGATGCTGTGGACAATCTGCTGCGAACGGGTGGAGCGGTCGTTGTCAACCACATCTACCACGATGTTTTTTACCTCCATCTGCATCACCCATGGCATCACGCACATGATGACGATAGGAAACATGATGATGAGCTTGGGCAGGAACGCATTGCGCCTGATCTGCAGGAACTCCTTTTGTATGAGATATTTCAGTGTCATGGCTTACTCCAGTCTTACGTTAAACTTCTTCAGGGCGATGGTCAGGAAGACGATGGTCATCAACGCGAGGATGCTCACCTCTTTCATCACCTCGTCGATGCCTACGCCCATAATCATCAGCTTGCGCATGGCTTCGATGTAGTAGCGTGGCGGCACCACGGCGGCAATCCATTGCAGCACGGCAGGCATCGACTCCACTGGGAATATCATGCCCGAGAGCATCACCACAGGCATCAGCAGCACCATGGCCGAGAGCAACAGGGCCACGAGTTGCGTCTGTGCCACATTCGAGATGAGCAGACCCAGCGAGAGGGCCAGCATGATATAGAGGGTGGAGACGGCCAGAATCCAGGACAGCGACCCCTGTAGCGGTACATCCAGCACATAGCGGGCCATCAGCAGGATGGTGATGAGGATGCCGAAGGCGAGTACCAGATAGGGTACGGCTTTGGCAATGATAACCATCAGCGGACGCACGGGCGACACGAGCAGCACCTCCATGGTACCCTTCTCCTTCTCACGGACGATGGAGATGGAGGTCATCATGGCACAGATGAGCATCAGTAGCATACCCATGATGGCAGGCACGAAGTTGTAGGCCGACTTCATCTGCGGGTTGTAGAGCATCTTGGCGTTCACCATTCCTCCCTGTCTGTTCGTCAGTATGCTTTGTGCGTAGTTGGTCCATTGCTGTGCCATGTTGGGGTCGGAGCCATCGACTATTATCTGCATGCCGTTCTTCTTGCTGGCAAAGTCGTGTGCAAAGACCACGGCCATATCTGCCTTCTGTCTGCGGATGAGCCGTTCAGCCTCCCCAGGTGTGCTGGCTGTCTGGGTGATGGTAAAGTATTCCGACTGCGCCAGTCTTTCTACGGCAGCCTGCGTCAGGTGGTCCGTCTGCGAGGTGACCACGATGGTGCGCACGTTCTTCACGTCCGTGGTGATGGCAAAGCCGAAGAGCAACATCATCACGACGGGCATGCCGAAGAGGATGAGCATCGTGCGCTTGTCGCGCAGGATGTGGCGGGCTTCTTTGATGACGAATGATATAAACTGTTTCATAATCTTCCGATATTAATCGCTGCTGCGTGTGGCCTGTCGTGCCAGATAAGTAAACACATGGTCCATGTCGGGCTGATGGAAACGCCGTTTCAGTTCGTCGGGCGTTCCGAGGGCGCTGATTTTTCCATCGACCATGATGGAGATACGGTCGCAATATTCCGCCTCGTCCATATAGTGCGTGGTCACGAAGACAGTGATGCCCCGTGCGGCAGCGTCGTAGATGAGTTCCCAGAACTGGCGGCGCGTGGCGGGGTCGACACCACCCGTCGGCTCGTCGAGGAACACCACTCCCGGTTCATGGAAGATGGAAACGGAGAAGGCCAGTTTCTGTTTCCAGCCTAAGGGCAGCGAGCCAACGAGGTCGTGCTTGTGCTCCGTGAACCTCAGCCGCTCCAACAGTTCGTCGGTCTTGCGACGGATGTCATCGTCCTTCATGCCGTAGATGCCTGCAAAGAGACGGATATTCTCGCTGACTGTCAGATCTTCGTAAAGCGAGAATTTCTGCGACATATAGCCGATGTGCTGCTTGATTTCTTCGTGCTGGGTGCGGATGTCGTAGCCAGCCACGGTGCCCGTGCCGCTGGTGGGCTGGTTCAGTCCTGTGAGCATGTGCATGGCGGTGGTCTTACCTGCGCCGTTGGCTCCGAGGAAGCCGAAAATCTCGCCCCGCTTCACGCTGAAACTGATGTCATCGACGGCATGGAACGTGCCGAAGGCCTTCACTAAATGCGATACTTCTATCACGTTCTCGTCTATTTTCTCTGTAGTTTTCTCATGCTCTATTCCAGGAGGATTGAAGATGTTCTTGAAGCGGTCGAGGATAACCTCCGGCGTGTCGATGCCCCTGATGCGCCCGTGGTCGAGAAATGCCACGCGCTCACAGCAGCGCACCTCGTCGAGATAGGGCGTAGAGGCCATGATGGTGATGCCGCGCTCCTTCAGCGTCAGGAGCATCTCCCAGAATTCCTTGCGGCTTACGGGGTCAACGCCCGTCGTCGGCTCGTCGAGGAAGAGTACACTCGGACTGTGTACCAGCGCACAACTCAATGCCAGTTTCTGTTTCATGCCGCCTGAGAGTGCCCCCGCCTTGCGGTCCTTGAACCGTTCTATCTGCGAGTAGATGGCCTTGATGCTGTCGTAGCCCTCCTCGACAGTGGTGCCGAAGAGCGTGGCGAAGAACTTCAGGTTCTCCTCGATGGTCAGGTCCTGATAGAGCGAGAACTTGCCCGGCATATAGCCCACACGGCAGCGCACCTGTCGCATCTGCCTAACCACGTCGAAACCATCCACGCTTGCCGTCCCCGTCTCTGGCAGCAGCAGCGAACAGAGAATGCGGAACATCGACGTCTTGCCCGCACCATCAGGGCCGATGAGTCCGAACACCTCGCCCTTGCCGACAAAGAACGACACATCGTCGAGTGCCTTCACCCGGCCGTAGTTCTTGTTGACGTTCTTAACTTCAATGGCATTCATAATTGTCAATTATCAATTGTCAATTATCAATTAATTTTACTTCTCCGTACATTCCAATCTTCACGAATCCGTCGTTCCTGATGGCTACCTTCACGGCATACACCAGGTCGGCACGCTCGTCGTCGGTGAGGATGGTCTTGGGTGTAAACTCCGAGCGCGAGGAAATCCACGAGACAGTGCCATCGTACTCCTTGCGCTGCCCTGCGCCATAGTCGGCAAACACCTTTACATGCTGCCCTAACTTGACATGCTGCAGTTGCGCCGAGGTGACGTATGCCCGCAGGTACATATCCTCTGTATCAGCTATCTTGAACAGTGGTTTGCCGACGCTGACGAACTCACCGCGCTCCACATATTTCTCCAACACCGTTCCCTTGGCAGGCGCCGTGATGTGGCATTTGCGCAGCATGTCCTGCATCTGGCTTACCTGTATGTCGGCGGCAGCGGTCTGTTTGTCGAGGGCACGGGTGCTGATGGCGAGCGACGAGATTTGTGCGTCGAGTTGTCGCTGCAGCACCTTCACCTGGCTCGCAGCATCGTCGAGCATCTTCGAGGGTGCGGCCCCGTCGGCCACCAACTCTTTGTAACGCTGCTCGTCCTGCCGGGCCTTGGCCAGTTGCTGACGGGTGGCGGCAATCTGGCGCTCCATATCGGGCTTCTGACTCTGATATACCTCCTTCGTAGCACCCAGCTGCTGAATCTTCAGCCACACCTGTGTGGTGTCGATGAGTCCCACCTCCTTGTTGGCCTCGATGCTGTCGCCCTCGTTCACGCTGAATGTCAGCAGCGCGCCACTCTGCTCTGCAAACACGGTGGTCTCCGTAGCCTCGAACGTGCCGGTGGCATCGTACTCTTTTTCGTTCCCTCCGCAAGCGGCCATCATCAGCGCCACGCTTGCCAATATCGTTATCTTCTTCATACCTCGTTAATTATTTGTCGTAAACTTATTGTCATAAATCTGTTTCAGCATCTCAATCTCGTGCATCGATTGACTGACGCGGGCGGCATTCTCCTG
>CAMHUC010000120.1 GCA_946188155.1 uncultured bacterium | reverse complement strand
GCTCGATGGTCACGTCCTTGATCATGTTGCCGCCGCCCTGCCAGGGCTGCATCTTTTCCAATATCTCCTTGCGGCCGTAGACCACGCCGATGCCGTTGGGGCCATAGATCTTATGGCCGGAGAATACGAAGAAATCGGCTCCCAACTGCTGTACGTCTACGGGGGTGTGGGCGATGGACTGTGCGCCGTCTATGAGCACCGGTATCTGGTGGGCGTGGGCGATGTCGATAATGCGCTGCACATCGTTGATGGTGCCGAAGGTGTTGTTCACGTGGCCTACGGATATGAAGCGTGTGCGCGGCGTGATGAGCCGTTCCAGTTCGGAGAGGATGAGGTCGCCGTTCTGGTCGGTGGGGATGGCGCGGAGGGTGGCCCCGCGCTCCTGGCAGACGCGCTGCCAGGGCACGATGTTGGCGTGGTGGTCGAGTTCGGAGACGATGACCTCGTCGCCCGGTGTCAGATACTGCCGTCCATAGGTCTGCGCCACGAGGTTGATGCCCTCGGTGGTGCCGCGCACGAAGATGATCTCCTCCGACGAGGCGGCATTGATGAACCGCTGCACCTTCTCGCGGGCTTCCTCATAGGCATCGGTGGCACGGGCGGCCAGGGTGTGGGCCCCACGGTGGATGTTGCTATTGTAGTGCTTGTAATAGTCGCTGATCTTGTCGATCACCTGCAGGGGCTTCTGCGTCGTTGCGCCGTTGTCGAGCCATACGAGGTCGTGGCCGTTCACCTTCTGGTTGAGCACGGGGAAGTCGGCCTTGATCTGCTCGGAGTTCAGGGTGTCGGCCTCCTCGTATTGCAGCTGGCTGAGTTCCGTCTCGCCGAAGGGGCGGATGGAGGACTGCTCCTGGGGACGCGGAGATACCGCGTCGTACTGAACGAGGGCGGCGGGATGCTGTGGTGAAGCGTCGTACTGGACGAGGGAGGCGGGATGCTGTGGTGAAGCGTCGTACTGGACGAGGGAGGCGAGGGCCTCCAGGGTCAGTGCCTCGTCGGGGATGACGGCCTGGCGCTCGGCCTGCCACTCCTCGGGGCAGTACTTCTGCGCCACCTCCCGGAGCAGGGCAAAGCCAGGGTCCTCCAGTCCATAGCCTGTTATATTCTGTATATCTATCATAAAGAAATTATTCTAATTATTCTAATTTCTTTCAGCCACTAATTTCTTTCAGCCACACTTACTTCTCCACTTTATTCCTGTGCTGATAGTCGTGATAGTAGCCCACCTCAACGTTCTCGAGCACGGCGATGGCATCGTCGGTGAGTGCTGCCAGCGAGAAGTACTTCGTGAGCAGATACGAGGCCACGCCGAACTTGTCGAGCCCCATCAGACGGGCTGAGAGCGACGGGGCTATCTCGCCGGGGATGCCGCTCTGATGCAGGCCTACGACACCCTGGCTCTTCTCGCCGACACGCACGAGGATAATCTTCGTCGTACCCACGCCACGGCCCGTCAGATACTGGCCCTCCACCTCCACCTTGTCTGAAGGAATCAGGGGCACGCCTCGCCACAGGATGACCTTCGTGCCGAAGAGGTCGGTGGTTACGGGGGGCACACCACGCCATGTGCATTCACGCTCGAAGGCTGCGATGGCTCTGGGGTGGGCGATGAAGAAGGCAGGCTCCTTCCATACCAGCGACAGCAGTTCGTCGAGGTCGTCGGGTGTCGGGGCGCCGTAGCGGGTGGTGATGCGGTAGGCGGGGTTGGCAGCAGCCAGCAGGCCGAACTTCTTGTTGTTGATGAGTTCCCACTCCTGGCGCTCCTTGATGCTCTCGATCGAGAGGCGCAACTGTTCTTCGAGTTGGTTGTAGGGATTGTTATAGAGGTCGCTGACGCGAGTGTGGACGCGGACGACGGTCTGCAGCGTGTTGAGCGAGTACTCGGTGGGATTCTCCTCGTAGTCGATGTAGGTCTCGGGTATGATGTTGTCCTCCTCGTGGCCGGAGACGAGGTCGATATGCTTCTCGCCGTTGTCGTTGACCGATGCCTTCAGGCGCAGTTGCTTGTCGACAGCCTTGTTGAAGGTCTCGCGGAAGTCGGGCACCTCCTTGATAAACTTGATCAGTTCCTTCAGTTTCAGGCCGAGGAACACCGTCGGCGTGATGGCACGCACGGAGACCGTCGATTCCTGCTCGTCGAGCAAGTCGGCCTCGCCGAAGTACTCGCCGTCGCCCAGGAGTGCTATCCGCAGGTCCTCGCCGTGAGGCCCCTTGCTGATGACCTCGGCCTGGCCGCTGGCCACGATGAAGAAGCGCTGCTTGTCCTTGCCCTCCTCCACGAAGAACTTGTCGACGTCCACCTCCTTGGCCTCGAACGAACTCACCAGGCGGTGCAGTATCTCGTCGTCGAACTCAGAGAATAGGGGAATCGCCTTCAGGTCCTTCGTCGTAAACGAGGGCTGTCCGTTGACGTACTGGATGGGCAGTCGGTCGTTCTTGCGGAGTTCCACCTTCGTGCGGTTCACGCGGAAGGTGCCGCCTGATACCTGCACCCAGGGCAGGAGTTTCAAGAGGAGTCTCGGAGTGATGCTGCCCATCTGCGGGGCGGTCTTGGTGGTCGTTGCCAGTCTTCTGGCGGTAGCAGTAGTCACACTGCGCTGTAAATTAGAATCTGCCATAATCGTTTGAGTTTTTTTAATGTTATTACTTTTTTACCTTTTTACTTTCTAATTGTTACCTTATGCGTCGTGCCCTCCACATGCTCCACGGAGAGCACATTGTATCCCTGCTCCCGTGCATTGCGGGGCACGTTGTCGAGGGGTTCGCCCTCCGAGAGCAGCACTTCGAGCGTGTCGCCCGGCTGTAGTCTCGACAGTTCAATCTTGGTCTTGACGAAGGTCATCGGGCAATGCTCCTTCGTAATATCTAATGTCTTTGTTGCCATAAAAATCCGTTTAATTCGTAAAATTCGTTGTCGTTTAAATAAACAATGTCTGTCCGCCCTCACTGAGTTGCAGAAACGAGGCCACGCCCAGCACGTCCTTCACCTCGGGGATGAAATCCTCCTTCCTGAGGCCGAGCACGTGCATGGCCATCTCGCAGGCGTAGAGGTTGATTCCGAGGGCCTTGGCGGCCTCCACCAGTTCCTCGAGTGTCGCCACATTGTTCTTGCGCATCAGGCGGCGGAATATCCTGGGGCCCGCGCCGAGGAAGTTGAACCGCGAGGTGGGCGTTGCCGAGAGTCCGCCCATCATGAATCCGAACACCTTTGTCAGCCAGTTGGAGCCGATGAAGGCGCGCCCCTGCTTCTGCTTGATGGCGTCGAGGCCCCAGAAGGTGAAGAAGATGTGTACCTCGTAGCCCACTGCCGCCGCGCCCGTACCTAATGTAAATACTGCCGTCAGCTTGTCGAAGTCGCCGCTGAAGGCGATGATGCTTAGTTTCTTCTGTTCTGCCATAATCTTTCACGTTTGAGTTTCTGGGTGCAAAGGTACGGTGAATTTCACTCTCCCACAATCGCCCATTCATGGCATTTTGCATACCCCGGATGTGGTATGCGATTTACCCAGTCTGTGGGATTGTGGCGATGCGAAAAACGCCGTACCTTTGCACTCGAATTCAAACTCAAATGATTATGGCAAAGATTTATGTAAATGGAGACGCGCAGGAAGTAAGCCTGCCGCTCAACGTGAGTGAACTGATCAAGCAGTTGCTGGTAGAGAACCCCGAGATGGTATCGGTGCAGGTGAACGAGGAGTTCGCCGAGCGCGACGACTGGGACAGCATCCAGGTGAAGGAAGGCGACAAAGTGGATTTCCTATATTTCATGGGAGGAGGCAGTCTAAGTGAAGAGTGAAAAGTGAAGAGTGAAGAATTTGCTACCGCATTAGTATTATGATAGACTTTACAGAAGAACAGATACAGCGCTACTCGCGCCACATATTATTACAGGATGTAGGCGTGGAGGGACAGGAGAAGATTATGCAGGCGCGTGTCCTCGTCGTGGGGGCCGGAGGTCTGGGTGCTCCCGTCGCCCTCTACCTCGCTGCCGCCGGCATCGGCACGATTGGTATCGTGGATGCCGACGTGGTGGACCTCTCGAACCTGCAGCGCCAGGTGATCCACTTCACCCGCGATGTGGGCCGCCCGAAGGTGAAAAGCGCCGAGGAGAAGATCCGGGCCATCAACCCCGACGTGAAGGTGGACACCTACTATGAGTTCCTCGACTCCTCGAATGCGCTCGACATCATCAAGGACTACGATTTCATCGTCGACGGCACTGACAACTTCCCCGTGAAGTTCCTCATCAACGATGCCTGCGTGATGGCCGGCAAGCCTTTCTCTCACGGTGGCATCCTGCGCTTCCGTGGCCAGACGTTCACCCACCTGCCCGGCACGGCCTGCTACCGCTGCATGTTTAAGGAGCCGCCTCCCGTGGGCGCCGTGCCCACCTGCTCGCAGGCTGGCGTGCTCGGAGCCATCGCCGGTATGCTGGGCACCATCCAGGCTGCCGAGGCGCTGAAGTATTTCACTGGGGTAGGGGAGCTGCTGACGAACCGTCTGCTCAGCTTCGATGCCAAGACCATGCAGTTCCGTACGGTGCCGGTACGTCAGCGCGACACGTGCGCCGTCTGCGGCTCTCAACCAACCATCAAAGAACTGATAGACTACGAACAGGCCGCCTGCGACCTGAAGCATAATTAGTAATGAACTCAAGTTACCCACCCCTCAAACCTTTTAAGAACAACGAATTAAGACGAATTTTACGAATTACA
>CAMHUC010000119.1 GCA_946188155.1 uncultured bacterium | reverse complement strand
TGATATGTATATGTCATTTGCATTGAGATATAGCCATTAGGCCATTTCTTCCGGTCTACATACAATTTGGCATTGCCTTTGGAAAGCAGGAAGAGGTCTGGCCTCACTTCGCTGAACTCAAAGTGCATTTTGTTCTGCCCCTCCGTATAGTCTAACATCTTGATCTGCCAGCATCCATCGGCGATGTGCACCTGCATATTGTCGAGCTTCACCTTATAGATGGTCCTGCCGCCCGTGGTGTAGCTGCCCATATATTTCATATCGGTTTCCTGCTTCTTACGGTATTTCTTCTTCAGCTCCTTTGCCTTGTCGCGTACCTTCTCATAGAACATGTCATACACGTTGGCGCTCATCATACCGTCGTGTTTTAGGAATGACTTTACCTGCTTCTCCGTCAGCTTCTGTTTCATCTCCACCATACGCACGTTGGACGTCGTTATCTTGCCCTTGTTGAACAGTACGTCCTCGGCCATCGTGATGCCAAACACCTTGTGTTCCATCAGTGCCTTCACTATCTGCCCGTATCCTGCGAGCTTGGCTGCAAAGGTCACAGTACGGCGGTGAGGAATCTGGGTCAAATCCAGATCCTTGTCTAACTTGCACGTCACGGAATAGCGCAGTGTCTGCAGACGCTTCTTCAGCGGCTTGGCGTTTTCCAGTACCTGTTTCACAAGATATTCCTCAAACGTCATACCATCTGCCAGCACCACAACCTCGTTTAGATTCAATGATGCTGCTATGTCATGATCCTCCTGGGCCCTGATGCCTATGGGCAACATGACTACGAGACAAAGCAGTATGAGCAGTTGTTTCATTTTGTGCTGTATTCATACCAATCTATATCTACATAGCCGTTTGTTTTTTGGCTACACTGCGTAAAGAGACCGAGCATGACACCTGTGAAGCCGCCGATGGTTTCGGTACTGAGGAAACGGTATTCCATCTTGGCGAGCGTGGTGAAGTTGGTACCGTCGGAGGATGCCTGCATGTAGTAAAAGTCCTTGTCGGAAGTGATGCGCAGATAGGCACGGTTGCCACTCAGCGGAAGTTCCTTTTCGCTGTGGTTGGTCTGGCCGAGACGAACATTTGACTTTACGAAGAGTTTCCCGCCTCGACACTCTGCCACCACGTCGTAGTGGTTCAACGGTGCAGCGTAGGCGGTGATACCAGCCTGCATGCCTTCCGCAAGATTGGAGAGGTCGAGTAGGGTGGTGGCAGTAAAGTTCAACTCCGTTTGACGGCGTGCGACGAACGTAGGATTAGCTGTCTCACTGAGGTCAATCGTGCTAGGACGGAGGCGCAGAAAACCCTTCTGCTCTGTCAACGAGTATTTTGTGTAATCGGGATTGCACAGGCTCATCCAACCCATAGGTAAGCCTATTGAATGATAGCTATCTTTGGGCGCCTGACGTTCTACGTAGTTGAATTCTTCGCATATGGGGTCTTTTGCCATATGGACTTGGGGCAGCGTCTTGCATTGCATGTCTATCTGCAGTGTACCGTCCTTATTTACTATAGGCCAGTCACCATCTGCCCACTGCACAGGCGCCAGCATCGTCTCGCGTCCCATCACGTGTTGCAAGTAGCCGCTGGTACGATATCCCAAACAAATCATCCACCAAGAGTTATCGGGAGCCTGAATTAAATCTGCATGTCCGAGACCCTGAATCGGGCTGTTCTGCATCTTCATATTGAAGTGCGAGAGGATGGGATTGGCTGGGTTGGGCTCGTAAGGCCCGAAGAGACTCTTGCTGCGCAGAATGTTCACATGATGCCCGTGCTCCGTGCCGCCCTCTGCCAATAGCAGATAATAGTAGCCGTCCTTCTTGTAGATATGCGGTCCCTCAGGATAACGCCCGCCGAGACCCGTTCCCAAGTGGTGAATCTCACCCAACTGTTTACCTGTCTCTACATCAATTTCACAGATTTTGATGTCGCCCTCCTTCCATAGGAAATAGCACTTACCCTCGTCCCAGAATAGCGTAGGGTCGCAACTACCAATGGCGAAATCGATGACGATAGGCTCCGACCATTCTCCAGCGGGATTGTCCGTCCATACATAGAAATGGCGGCGCGATGGGAACACTGTCGTCACCATATAGAAGCGTCCTTCGTGGTAGCGGATGGTGGGTGCATAGATGCCACTGTTGCCGTCGGTTCCCTTCAGATCCACCTGCGAAGGTCGCGTCAGACAGTTACCCACCTGCTCCCAATGAATCAGGTCCTTGGAGTGGAACACTGGCACGCCAGGGAAATACTGGAACGTGCTGTTGACGAGATAGAAATCATCGCCAGCCCGGCATACACTCGGGTCGGCATGGAATCCCGGCAGCACGGGATTCTTGAAACCCTGAGCGATTGCCACCATCATTTGCATTCCTAATGCTATGGATAATAGAAATCTTATTTTCATGTATATGATTGTTATTTGTTGTCAAGGGACTTATTGTTCCTTTTTTTATCCTTGGCTTGTCTGGCAAACTGAAACAGCGACAGAGGCAGGTGGCAATAACCATCAGGATTCTTGTCGAGGTAGTCTTGATGATACTCCTCAGCGGTGTAGAAGTTCTGCAGAGGCAGCTTTTCTACTACTAAAGGTTGCGGATAGTTTTTCTGCTCTTCCGCAAATACCTTCTCGATGATGGGCAAATCCGCTGGGTCGGTATAATAGACACCAGTGCGATAGCGTGTCCCTTCATCGTGTCCTTGCTTGTTGAGACTCGTAGGGTCAATAGCCTTGAAGAACATCTGCAACAGGAATTCGAGGCTGACCACATCAGGATAGAACCGTACAAAGACCGTCTCTGCAAAGCCTGTCTGATCGGTATAGACCTCCTTATACGTCGGATTCTCCGTATGTCCGTTGGCGAATCCTACCTCCGTCAGGGCTACGCCCTCAATCTGCTTGAAGTAGTGTTCCGTTCCCCAGAAGCATCCACCGGCAAGGTAGATATCCTTTGTAGGCTTTGGCGATTTGTTGGCTTCTTCTGCCAGTCCGTTCATTAATTGTTCGTCTATTGTCTTCATATCAGTTCATTTGTAGATACTTCAAACGTATTGCTTTGGGGAGTTTTGATGCCACAAGTTGATAGGACTCCTTAATCCATTCCTGGACTAATGCATCTTCTACCTGCTCGTAATATACGTCGCTCCAATGCTTCTTGTTCCAATGCCAGGCAGGCGTTACAGCAGCAAACTGACTACGAAGTTCTTCATTCCTTTCTGGTGACAGTTTTAGAGCCAGTCTGGGTTCTAAAGACTCTTTTATATCATGCTTGCCACCACCCAGCCATAGGCAGAGGAATATCTTTCCCTCCAGTCTGAAGGTCAGGATGTCATCGCCAAACGGCTGGTCTTCCGTCACGCCAAAGAGTGACAAGGTATATTCTCGTACTTGTTCGATGTTCATTGTCAATTACATAGGTTTCACAGATCCAAATCCTTTGCAGGCCAGCCATAGTCTTGGTACTTGGTGGCAGACAGTCCGTGGTCGCGAACGAATGCACGCAACACATCATGCCGGAGCGATTCGTGCTCATCGCCATCGCTGTGGTGAATTTGGAAAGCTTCGAAATACTCTCCGAAAATACGCTTGGCACTGGGCAGGAAACGAGAGCCGTCCTCAACCTGTTCGAAGTCGGACACATAGAAGGATTCACCCCTCTGACAGACGTGCATCAAGCCGGGATGACTGCCGCCAGAGACGCATTTCAGCGTGTCGCCTTCCTGTTTGTAGTTGTACACCCAGAAATCGCCCCAGATACGAATGTCTGTGGAATCGCTGTCATTGACGGCCACCTCTTGGTAGACAGGTACGCTATACTCGCCTAGTACATACTGGCTGGCAATCTGTTCTGTCAGATAGCGTTCGACGGCTGCGTAGTAATCTTTCGCCTCGAAAGCCACTTCATTACTTACCCCGTCGCCCTCAGCGGGAGCGACTGCTTGTTTGTTACCACATGCTGCTATTATTAAGACAGCTAAAGCGATTAGAATCTTTTTCATAACTAATCTTCTTTTTTTATTTTGTCATTTGCTTTTCAGTGTTAGACTAGCGGTAGGCAACGGGCTCTTGATGCTCACGCTGACGGAGCCTCCCTTCAGCGAACTGCGAATGACGAGGAGGGCGCGGCCCTTCCATGTTTTTACATGAGGTGATGTGTAGGGCTCTGTATCCTTCAAGTCGGCAGAGGCGAAGGCCAGCAGCGTACCAGCTCCCTTGACGATGGCCTCGCAGGGGATGGCAGCTTCAGGGACGAGTGCGCCTTGCTTGTCAAGAACTTCAATGTTGATGAAGGTAAGTGACTGTCCGTCGGCTGTCATGACGGTGCGGTCGGGGGTGAGGCGCAGACGGGCAGGTTCGCCAGCGGTGCAAAGAAGCGTCCCCATTCCGCTAGCCTCAGCATGTAGTATTCCTGGTTCGTAGTTAACAGTAAATACGGCCTTGTACTCTGTCTCGCGGCTCACCTGCTTCGTGCCGATGAGTTTATCGTTCAGATAGAGTTTTACCTCTGGAGCCTTAGTATAGACCTCCACTTCGATGGGCTTACCTTCCCAGCCGGGCCATGTCCACGACTCCCATGTGGGCCATACACTCCACATCGTCGTGTGAATCTCGCCGTGGTAGCCGTTGGGCTCTTTTACGGCGAGGTGAAGTACAGAGGGGAATTCGCCCGTATAGGCATCTTTCCACAGCATCTCACGATAATGACTGATGGGTTTCCTCCAGCCGGTGATGTCAACGTCGCCACAGGGAGCGCCGTGCCATTCGGGCTGTCCTCCCTCAATCCACGACTC
>CAMHUC010000118.1 GCA_946188155.1 uncultured bacterium | reverse complement strand
TCGGCGGCATCGCTTTCAGTGAGGCTGACAATCTGACCATCAAGACCACTGACGACATTACTGTCTATGGTGGAAATGGCGAGGCTCCCACTCCCGTAGCCTACGAAGTCTGGACCATCGCCGGTGTCGGAACCATGATGGGCAGCAGCTGGGACACTGCTGACACCAGCAATGACCTGAAGACCACCGACGGCAAGGTCTATACCCTCACCAAGGAAGGCGTCGTGCTGGAGAAGGGTGTCAACTACGAGTACAAGGCAGCCAAGGATCATGCCTGGACTGAGGCTTATCCCAGCAGCAATGCCACTCTGACCGTCGAGGAGACCGGCACCTATACCATCACCTTCACCTTCAACACAGAGACGAAGGAAGTGTCAGCCACGGCAGTAAAGACTGGCGAGGCCACCATCGGCGAGAAGGCTTACTCCGTCATCGGCACCATCAACGGCAACTGGGACAACGACACCCCGATGTCGGGCAGCGATGGCATCTATCAGGCCGCGTTTGCCGATGTGAAGGCTGGCACCTACGAGTTCAAGGTCCGCGTAGACGGCAAGTGGGATGAGGCTTATCCCAGCAGCAACTACAGCTTCACCGTTGAGAAGGACGGCTCGGCCGTGCTGGTGACGTTCAATGAAACCACCAAGGAGGTGAGCGCAACAGTTGTTGCCACAACCATCGGTGCTGTGGATAACACCACAGCCTATCTGGGCGACCACTCCATGCTCATTCCGCTTAGCAAACTCGGTGGCGGCTGCAACATCAAGTTCACCAACTACTCCAGCAAGGGTGGCAACTGGAACAACTGGGTGGCCGTGGTGACCAACAACTACGCAGAACCCTTCGCCGAAGGTGCCATCAAGATAGCCCTCCGCGCCGACAACTGGGAGAACATCCAGTGGAGCAACGAAGGCATCAGCAGCAACTTCAACTGGGATACCTTCATGGACGACATGGACGGCTCAACGGTAGAGATGGAGGTAGACCGTGCTAAAAACGGTGACGTGAAGATTCATGCCGACATCACAACTGCCTCCGGCGCGAAGTACTTCGAGGAGTTCACCAAGAACCTCGGCACCGAGGAGACGCTGTACTTCTGCCTGAGCGTAGACGGCAGCCACCTCGAGCTCCTTCCTGTTGACGATCCTACGGCTATCCAGAGCGCAAAGGCTCAGGCCAAGTCAGGAATCCGCTACAACCTCGCTGGCCAGAAGGTTGACGCCAACTACAAGGGTATCGTCATCGAAAACGGTAAGAAGTTCATGGTTAAGTGAGCGAAGAACCAAGCTCGCTTGAGTTCTTCCGAACGGGAATGAACCCGAGCGAAGCTCAAGATGATGGTGAAGTAATTCTACCACATTCAAAACATTCAATAGGGGAGCATCGCAAATTGGTGCTCCCCTATTTCCTTAAATATAAATAAATACGCCAAAACATTTTGAGGTCTGAATTATTTCTTTTATCTTTGCATCAAAGAAAGAAACTGCTTATGGAAGAGACAAGACGATACCCCGTAGGGATACAGACATTTTCGAATATCATTCGAGGAGGTTATGTCTACATTGATAAGACTGACTTGGTGTGGGAACTGACACACTATGCCAAATACATATTCATGAGCCGTCCGCGACGGTTCGGCAAGTCGCTGCTGACATCAACGCTGCACTCGTATTTCCGTGGCGATAAGGAACTCTTCGAGGGGCTGAAGATCATGCAGATGGAGAAAGAGTGGCAGCAGTACCCCGTCATACACCTCGACCTGAGCACGGCCAAGAACAAGAATACTGCAAAAGAACTGCAGCGCAAGTTGGTTCTGATGCTGTCAGACCTGGACTACTACGACGAGAATTCCCGCGAGGTGACACCAGGAGAGATACTTGAGGGAATCATTAAGCGAGCATACGAGAAAACTGGGCAGCAAGTGGTCGTCATCATCGATGAATATGATGCCCCGCTCCTGGAGGTATTGCACGAAGAGGAGAACCTGCCATCATTCCGTAAGGTGATGCAGGAGTTCTACCAGCCCATGAAAGCCTGTGAGGCCATGATCAAGTTCTGCTTCATCACGGGCATCACCAAATTCTCACAACTCAGCATCTTCTCCACCATCAACAACCTGAAGAACGTCACCATGCTGCCAAAGTTCTCTGCCATCTGCGGGTTTACAGAGGGAGAAGTCAAGACCGTGTTCCAGCATGACATCGAAAGGATGGCTGATGCCAACGAATACACATACGAGGAGATGTTGCTCAGAATCAAGAACCGCTACGACGGCTATCATTTCTCAGCAAAGTCGGAGGACATCTATAACCCCTTCAGCCTGCTGAATGCGCTGACAGACCAAATGATTGCCAACTACTGGTTCGACACCGGCACACCCTCGTACCTCATCCAGCAACTGAGGCTCTTCAAGACCGACATCATGTCGCTCGACAGACTGGAAGCCTTCGCATCCGACTTTGACCTGCCAACGGAGGCGATGAGGACAGCCATCCCCCTGCTCTACCAAAGCGGCTATCTGACCATCAAGGACTATGAACGGGAATCAGAGATGTACACCCTTGCCATCCCTAACCAGGAGGTGCGCATAGGCTATATCGAAGGCCTGCTGCCTCTCTACACAGGATTGGAGACACGCGATGTCAGAGCCGGCTTCGCCCTCAAGTTCTGGCGGGCTCTGAAGAAAGGCGATGCCGACCTGGCCATGAGGGAGATGCAGGCCTATCTGGCAGGCATACCCTACGTGGAGGGATTCAAGCAGAAACTGGCAGATGCCGCTACTGCGGAAGGATTCTATGAGTACACGATGTACCTGATATTCTCGATGCTCAACGTCTATGTGCGCACCCAGGTGAAGGTCTGGAGCAGCGAGAGTCATACAAGCTCGCTTGAAGATGACCGAGTCGCGACAGAACTCGGCAAAGCCAAGTGCGCCGGAGGCTGCACGGACATGGTGGTGTGGATGCCCGACGCCACCTATGTGTTCGAGCTGAAACTGAACGACACGGCCCAGCATGCCCTGGAGCAGATTGACTCCAAGGGCTATGCCTTCCCCTACCAGACAGATGACCGCCGCGTGGTAAAGGTAGGCGTCAGCTTCGATGCCGATACCCGAACGCCAAAGGACTGGATCATATCGGAATAAAGAAGGAAGAAGGCATAGCAGGACAAACCATATTACAAATAAAATGTTTTGTTTTTGCCCACACTGCCTACATATCAACGTAAACGCCTAACAGTCAGGCCATTGCGCAGTGTAGGCAACTTCCCGCAGTGTAGGCAACTGGTTGTTTTCAGCCAAAATCAGCTCTTTTCCGGCCAAAAGCCGGCTCTTTTCTGTCAAAGACAGGCTCTTTCCAGTCAAAGGCAGGCTCTTTCCAGTCAAAGGCAGGCTCTTTCCAACGAAGAACGGCCTGCTTTCAGATTTTAGCAGGCTCCTGCTGAATGTCCCACCCCTTGGGACTATTAGTCCCAAGGGGTGGGACGTCGGGTTTAAAGGCAGTAAAGAGGCTCTCTCGTTGCCGGCAGATTGGCAGAAGCCGTCAGCAAAATGGCAGAAACCGTATCTGATTAGCTACGACAGCGCACCAAGCGAAACGGTTGCCTACACTGCGAAAAGTTGCCTACACTCTGCAACCGACTGGCTATCTGCCGATTACGTCGATATGTAGGCAGTGTAGGCAAAAACAAAACTTTTTATATATAACATAATGGTGGCAGACGGCTCAAAGCCTGTCTGCCACCATTGTCTTTCCTGCCAGCGGGAACATTACTTGCCGAAGTAGCGCTTCAGCAGCCCGGCAAAGCCGGCACCGTGGCGAGCCTCGTCCTTGGCAGCCTCGTGAACCATGTCGTGGATGGCATCGAAGCCCATGGCCTTGGCCTGCTTGGCCAGCTCGAACTTGTCGGCGCAGGCACCATGCTCGGCAGCGGCACGCTTCTCAAGGTTGGTCTTGGTGTCGAACACCACCTCGCCCAGCAGCTCGGCGAACTGTGCGGCATGCTTGGCCTCCTCGAGGGCATAGCGGTTGAAAGCCTCGGCTATCTCGGGATAGCCCTCGCGGTCGGCCTGACGGGCCATGGCGATATACATGCCCACCTCGCCGCACTCGCCGAGGTAGTTGTTGCGAAGCTCCTGAATCATCTCCTCAGGCACGCCCTCCAGCTTGCCGTCGCCCAGACGGTGGACGGTGGCGTATGTGACGTCGCCCTCCTCCTTCATCTCTGAGAACTTAGAGGCTGGAGCCTTACATACGGGGCACTTCTCGGGAGCAGCATCGCCTTCGTAGATATATCCACAAACGGCGCAAATAAATTTCTTCTTCATAATTTTCGTATTTAATGAGTTAGTAAATAAATCTTCGTCTGCAAAGATACGGAGAAAAAACCATGCCTGCAAGTTTTTCCACGGATTTGTTCGCAATTTATACAGTGTCTAAACGATGTCCATGGATAAGTTTGAATAGTTGACGGAATTTCTTGTTTGTACATTCTGCTGGAGTTTTTGATGGTGCAGTCATACACTGATGCTGTCCACGACTTCGATCTGATGTTCTGCCATCAATTCCTTTGTGCTAATGTCGTAATACAAGTTGAAATCGTCAAATGCTATATACGTGGCAGGCCCACCATCAGCTGTGTCTTTAAACGACATCACACCAGCATTGCTGTCGAATCCGACTTCTTCCAAAAGACCATTCAGGGACTTCGGTACTTTGTAGTATGTCGCCTCATCCTTGCTGATGTAGATATGATCATGCATAACAGAGGGACGGTTCTTTTGTTATCGTGCTGTGATAACGAAAGAACCGT
>CAMHUC010000117.1 GCA_946188155.1 uncultured bacterium | reverse complement strand
CAATATCAGGCGCAAAGATAAGCCTTTTTATTCATACTTCCAAATTTTTCTGGTAAATTTGAATTTATCCCGCATGCCCCAGGTGCCTGTCCCCATGGCTGCTCCGCCTTTAAAAGATCTGGCTTACGACCCTGCACGTTGCCCCTCCCGTAACTTTAAAACGCCGCAAAGGTATGAAATTTATTCAATTTATTGGCATTGATGTCTCGAAAAAAACGCTTGACGCATCGATTTTCGTCGCAGGCGAGGTGATCAACAAGTTTCCCCACATACAGGTGAGGAACGACAAGCAGGGCTTCAAGGACTTGTTCAGATGGGCAAAGGAGCAGGGTGTGAAGACGAAGGACACGCTCTTCGGTCTGGAGTTCACAGGATACTACTCCGACGCATTGGAACAGTTCCTGACCAAGAAGCAGATCAGCTACGCCATGCTGCCAACGACGGTGGTGAAGCACTACCAGCGTGGCACCCATGACAAGAACGACAAGATCGACTCAGCAAAGATTGCCGACTACCTGTTCCGCTTCAACGGCACGGAATGCATCAAGTTGCGTGTCTTGCCCTCAAAGGCGCTGCAGAAACTGAAGGAGCTGAAGAGCGAGCGTAAATTCCTTGTACAGAACCGCGTTGGCTGTGAATGTCGCCTACAGGTAGCCAAGTCAAAGAGTGAGGAGAAACACATGCAGAAACTCATCGACCTCTACAAAGAGGAGATTGAGCAGGTGGAGAAGGAAATGCTGGATGTAGTGGCACAGGATCCGGATATCTACACCACTTACAGGCTTCTGAACTCCATCCCTGGCATAGGTTTCGTCAACGCCATCAATACCATAGCCAATACCCAGAACTTTACGGCGTTTGAGACTGCAAGGCAATATGCGAAGTATGTGGGCGTAGCGCCATCGGAACACTCATCAGGCACAAGTGTCCAATGGCGACGACGACCGTCACCGCACGCCGACCTCCAGGCGAAAGCCGACCTGTCGATGGCCGCCTTGCACGCGATTGAACTAAGCAGGGAGATGAGACAATTGTATGAACGTAAATTAGGAAACAAGCCAAAGGACAAAGATATGCAGAAGAAGGCTCTTAATGCCGTCAAATTCAAACTCATCAGGGAGATGTTCTCCGTAGCTAAACAGGCAAGGAATTTTGAACTGAGAGGGCTGGACAAGGCACAGGCCGAAGCACATAGCACCGAGGAGTGAGTGAACTATGGCAGGAGTGCCTCCTGTCATTTTAGTCTCGTCCAGTAGGTGGATGCGGTTCACTTATTAGAAATCCAGAACAGCACTACTATTAAAAGAATCAGACCGCATCATTTTGTAACGAAATCGGAATAACACGCTCTTTCGCTACAACAAAATCTGTTGTCTTAGCCCTCAAAATAAAGAAAATGAGACCACTTAACATTTATTAAGTGCCTTACTCTTGTTTTTATCTTAGAAATCGGAAAGAAAATTAATGCGATTTATTTTGTTTTTCGCTCGATTTACACTATCTTTGCACCCGTAAACCCAAACATGTTAGGATTATGACGACAATGGCACTGAACAATCTCTGGTCGTATCTGCAAGGGCTCTCGCTGAAGCAGAGTGACCGTGAGTGGCTGGCAGGGAAGCTCATAGAACCGGTGCAGCCTATTGTGAAGGATGTGACGCACGAAGTGGTTGAAAAAACGCCTGGCGTAAGGAAAAGGGAGCGCAGGATTCGGCCACTGTCGCCTGAGGTAGAGTTGCTGGGTAACTTGCCGATACGTGAATTTACACAGGAGGAACTTGACAGCGACCCATTGCTTGCTGCTCTCATAAAAAAAAATTCGTACCTTTGCACCTAAAACAATCTGGTAGAACATTCTATACGGGGGAGGGTAGGACTCCCATTGATAATTGTCACGATGAAGAAATTCGCTATATGGCTGACAGTCATAATGATGATACTGTTGACGGCAGGCGGCTGTACTGGTTCGAAGAAGTCGCCAGTGGCCGCTATTATCGGCTACAACGATGCTGATGGGTTTACACGTGCCGACTCCATCGTGGCCTCTGTAGGCGATGCGCGTGCCGACAGCCCGAGGGTGCTGGCAGTTATCGACAGCCTGGAGCAGCGGGGCGAGCTGTCGCAGGCCAAGACCATCTTCTATCGGACTATCATCTACAACCTGATGGGGCAACGTAACGTCTCGCTGAGGCTCTATGCGCAGCTGGCGGGCATTAACATGGACGACCTCGCCACGCAGGCAGACTTCTGCGCTTATCTCTATTCCTGTATCAACTATGTACGCATGCTTTGCGAGATGCACCGATACGACCGGGCACTGCGAGCGATTCAAGCTGCTGACCGTAAGCTCAGGACCATCGGCTATGACACTTTTACCGACCATCACGACATAGCGCAGATCACAGGCGAGTGCCAGTACTATCTGGGGCAGTCGGACATGGCTGCCAAGAGCTTCCAGAAGTCGCTGCAGGGTGTCCACACACGGCTTCAGCAGTTTCACGACCCATTGGACTATCGTGAATGCCAGACTACGATGAAGGCCATCGCCAAGGTCTATATGCAAGCCGGGAGCTATGACGAGGCCCAGCCTTGGATAGCAGTGCAAGACTCGCTCTATGCTGTAGCCGAGGCACATCCCAGGCGTGACTCCGTATTCCTCGACGAGATGAAGGCCGACATCAGCTATAGCAAGGCGCTGCTGGCCCACTGGAAAGGGAGGGAAGCAGAGGCTGAACGCGCCTTCAGCGACTATCTGACGACCAATACTGCCCGTCAGTCGGCCAGCATCATCAACAGCTGCGAGTATCTGATGCTGACCGGACGCTACGCCGAGGCCTCACGCTATTATGAGCAGCTGGACCATTTCTTATTCGAGAATGGCTATAAAGCCGACTTCGAGAACTTCGGACTCTTCATGATGCCTAAGTTCCGTGCCAACCTGCTTGCCGGACGTGCCGACTCGGCCTTGCGCGTGGCCGTCGTGGTGGCTGAGTATTATGATTCGGCGCTCATCCGTCAGCGGCGACTCGACTCCGACCTGCTCACCACGTTCTACGATACGGCAGGCAAGGAACGGATGATAGCCGAACAGCGTGCCGAACTCTCACAGCAGAGGCTGATAATGGTCGTCACCGTCTTGCTGATTTTCGTC
This sequence comes from uncultured bacterium, assembly GCA_946188155.1. Classification (GTDB taxonomy): domain Bacteria; phylum Bacteroidota; class Bacteroidia; order Bacteroidales; family Bacteroidaceae; genus Prevotella. The sequence goes on along the minus strand of CAMHUC010000117.1, from coordinate 1,776 downwards.
ATCTTCGTCGTGATCTATACCATGCAGCGCCGCAAAGCCTACAAGAAGCTCGATGCCACCAACCGCCAACTCATGATTGCCAACGAGCGTGCCGAGGAGTCATCGCGCATGAAGGTCAACTTTATCAGGCAGGTGTCCCATGAGGTGCGCACGCCACTCAACATCCTTTCCGGCTTCTCCCAGGTGCTCGCCACTCCCGGCATGGAGATTGGCAGTGCAGAGATGCAGGACATCAGCAGCAAGATAATGGAGAACAGCGACCGTATCACTCATCTGATAGACAAGATGCTCGACCTCAGCCTGATCAGCAGTCAGGCGGAAATAGAGTGTGAGGACAGCGTACGGCTGTCGGAAGTAATCGCCCAGGCCGTCATGATGAGCGACATCCGGAAGGCCGCCCACCTGCAGTTCCTGGTGCAGCAGTCACCAGAGGTTGAGCGGCTCAGTATCGTTACCAATAAGAAAGCGGCCTCCAACGTGTTGGCACTGCTCCTCGGCAATGCCGTTAAGTTCACCCACCCGCAGGCTTTCAAGGGGCAGAACACTGAGGGGCGCATCCAGCATGTCACCCTGTCGGTCAGCACCGACCGGCAGTACGTGACGCTGGCAGTTGAGGATACTGGCATCGGCGTTCCGCCGGAGCAGGCAGAGAACATCTTCAAGGAGTTCGTGCAGCTGGATGACTATACCGACGGTACGGGAATCGGCCTTTCCATTGCCCGTTCGATGGCCCGGCACATGGGGGGCGACGTCGTACTCGACACGGCCTATACCGCTGGTGCCCGCTTTGTGATGACGCTACCATTAAAGCCTGCCGGCAAATGATTAAAAAAACTTAAATATAAACATGCTCGCTGCCGAAGGATTTGCGAATGTCGATTATTATGCGTACCTTTGCACCCCGAAAAAGAAGAAATGGCCTTGCCGCTGAGCAAATGACTCTTTAGCGGCAGCTGTCAAATAGTAAATAGTAAATAAGTAAATCGTAAATCAACAAGATGAGTCAGAAAATTCGTATCAAGCTGAAGAGCTACGACCACAAATTGGTCGACAAGTCAGCAGAGAAGATTGTGAAGGCCGTCAAGGCTACCGGTGCCATCATCAGCGGTCCTATCCCCCTTCCCACCCACAAGCGTATCTACACCGTCAACCGCTCTACCTTCGTCAACAAGAAGGCCCGCGAGCAGTTCCAGTTGTCAGACTACAAGCGTCTGATCGACATCTACAGCTCTACCGCCAAGACGGTGGATGCCCTGATGAAGCTCGAACTCCCCAGCGGCGTTGAAGTAGAGATCAAGGTATAGTCTGTTACATCGAACGTGATATTAATCGGCTTTCTCTATATAAGGGAATGCCGATTTTTTGTTCTTTCTGGCGATGGTCGCCGCCTTCGTCGTGGGCCTCGTCAGCGGAGCCGTCACCCTGGCCTTCGTGCTGTCGATGCCTGCCGACGTGCCCCTGTTCACCGTCCGTGTCCAGTCGGGGCTCTTGCTGTGGCTCGCCCAGAACTCACGCCTCCTCTCGGCCACCGTCCTCGCCCTGCTACTGAGCCTCGGCACGATGAGCATCATCCGCAACGTCCACGACATCCTGCGCATGCGCCGCGCCATTTCAGGCACGGATGTCCAAAACGCATTTCCGCTTTTCCAAGAGTAGTCGCAGGGACAGGTACTTGGGTATGACGGCTGCTATACCCCAGGTGCCTGTCCCCACGGCTATTTCAGAATACGGTCAAATTTGTCCAAAACGAAAAATATTCCGCCAAAAGCGGTGATT
>CAMHUC010000116.1 GCA_946188155.1 uncultured bacterium | reverse complement strand
TTCAAACTCATTGCGGCCAGAAAAGCCACTGTGCTAAGTAGAAATTTCTTCATAATTGCTTGGTTTAAATTAATATAATTAGTTGTTTGGATAAATCTGAGGGCAAAGTTACGAATTATAATTCAACTTTCCAAATTAATAGGTATTTTTAACGTTGTGAGATAGTCTCAGCGTGATATGATCCAGTCCTTTGGCGTTCGGGTATCGGCATCGAAGCTGACACCTACCTTTACCACGCGGCGGTCATCTGTCTGGTAGGGGAAGGCATAGCCCTTGGAGTCAATCTGCTCCAGGGCATGCTGGGCCGTGTCGTTCAGTTTCAGCTCGAACACATAGGTGGCGTCGGGCATCCACACCACCATGTCCGTGCAGCCTCCGGCGCACTTGGCTTTGCCGAGTTCTGTCGCGACTCGGTCATCTTCAAGCGAGCTTGTATGACTCTCGCTGCTCCAGACCTTCACCTGGGTGCGCACATAGACGTTGAGCATCGAGAATATCAGGTACATCGTGTACTCATAGAATCCTTCCGCAGTAGCGGCATCTGCCAGTTTCTGCTTGAATCCCTCCACGTAGGGTATGCCTGCCAGATAGGCCTGCATCTCCCTCATGGCCAGGTCGGCATCGCCTTTCTTCAGAGCCCGCCAGAACTTGAGGGCGAAGCCGGCTCTGACATCGCGTGTCTCCAATCCTGTGTAGAGAGGCAGCAGGCCTTCGATATAGCCTATGCGCACCTCCTGGTTAGGGATGGCAAGGGTGTACATCTCTGATTCCCGTTCATAGTCCTTGATGGTCAGATAGCCACTTTGGTAGAGCAGGGGGATGGCAGTCCTCATCGCCTCCGTTGGCAGGTCAAAGTCGGATGCGAAGGCTTCCAGTCGGTCGAGCGACATGATGTCGGTCTTGAAGAGCCTCAGCTGCTGGATGAGGTACGAGGGGGTGCCGGTGTCGAACCAGTAGTTGGACACCTTCCGCTGCTGGAAGGCTTTCAGCAGGCTGAAGGGATTGTATATCTCGGGTGAGTATTCGGAGAAATGATAGCCGTCATATCGCAGTTTCAACTTCAGGTGCATCTCTTCTGGCGTGAGGTCGTTGAAAGTGGCGAGCCGTTCTATGTCTTTCTGGAGGACTGTGGTCAGTTCTTCTTCCGTGATGCCGCAAATGGCGCTGAACTTGGGGTCTAAGGTGACGTTCGTCAGGTTGTTGATGGTGGAGAAGATGCTGAGTTGTGAGAACTTGGTGATGCCCGTGATGAAGCAGAACTTGATCATGGCCTCACAGGCTTTCAGAGGCTGGTAGAACTCCTGCATCACCTTACGGAATGATGGCAGGTTCTCCTCTTCGTGCAATACCTCCAGGAGCGGGGCATCATATTCATCGATGATGACGACCACTTGCTGCCCAGTCTGTTCGTAGGCACGCCGTATCAACCCTAGGAGCATGCTGCCGGGTGTCGTCTCGTCATCGTCCTTTCCGAAAAGAGCGGTATATTCTTTCAGCAAAAAGAATAGCCTGGCTCTGAGTTCTTTTACAGAGTCCTGCCCTTTGGCCGTGCTCAGGTCGAGGTGTATGACGGGATACTGCTGCCACTCTTTCTCCATCTGCATAATCTTCAGTTCCTCGAAGAGTTCCTTATCGCCACGGAAATACGACTCCAGCGTTGATGTCAGCAGCGACTTGCCGAACCGGCGCGGACGGCTCATGAATATGTATTTGGCATAGTGAACTAGTTCCCACACCAAGTCAGTCTTATCAAGGTAGACATAACCTCCTCGAATGATATTCGAGAATGTCTGTATTCCTACTGGGTATCGTCTTGTCTCTTCCATAAGCAGTTCCTTTCTTTGATGCAAAGATAATGGATTTATTCCAAACTGCCAAATCTTTCCGGGATTTTTGTAGTGTCATTGGAGAATCTTGGTGAAGTTTAGTGAGTCAAGATACTGATTTCTACATCCTCCTTGTTAGTGGCGTATGCCACGTAGAGTTTACCTTTGTAGACCAGCGACTTAGGGTAATTGTAGCCCAGGGTCTTCGCTTTGCCTGAATAGCGTTGGGATTGCAGATCATCACCTCCGGCACGAAGCAGAATGCCTTTGTCGAAGCAGATACCATCATCGCTTAGCAGTACAACCAGCGGCCAGCGCCGTTTGGCCTTTGTAGGACACCCAGCCAGATAGGCTGTACCGTCGGGCAGGTTGCCGGCACTTTGCTTTACACGTGCATCGGGAATGTTAGTCACTACGGGTTCCGTCCATGTTTGCCCTCTGTCATGGCTCATTGATGCTATCTTGCAGAAACTGCTACTTTGGTCGCGGAATACCATCACGAGTGTCCCGTCTTTCTGTTGGTAGATGCTTGGCTCCAGCTCTCTTGACTGTTTTCCTCTGTCGTGTCCTTCGAATATGGCCTTCTTCCATCCCTTATATCCTATGGCAGAATCTGTATACACAGGAGAGACATGAAGCCCGGGCTGGAAGTGAACGGCTGCAATGATTCTGCCATCGGCCAGACGGTAGGGGTCTTGTTCGATGATGCCGTTCATCGGCTTCCCGTCTGCCATTCTGACGGGTTGCGGTCTGCTCCAGGTGTTTCCATCTGCTGTGTACATATATTCGGTAAATCCTCCGATGGGCTGTATATCGTTGGGCCATCTGTTGACAAATGCTACAAGTGTGTCTGCTGATGCTATCCAGCCTCCTGAAGTGTAATAGCAACTGTCCGTTGCTTCGATAAGGACTCTCGGCGTTGACCATGTCAGCCCTTCATCCCTGCTGTAGCTATATACTACACGAGTCTCTGGCGAATCTTCGTCAGTTCTTGAACTTTGCCACATGCAGTATAATACATCTTTGAAGACTGTCATTACTACCCCGTTAGCATAGTGCCAGTCGTTGTCGTTGGGTGAGAAGATTGTTATAGTTTTTAAAGAATGAGGATATGCCAATCCTAACGTCTCAATCTTGCATGTGTCGAGTACATTCGCCGAAATATAGGGTAGCCGCTGATTATCCTCCGCCATGATGGGGTGGGGGACGAATATCGATATGATGGCTAATATAAGAGCTGCTCTCATTGTCGTTGATTGGTGTTTTGACTTTTTGCTATTGGTAGTCAGTATGTTACGCTACTTTTTGCTAAAATTATACCTTTAGGTATTATACCATTTGGTATAATTTCGAGTATAATACTAAATAAAGGGGAATTGCCCGTTGGCAAATTCCCCTTTGTTTAGTGAACGATGGTGTGATTATTTCTGAATGCTCTTTTTACCGTTCTCGATGACGATGCCCTTGAAGCTGTCGTCAACCTTCTGACCGGCGAGGTTGTAGCGTACACCTGCCTTGGCCTGAGTCTTTGCGCTCTGGATGGCTGTCTCGCCGCTGCCGCCGTAGATAGTGATATCGTCTGTGGTCTTGATGGTCAGGTTGTCAGCCTCGCTGAAAGCGATGCCGCCAAGGGTCATCTTCGAGCCATTAGCGTTGAAGATGTACTGGCAGTCAGCATATACGGGGAACACGATGACACCGATACCGCCCTTGTTGATGGCAGTCCAGGTCTCCTTGCCGTCGGCATCAACGCTAAGGTGTGCAGCGTAAACATCGGGCTTTTCTGCCTTCAGATATTCGCGCTCAGCCCACTCAACGGGATTAGTCAGCGCGTTGAACTCGCCCTCGCCCTCCAGTGTGAACTGGTATACAGCACCCAGCTCTGTGGTGGCGTCAGCAACAGCTGCGAAGGTGTAGCCAATGGCAGTACCCTCTTCGAACACGGTGTAAGCCTTGTTGGAAGAAGCCTTGTGAATCACGTAGAGATAGCCGTCCTGCTTTGCGTTGAACACGAAGAAGGCACCGCTGACAGGTGCGTTCAGTGTAGATGAGCATGTGCCGCCATCGGCATCCTTTGGGTTGTTAGAACCCTGCAGACCGCCAGCGAGAGCATCAGTACCCACTGTAGCCTTCACATTCTGAGGCTTGTAGGTGTCGTCGGCACCAATGGTGAGTGTGCCTTCAGGACCTTCCCAGATTACGGTTCCTGCTGCTACGGTTGTACCGTTGTCGGCATCCAAACCCATGGCATTGTCGGCGTTGAGGGAGACAACAACCTGGGCGTTCAAACTCATTGCTGCCAGAAAAGCAACTGCGCTAAGTAAAATTTTCTTCATAATGTCTTGATTTTTAAAATTATTAATTAGAAGTTAGCTCATTTTCGTTTGCAAAATTACTAATAAATATTTTAGATACCAAAGCTTTTTCGTGTTTTTTATAGCTTTAACGTTTACGTAAGTGATAATCTATAAATAGGGGAGTACCAAATATTATGGTACTCCCCCTTTTAATGAATGTTCTGTGGGTAGGATTACTTCACCGTCATCTTGAGCTTCGCTCTTGTTCATTTCCGCTCGAAAGAACTCAAGCGAACTTGGTTCTTCGTTCACTTAATCATGAACTTCTTGCCGTTCTCGATGACGATGCCCTTATAGTTGCCGTCAACCTTCTGACCGGCGAGGTTGTAGCGGATGCCAGCCTTAGCCTGTGCCTTTGTGCCCTGGATGGCGGTCTCACCACTTGTCAGATAAATCTTCTTAACGGTGATTGTGCCATTGTCTGCTGCCTGAAGGGCAACCTGCTTAACAGCATTCTTACCAGCCTCAAGGGTTGCCTCTGCCTTTGTATTGCCAGCCTCAACCCAAGCCTTGGTCTCAGAGCCGTCATTGTACTGAATGAATACCTGTGTGGCAAAAGCAGATGCCTCAGCGAATTCGAACACAATCTTAGAGTAAGCAGACCAGTCTGCGGGAACATCGTTCTCAACCAACCATGCTGCAAGGCCACCCCACTGTACGGCGTTGTAAGTGATAGAGCCATCTGCATTGGCTGTAACTGTCTCAGCTTCATTCCAATGGTTTGTAAACTTGGCGGTAATGTCGTTTTCACCACCAGGCTGAGGAGTAGGAGTAACCTCGCCACTGCCACCATATATAGTAATATCGTCAGTGGTCTTGATGGTCAGATTGTCAGCCTCACTGAAAGCGATGCCGCCGA
>CAMHUC010000115.1 GCA_946188155.1 uncultured bacterium | reverse complement strand
CTCGATGGCCTGCATGGCCTTGTGCAGCTGCTCGCCGCAGTCGCAGCGCTTCGAGCCGAGAATGTCGCCCGTCATGCAGCTCGAGTGTACGCGCACCAGCACTGGCTCGTCTTCCTGCCACTGGCCTTTGATGAGTGCCAGGTGCTCCAGTCCGTTGCTCTTCTGTCGGAAGGGGATGAGGCGGAAGTGGCCGTAGTCGGTGGGCATGTCCACCTCGTCGCCCACCTCGATGAGCGACTCCCTCTTCAGCCGGTAGGCTATCATGTCTTTGATGCTGATCACCTTCATGTTCCACTCCTGCGCCAGCTGTAGCAGCTGTGGCAGTCGGGCCATCGTGCCGTCCTCGTTCATAATCTCCATCAGTGCGCCGGCAGGGTAGAGTCCGGCCATGCGGCACAGGTCGATAGCTGCCTCGGTGTGCCCGCTGCGCCTGAGCACGCCGTTGTCCTGGGCGTAGAGGGGATTCACGTGGCCCGGGCGGCCGAAGGTCTGGGGGGTGGAGTGAGGGTCGGCCAGTGCGCGTATGGTCTCTGCACGGTCGTGGGCCGAGACACCTGTGGTGCAGCCTTCCAGCTTGTCGATGGTCACGGTGAAGGGGGTGCCCAGCACCGAGGTGTTGTCCTGCACCTGGTGGGGCAGGTCGAGCTCCTTGCAGCGCTCGATAGTGATGGGGGCACAGAGCACGCCTCGGGCGTTCTTGAGCATGAAGTTCACCTTCTCGGCGGTGATCTTCTCTGCTGCAATGATGAGGTCGCCTTCGTTTTCGCGGTCTTCATCGTCGACCACGATGACGAACTCTCCGCGCCTGAAGTCCTCTACGGCTTCCGCTATGGTGTTTAGTTGCGTATGTTCCATATAAATAATGTTTACCTTATATAATAGAGATGATGCCTTCTTGCTCGGCAGACAGCTCGGTGGCGCGCGGTATGATCCGCTCGCACACCTGGTGGATGTGGCGCAGGTCTCTGTACAGCCGCAGGCGGTAGCGCAGCATGCGGAAGTAGAAGAAGATGCCAAGGGGAATCGTCAGTCCCGCCACGATGTTGAGCCACTTGCGGCGGAAGGGGCGCGTATGGGCGCGAACGGCAATGATGGGGAAATTGTTGAGCTCCGACAGGATCAGCTTGTCGGTGGTGTAGCTCAGGTCTTCAATGGCCGTCTCCAGCGAGTTGTTGATGTGCTCTATCTCCTGGTCGTCGCCCTCATGGAAGAACACCTTGATGGGGTTGGGCCAGCGCAGCAGCTTGTGCTCCCTGCTGTAAGCCTCGATCTCCTCGCACACGTTGAGCAGCAGGTCTACATCGACGTCGTACTTCGGATCCTCGATGATGACCTCCTTGCGGTAGATGTTGCGCTTGGTGCGCAGGCCAAGCACGCGGCGGAAGAACTCCTTGTAGAGGTCGATGTTGAACACCACGGAGTCGTTGTTGGCCTTGTAGGTGAAGAAAATGGCCACGGGCGTGAGCACTGCCGTGGAGATGAGCTTTCCGAACCATACCGTCCACTGGTCGTCGCGCGCCATCTTCATGCCTGAGTTCTCGAAGATGAAGTATACGATGAACACCAGCACGGAGATGATGACGGGCACGCCGAGTCCACCCTTGCGGATGATGGCTCCCAGCGGTGCGCCGATGAAGAAGAAGATGATGCACGAGAGTGCCAGCGTGAACTTGTTGATGGCCTCTATCTGGTGGGTGCGTGTACGCTTGTGGAGGGCTTTGGCATATTCGCCCTTGAACTCCAGGTCGGTGAGCGACGACTGCACGCTGTTCATCGCTGCCGTCACCGCGTTCTGCTTGTCGCGGTTGCTCATCCGGGCAAACACCGAGTCGTAGACCACCCGCCCGCTGGCCGCCTCCTTGACGGCCTTCAGCGAGTCGTCCTTGCTGAGTGCGGGGTGGCGGAACAGGTAGCGCTGTGCCTCGTTGTAGAAGGCATGGCCGACGCTGTCGTTGAACTCCTTGATGGAGTCCAGGTCGTGCAGAATCTTGTCGAGGCTCTTGGCGCGCGCGTCGCCGGCGATGTCGGCGATGTCGGCCAGATTGAAGCCGCTGTCGAAGTCGAGAAGGATGCGCTTGGTCGAGAAGGTCTCACGGCGGTAGGGAACGGCGGCCGCCTGACCCAAGTCCTGCGAGCGCATATTCTCAAACCACTCTCCGCTGTAGAGCGTCAGCAGCAGGTGCTTCTTCTCTGCCGTGGTCTGCATCATGCCGGAGTCCGCCAGGATGATGGCCTGGTCTTCGTAGCTGCCCGACTGTCGGTAGATCATCACGCCGTAGAGCATGCCCGTGGTCAGGTCCTTCTTCTGCACGTAGATGTTCGAGCCTGGGATGCCGTCGTAGAAGATGCCCTCGGGTATCTCCACCTCGGGACTCTTCTGCTTCACCGACAGCAACAGGCGATAGAACGACTGGTTGGCGAAGGGTGCCACGATGTCCTGAAAGTAGAAGGAGATGCCCGCGATGATCATCACGATGACAATCAGCGGGCGGAAGGTCTTGATCAGCGAGATGCCTGCCGCCTTGATGGCTGTCAGCTCCGAACTCTCGCCCAGGTTGCCGAAGGTGATGAGCGATGAGAGCAGGATGGCCAGGGGGAAGGCCTGGGGTATCAGCATCAGGCCCATGTACCAGAACAGCTGTCCCATGATGTCGAGCGAGAGTCCCTTGCCTATCAGCTCGTCAACGTAGCGCCAAAGGAACTGCATCATCAACACAAACTGGCAGATGAAGAAAGTTCCCACGAACAGCAGTCCGAACTGCTTGGTGATGAATATATCTAATTTCTTGATGCGAAACATCCGTAAATTGCAATTTGGGTGCAAAATTACAAAAAAGAAGTGAAAACGCACAACGAATTAAGACGAATTACACGATTTTCACTAATTATTGTTGTTTGTCGGCTCTGTAGGCAGAAATCCCTCAGCTTGTTTCTATTCGTATCAGAGAAATTCGTGCAATTCGGTTTAATTCGTTGTTTCTTGTATCCTCATTCGTCGCTTTTTGTCTGTTAGTTTGTTTGGTCATAGTCCGCTCGCCCTGTGCAGCCTCTCGAGGTTGCTCTCCCAGAGGATGCGCAGCCCGTCGACGTCATCATCCTCGGCGAAGTCGGTGATCAGCAGGTTCAGGTGGTGCGTCAGCTCACTCTTGCCGATGCGCATCTCCCAGTAGAGGTCGTTGTCCTCGTCGTATGCCCACTTGAACTTGATGTGGTCATACTTCACATATTCTATAAGGTGCGCCTCGCGCACGTCGCGTTCCGTCCAAGGCTCTCCCCAGATGAAGGTGAACACGCCGTTCTCTTCCGTCACATGGTCGGCCAGCCAGCGCTCAAGCCCGTGGGCACTGCTGATCTGCTCCCAGATGATGTTGGGCGACTTTGTGGTCAGTGGATATTCTATCTCAATCTTTTGCATTTCCCCATTTTAGGTCTTAGTTTGTTGCTAACTTGGGGGCAAAATTACGAAAATTCCTCGAAACACAAAATATTTTCCCTAAAAATTTTGGTAGTTCCGGAAAAAGTAGTACCTTTGCACCCGCTTAACAGCAATGATGGCGGGATAGCTCAGCTGGTTAGAGCGCATGATTCATAATCATGAGGTCGCCGGTTCAATCCCGGCTCCCGCTACCAAAGAAAAGCCCTAAAAATCAAGCAGTTACGAAAAATTCGCGACTGCTTTTTTCTTTTCACGAAGTCTAACAGGGAAAGTGATGGGAAAGTTTACCGCTTCTAAATCCCTTTTTTTTTTCGTGTCTGATTTAGCTGAAATTAAACAGGATTAGCTGCATATTATGGGATTCAAATTGCTCTAATCATAATTTTGGTAACCTGATTTCTCTGTAATTGAGATAAAAGATCAATCCTAATGATCCTCCTAAAAGCAACAATGTAGCGAATGGGAGCCTTGGCAATTTGTTTCGCACGAAGCCACTCTTCATCCTCATCATTCTTCTTGCGAGGCAAGTCATTGTTACCGCCACCTCCGCTACTACAGGAATAGCTGGAGCCAGGGACTGACATCACCTCAAAGAATGTAAACAGGGCAACCTCCATCACTTCTTCGAGCACGAAATCAAATTCATCCACCATTCCCTTGAAAACATCCATCATGCCATCAACGATACGCTCTGAAACGTCAAATGTGAAATGCTCAGGATCCTTGTCTTTCTCAAAACTACGGTCAAACTCATAATGCACTTTGTTTGTATTTGGACGAGTTGGCTCACAGACAAAGTGATGCCGTGCCTCATATTCAGCTCCTGCAAGCCACTTTCTATCTCCAACATTTGCTGGGCATGACGGCGACGCTGCCAAAGGCCTATTACGTAGGCTAAAGCAAAGGTGAGCAACGTCATGCCGACAGTCAACAGGATTTTGGGACCTACAACGTATGCTCAGAGTTCCGCCAGGATCTGGAGCAGATGATTACTACATTACGTCCAGATCTCGCTCAGCCTGCCAAGAAAGCCAAAAAAGCCAATAAGGCTGCTGTGGTTGAGGCTAAACCCCGCATTCTGCTCTGCACGCCCATCCCTGCCTTTAAGTCCACATGGAACATCAGCGACTCCGTCATCACCAATGCCATCATTCCCGTACAGCAGGAGGTAGCCAAGAAGCTATCTGTCGCATCACGTCGATATCAATCTGGTGGTTCAGAAAGTTGTCAATCTTCAGGATGTTCCCCTCCTTAATAACGCCTTCGTTTTGATCTTTTCTTCGAGAAAGTTCATATTTCTTTGTTTTATGGCTCAGCGATTATTCGATTACTTGGTCGCCTTACGGTATTCCGATGGAGTCATCTTGAATCGCTCGCGGAATAAGGTGTTGAAGTGGCTGCGGGTAACAAAGCCGCTCATCTCAATGATGAGGCCTATCGAATGGTCGGTCTCGGCCAGCAGTTGTGCGGCATGTCGCAATCGCCAGTCTTCGATAAAGTCACCGATCGACTGTCCGTTGGCACATTCTCGTATGGCATCAGCCAGCAGATTGTAGTTGGTACCCAGCAGTTGGGCCATACTGTCGCGGTTCATGTTGCTGTCGGTATAGGGCTTCTGCTCCTTCATCAGTCTGACGATGCGCTGATACAGTTGTTGGTTGCCCGACAGTGCCGTCTCAGGCGTCTCTTCCAGCGTTTTTTCAGCCTCATTCTCCTTCTCCTGCATTTGTTGTATAGTGTCGTACAGGTCACGGTTGCGTTTGTTCAGCTGGCGTCTGTCCAAGATGATGCGCCACAAGGCGAGTGCGCCCAGCAGCAGGATAGCGGCAAGCGATATGATAATAATAAGGTGTATGCGCTCGCTGGCCTCCTTCTCTTTCAGAGCCATCTCAGCCT
>CAMHUC010000114.1 GCA_946188155.1 uncultured bacterium | reverse complement strand
TTTTGTTAGCGCATTGCAATGCGCTAACAAAAGAACCGTCCCCCTGTTATCCTTTCGCCGGCCAGTTTCAACTGCTCCACGAAGGCCAGATTCTCATGCACGAAGAGGTCGAGGCTGCCGACGATGAGGAAGGTCTGGGGGGGAAGCCCTTGAGCTGCTCGGGTGTGGCCACTGCGGGGGTGAAGTAGATCATCTCGTCGGCAGGAATCTCCTGGCCATGCTTCAGGTCGGCCCAGCCTTTCACGTTCATCTCCTTGGTCCAGATGAACTCGCCGGTTGTCTCGTCTGGGTGGAGGTCATTGGGACCGCCGGTGCGATAGTCGAGCATCGGATAGATGAGCACTGCTCCCTTTACAGGCACGGGTGCGCTGCTCTTGTCCTTGTTCCACATGGCTATGCGTGTGGTCAGATGGCCGCCAGCACTTTCGCCCATGATGACAATCTTGTCGGCGTCTATCTTCAGCTCATCACCATGCTGGTAGATATAGGTCAGGCCCGCATAAGCCTGGTCCAGCTCGATGTGGTAGGTGTACGACGGGTCGGTGGTCAGCGTGTATTCCACAGAAAACACCGTGGCCTTGAGCCTGTTGCACATCTCGCGGAAGTCGTTGCCGTACATCGTGGCGTTGCCCGTCTGGTAGAGGGCGATGGGCTTGACGGCCTTGCCGCTATAGCCGGAGATGGTTTTCTTCTGGCTCACCTCGGCCTGCTGCGACATGGTGACGCTCTTGATGGTGTTGATGGCCTAGATGGCGTCGGCTCCGGCAAAGTAGGCCCCGATAGCGGGTTCCTGCATGTGGGTGATGTTGGGAGTCATCTTGCCTCCTCGTGAATATTCATCTTTCTTGCTTTTGCCTTCATATCCTCCCTTGTTTTAAGTTGGTCTTGATATTACTTAATTTCTGTGCGGCCTTGCCCCTGATTACACAGCAGTTTTCTTTTCTTGCTCCAGTTTCAGGCCGATGCTGAAGATTTCACCCATCAGCAGCGCGAAGAAGCCTTCACACAATGTGTCGATGCTGTCTAACATGGCATCAACGAGTGAACTGCCTGTAATGACAGTGGCACCGAAAATGATGAAACTCACGCCAACGATGAGGGCACACACGCCATACTTGCGGAGCAGACTGACATTCTTCGCCGTGAACACCTGGTTGCGGTTGACGTTGAGGATAAACCTGATGAAATAGACGAAGGCCATAAAGACTCCGCCCAGCATGATCAGGCAAAGCAATAACAGCACCAGCAAGCTACCCAGGGAGAATTCGTCAGGATCCCTCATGGATATAGGACTGCTCTCGCTGAAGAAGAGGTCCACGATAATGTCAATCAGTGTCAGTGCCAGTATCAGCACGCATAATACATTAATATACTTTTTCATAATCTTAATTGCTTAATTGTTTCTTGACTGGATTCATAAGGTGCTCAAATCATTCTTGATGACGATATAGCCCGCGATAAGAATAATTATGAGGATTGTTGACAGCAGGAGGGCGAGTAAGTACATAAAGATACACTTTAGATAACGACAGCCCGAAAACTGCTTCAGCGGAATGATGGGTACCAGCATGATTGCCAGCGAGAACGCATCTCCGAGACAGAAGAAACTGAAAACGGTTTCAAACATTGTCTGCAGGTCGCCCATATAGACCATTGCCACAAAGAACTCTGACAGGCGCATGTCGGGAATGTTGGGACAATGCCTGAAGAAGGGATAGAGCAGCAGGGTGAGCGGTACAAGGAGGGCCAGATTCATCAGGGCTCCATGACTTTGTTCCCATTCATCGATAACGATAAACACATTGTCATAAGTGCTCTGAGTGTCTTTTTCCTGTAGTGCTTTCTTGTCAGCAGACTCACCAGAGACAGCCTCGGCAGTCGTCGCCTTCTGCTGACTCCGTTCTGATGCCGCCTCCTTGGATTCTTTCTCTAAACGCTTCTGCTCATATTCTTCCTCTAATTCCTCATGCTCTTTTTCAAACTGGTTTTCACCCTTGATGTTCAGTCCGCTGCTGACGAGCAGCGATAAGGTAGCGAGCAGGAAGAGCATCTTGAACGGAGGGAAATAGGCCATCTGCATGCCGCGCAGGTAGTCCTGTATCATATAGCCGGGCCGCAGGAACAGGTCGCGGATGGTGCGGAACATGCCCCGGTTGCCCAGCCCCCACACGTCGAGGTAGAGTAGGAGGGCATTCTTCAGGGAGTAGCGCCCTATCTTCGACGACTGTCCACACTGCGGGCAGAAATTGCCCACATAGTGCCGGCCGCAGGTGGGGCACTGGTGCTCTTCCTCCGACATGGGCTTCACGTGGTGGGGCACCTTCTGCCACTCACGGAATTCCCGGTATTTCTCTTTCTTGTCTTCAAACATTCTGTATCACCATCAAATCCGTAACCGGACAAAAGAATATTAATGAATAATTCATGTTCAATTCATGATAATTATATGTTTATATATTAAACACGCGCTCGAGCTCTGCTCGCCATTCCCGCTGTCGCGCCTACCCGTAGCCTTTGCTACCGAAGGGGCGCAAGAATTACCGTGAATTGAACACGAATTATTCATTAATTCTTATAAGACGCAGTTGCGCATTAGTTTATAAGCTGCCGAAATAGCCACTGACGGCAGTGCCAATAGCCGCAAACTTCTGCTTGGCCACGTCGATCATCTCAGTCACCTCCTTCGCTACCGGCGTGAAGCTGTTCATGATCTTCTGGTAGTTGGCCATGTCGGCCTCGCTCATGCGGTCGAACATGGGCTTAGCCTCTGTCTCACCCTCGAACAGGAGTGCTACTAAGGGCTGATAATCACCGTTCTGCTTGTCTCTCAGACCTGTCACCAGCTTGCCCTGGGCATTAATACCCGTGTTTATCTGGCTCACCTCGAAGTGGACCAGGCTGTTGAGCTCCTGCGTGTACTTGTCGACGGCCTCGAAGCTTGGCTGCGTGCCCTTCAGCTTGCCAATGTTGCCGAGAGCGAGCAGCGACTTGGCGATGTCATCGATCTTGCCGCTGATGACGATGTTGTCGTTGATGGAGACGATTACGTTGTCAACCGACTTTCCGCGGAGTGCCTTCAGCACTTCGTATGATGCAGCGAAGAAGGGGCCCATCTCGCGCAGACTCTTGAACTCATCGCTGTTGATCTGCTCATCGGTGTATTCATCGTGCATGTCGTTGCACTCCACACGAGCCAGCTCCTTGCCGTTGACGCTGAAGGCAGTCTTCAGGTCGAAGGCTTGCTGCTCGGTGTGCTTGACGTAGAGGTCGAGCGTCTCCTGACGGCTGTTCACGTTGAAGGCCAGTTGCCCGTCGCCCACCCATCCGCTGTTCTTAAAGCTGATAAACTGCGACTGGCTGGGGTCGATCGTGCTTAGGTTGATGGTGCCGTTGAGCACCTGTCCCTGTTCTGTGGTCATCGTCAGGCCGATGCTCTTAGGCAGCTGGATGGCGACAGGCATGCCGGAGAGGCGGGCCACAAAGAAGCGTACGCCGTCGCGCTCGTCGTTGAATGTGAGGGCAATGGTGTGGGTCTGGCCCTGGGCGTTGGTGTTGACAATGGTGAAGGCGTCGGCATCGTTGCTGACGGTACACTGTCCCTGGTTGAAGGTCAGCTTCATCTTGCCGATGCTCTTGTAGGCATCCACGAGGAAGAAGCCGGGCAGGGCCTTCAGCTCCTCGGCAGTCATGCCGAAGCGCTCCTGCAGACAGGCTGTGGCAGCTGCCTGGTCGGCTTCGGGGAGGCTGGCCAGTGTGGAGGCCTGCAGACCGCCGATCATATTGCCGAGCACGGTCAGTACCTGCTGTGAGAATGCCTTCTCGTCGAGGGCGTTGATGAACTCCTTGAGGCTGGCGGTGGCCTTCACGGCCGACTCGAGGCGGAACTCGTCGGCCACAGTCTGCAAGTCCTTGGAGAACTGCTGTTCAAACACTGTGCGTTCAGCAGCCGGTGGCGCCGGTGTCGGCGCAGGATTGTCTTTCTCTTGTGAACACGAAGTGAACAGACTCAGTCCGCAGAATAGCAGGGCGGACATCAGTAAATGTTTCTTTTTCATAAGTCTAATTGATTAATAATGTGAATAAACTGTAAACTATAAACCATAAACTATAAACTATAAACCATAAACCGTAAACTATTCCCCTCCACCGCCGAGGGCGATGTACAGTTCGATGACGGCATTGGCAGCGTCGTACATGTTCATGGCTTCGCCGAGCTGGGCGTCGAGCAGCGACTCCTGGGCCTTGAGCACTTCCAGATAGCTGGCCTTGCCGTTGTCCATCAGCTCGTGGGTGCCGTTGTATGCCTCATGCAGCACCTCCACCTGCCGGTGGTAGTACTGGTGCTTCTCGCGGGCTGCCGTGCAGTCGGCCATGGCCTCGTTCACCTGGTTGCCGGCGTTGATGACGGTCTGCACGTACTTCTTCTGCAGGTCCTCCTCGGTGAGCAGGGCTATCTTCTTGTTGGCTGTCAGTCGGCCACGGGCCCAGATGGGCTGCGTGAGCGAGGCGACGGCAGAGAGCAGCAGCTTGCCGGGGTCGACGATGGCTCCGCCTGCAGAGTTGGTCCATCCGGCAGAGCCGCTGAGCGTGATGCCGGGGTAGAAGGCGGCGCGGGCGGCCTGCGTGTTATAGAAGGCCTCCTCCATGGCGTGGTTGGCCATGCGGATGTCGGGACGGTTCTCCAGCATCATGGCCGGCACGCCGAGCTTCAGATACTTGGTGTCGAACATACGGTCTGCGGCATCGCCCATAGCCTCGGCATGGTGCAGCATGGTGCTGCCCCACTTAGCGCGCTGGATGTGCTGCGGGGTGACGGCCATCAGCTGGCAGAAGGCATTCTCCACGGAACGGATGTGGCGCCGGGTGTCTACGATCTGCTGCTTCACGCTCAGATAGGATGCCTCCATCTGGTTGACGGCGGTGCTGTAGGCCTTGCCGTTCTCCCAGAGCGACTTCTCCGTGTCGAGCGACTTGTTCCAGAGACTGTCGGTCTGCTGGAGGATTTCCAGCTGAAGGTCGAGCACCTGGAGCAGGAAGTACTGCTGGGCAGTGACCGAGACGAGGTTGACGCGCACGGCCTCCTGCTGCATCTGAGCCTGCAGGAGCACGGCCTTGGCGGCACGCTTCTTGTTGGTGATGGAGCCGAACACGTCGATGTCTATCGACAGCTGCAGCGGCAAGTCGTAGGTCTTCGTGGCTTTACCGCCGTCGAAGCTGGCGATGGTGCCCTGCGGCGAGAAGAAGAGCGACGGCAGGTAGGCCTTCTTGGCGGCACTGAGCGAGGCCTGGCTCTTCTCCACGGCGAGGCGGGCGGAGTTGAGGTCGGTATTGCTGGCCAGCACCTGCTCGATGAGCTGCTGCAGCAGCGGGTCGGTGAAGAACTCGCGCCACGACATCTGGGCAATGGACTCCTGGCCGGTGGCACTCTTGATGTCCTGGGTAGAGCCGAAGGCCTCGGCGGGTGCCTCCACCTTTTGCTCGTACTTGTTGTATAGGCCGCAGCCCGTGAGCAAGAGGCTCACGGCTGCGGCGGAGATAATGTTTCTGACTTTCATGATCTTTTTCGTTATTTCGTTATGACGTTATTTCGTTATGACGTTATTTCGTTATGACGTTATT
>CAMHUC010000113.1 GCA_946188155.1 uncultured bacterium | reverse complement strand
TCTTGATGGCGATGCAGTCGTCGCCGGTGTTGAAGAAGCAGTCCTCTATCAGCACCCGGTCGCAGCACTCGGGGTCGCAGCCGTCGCCGTTGGGGCCGTCGTTGATCATCTTCACGCGGCGCACGGTGATGTCGGTGGAGTGGAGGGGATGGATGACCCAGAAGGGCGAGCGCAGAAGGGTGACATCCTCAAGGAGGATGCCCTCACATTTGTTGAACGAGACGAGCTGCGGGCGCAGACCGTCCTGTGGGCCGAATACGCGCTCCGGCGAGCGCTGCCCCTTCTCATTATACATGGGTATGCCGTCCTCTCCGTTCTTCAGCAGCCGGGCACGCGAGCCGTTGCGCTGGCTGATCATGCCCTCCTTCCACCCGAAGCGGGGGTTGCCGTTCCAGGACCACCAGGTGTCGTTGGAGCCGCCGCCGTCGATGGTACCCTTGCCGGTGATGGCGATGTCCTTGGCCTTGAAGGCGTAGACGCAGGGTGAGAGGTTGAAGCACTCCAGGCCCTCCCACGAGGTCTCCACGATGGGGTACAGCTCCGGCTGGAAGGCAAACTCCAGCACGGCCCCCTCCTGCACCTCCAGGTTGACACCGCTCTTCAGCGTGATGGCTCCCGTGAGGAACTTCTGTCCGGCGGGCACCACCACTCGTCCGCCGCCCTTCTTTGAACATTGGTCGATGGCCTTCTGGATGGCCTTCTGGTTTTTGGCGGCCGTAGCGTCGCTCTTGGCACCGTACTTGGTGATGGGATACTCCTTGTCCGCAAACTGCGGCACGCGGATGCTCTGTTCTATCTGCTTGTATTCCGCTTCGTCCCAGCCTTGTGCGGCTGCTATCGTCGGAAAGAGCAGGGCGAACATCATCCACAGCATTAATTTCTTCATACTTGTTTGATTCATTTGGTAAAGAGTTAGTTCGTAGTCTTGTAATTGCCTGCAAAGATAGGCAAAAATTACGAGACTACGAACTGTTTCTTGGAAAAAATAACGTAAACGTTATCTTTTTAGTGCTTCGAAAAGACGGTCAAGTGCTTCGTCGGTGTTTTTGCTTTCGTTGAGCAGGGTGACAAACTTCGAGCCGATGATGGCCCCGGCGGCATTCTGCTGGGCAGCCTCGAGGGTCTGACGGTTGCTGATGCCGAAGCCAATCATGCGGGGATTGCGCAGGTTCATCTGGTTGATGCGGCGGAAGTATTCCTGCTTGGCATCGTCGAACGACTTCTGAGCACCGGTGATAGCTGCGGAGGATACCATATAGATGAAGCCGTCGGTATTGTCGTCGATGAAGCGGATGCGTGCCTCTGAGGTTTCCGGGGTGATGAGCATGATTACGCGCAGGTCGTAGCGGTCGGCAATGGGCTTCACCACGTCCTGATAGTCCTTGAAGGGCAGGTCGGGGATGATCATGCCGCTCACGCCGCTCTCCACGCACGACTGGCAGAAGGCCTCGATGCCGTAGTGGAGAATGGGGTTGAGATAGCCCATCAGGACCAGTGGAATCTGTACTTCATCCTTGATGGCCTTCAACTGAGCGAAGAGGGTACGGAGGTTCATGCCGTTTTTCAGGGCCTGTGTGGCAGCGCTCTGGATGACGGGGCCGTCGGCCAGCGGGTCGCTGAAAGGGATGCCTACTTCAATCATGGCGATGCCCCTGCGCTGCATGGTCAGGATGACGTCGCCAGTGCCTTCGAGTGTAGGACTGCCTGCACAGAAATATAGCGACAGGAGTTTCCCCTCCTGACTCTTTGTGAATAGTTCGTTGATCTTGTTCATATTCTTATTTGTTTGATGAATTTACTTAGCTTGTCTGTATCTTTAAGGCCTGGTTCAGTCTCGAAACGGCTGTTCAGGTCGATGCCGATGCATTGCGGGTGGTGAAAAGATTTTACGCGGTCGGCATCGCTGGAACCTATGCCTCCGCTGAGCAGAAACGGGGTGCTGCCATGATAGTGCTGGAGCACAGCCCAGTCGAACTGCTCGCCATTGCCGCCCACCATCTTTCCCTTGGCGTCGAAGAGGAAGTAGTCGGCCAGCCCTTCGTAGGGCTTCGTCGTCTCAAGGTCTTCTGCTGTGGCGATGTTGAAGGCTTTGATGAGGCGGGGGACTGCGGTACTACCGCAGTATACGGAACGGAGGCAGCGAAGAACCTCGGGCGGCTCTTGGCCGTGTAGCTGGATGAGGTCGAGGGCGTAGGTACTGGCGATACGACGGATGGTGTCTGGACTTTCATCGACGAAGACGCCTACCCGCTTGCATGCTGTGGGGAGGTATGACGGAATTTTGCTGACATTCCGCTTGCTCTTTTCCCAGAAGATGAAGCCCATCCAGTCGGGAGCCAGTGCCTCAACCTGCCGGATGTTCTCCGCTTCGCGCATACCGCATACCTTTATTAATTCATAATTCATAAGGCATAAATTCATAGTTGGGCGATAAATGTTTTTAGCGAACGGCCGGGGTCGTCGGTTTTCATGAAGCTTTCACCGATGAGGAAGCCTCGGAAGCCAGCCTGCCGCAGCGCTTTTACGGTCTCTGGATTCGAGATACCGCTCTCGCTAACCTTTACAGCCTCCATAGGCAGGCGTGCTGCCAGGTGGAATGAGTTCTCGACATCGGTGACGAACGAGCCGAGGTTGCGGTTGTTGATGCCGCACATGTCGGGTTCCAGTTCTGCATATTCCAGCTCTGGCTCCGAATGCATCTCCAGCAGTACCTCGAGGCCCAGCTCGTGGGCTGTTTCCAAGAGCGTCTTACATTCCTTCCGCGAGAGGTCGGCAGCTATCAGCAGCACGGCACTGGCTCCGCACAGCCGGGCTTGGAACAGCTGGTACTCGTCGATGACGAAATTCTTGTAGAGCACGGGTATCTTCACACCCGACTGCCTGGCGGTGCTGATGAAATCGTCGCAGCCTCCGAAGTATTTCTCGTCTGTCAGGATGCTCAGTGCAGCGGCACCGTTCTGCTGGTAGCTCAGCGGGATGATGTCGGCCCGCCCCTCTTCCTTGATCCAGCCCTTTGAGGGCGAACGGCGCTTGAACTCGGCGATGATGCCTGAGCCGGAAGCGGCGAGGGCCTTCGACATCGAGGCCACCTCGAAGTCGAGCAGTGCCATTCCCGACGTGCCGTCGCCTACCCGTAGCCTTTCTACTTTCCGGTGAATCTCCCGTTCACTAAGCTCTGCCTTGAAGCGTGCCACTTCCAGCCGCTTGTGGGCTACAATCTCTTCGAGTATGTCTGCCATTGGTCTCAGCTGTTCAGTTCCACGAATTTCTTGAAGGTCCTCAGGGCACTGCCGCTGTCGATGCTTTCGCGGGCTATGGCAATGCACTCCTCGATGCTCTTCTCGCCCCGCTCCAGCACCTGTATGCCGAAGGCGGCATTGGCCAGCACGATGTTCTTCTGGGCGGGCAGGGCGCGGTTCTCCAGCACGGCGTCGAAGATTTCGGCGGCCTCTTCCTCAGTGGCACCTCCCACCAACTCCTCAGGCTTGGCGATGTCGAAGCCCAGGTCGCTGGGCTTGAAGATTCGCTCGTACTGACGGGTGGTCACCTTGAACGGGCCTGTCAGTGAGATCTCGTCATAGCCGTCGATGGAGTTCACGATGCCGTAGTCGATGCCAATCTTCTGGTACACCTGGTTGTAGAGCCGCATCTGGTCGAGGTTGGCCACGCCAAGCAGCTGGCATTTAGGCTGACTGGGATTGACCAGCGGCCCTAAGAGGTTGAAAATCGTGGGGAACTGCAGTGCCTTGCGGATGGGCCCCACGAACTTCATGGCTTTGGCGAAGAGCTGGGCGTGCAGATAGACGATGCCCGCCTCGTCGAGCGAACGGTTCAGACGGTCGATGTCGTCGGTGAACTTAATGCCGTGGTGCTGGATGACGTTCGAGGCTCCCGATACGCTTGTTGCGGCATAGTTGCCGTGCTTGGCCACCTTGTAGCCGGCACCGGCTATGACGAAGCAGCTCGTCGTGGAGATGTTAAAGGTGTTCTTACGGTCGCCACCCGTACCCACTACGTCGATATAACGTTCGGCATGCATGATGGCGGGCACGCCTGTCTCCAGGATGCCGTCGCGGAAGCCGAGCAGTTCGTCGACCGTCACGCCGCGCATCTGAAGGGCCGTCAGCAGGGCCGTGATTTGTTCCGTCGGGTATTCACTCTGGGTGATACCGATCAGGATATTCTTCATCTCCTCACGAGAGAGTTCCTCGTGGTTCAGCATCCTGTTCAGGATGTCTTTCATTGTCTGTTTAGCCATATTCTTTCTTTTCTAGTGATTCTAGTATTTCTAGTGATTCTAGTTTCTCAGAGATACATCCAGTTCTGCAGCATCTTCCGGCCGTCGGGCGTGAGCACACTCTCGGGGTGGAACTGAATGCCTCGGATGTTGTATTCCTTATGCTTCAGGGCCATAATCTGTCCTTCGTCACTCTCGGCCGTAATCTCCAGACAGTCGGGGAAACCCTCCTTCGATACCACCCACGAGTGGTAGCGCCCCATCGTGATGCGGCTGGGCAAGCCGTAGAACAGCTCGTCGTTGCCCAGCTGTGTGCCCTCAGTGGCCACGCCGTGGAACACGTCGCTCAGGTTTTCCAGTCGCCCGCCGAACACCTCGCCGATGGCCTGATGGCCCAGGCAGATGCCGAGGATGGGCTTCCGTCCGGCGTATGTGCGGATCACGTCGAGCAGCAGTCCTGCCTCTGAGGGGATGCCAGGGCCGGGGGAGAGGATAATCTTGGAGTACTGCTCCAACTCTTCGAGCAGGAACTGGTCGTTGCGCAGCACGGTCACCTGCGCCCCCAGCTCTTTCACCAAATGACTCAGATTATAGGTAAAGGAGTCATAATTGTCAATTATCACTATTTTCATATTTCGTGTAATTGGTTAAATTCGTTGTCTTAAAAGGAATTACATGCTTTCTGCCATGAGTATCGCCCGTCGGAGCGCACCGAGCTTGTTGTTCACCTCCTGCAGCTCGTAGTCCTCGTTACTCTTAGCTACGATGCCGCCTCCGGCCTGGAACCACAGCTCGCCGTTGCGTGATACGAAAGTACGGATGGTGATGGCTTGATTCAGACTGCCGTCGAGACCTATCACACCGATGCATCCACCATAGGCACCACGGTTGTGAGGTTCGTATTCCGAGATCAGTTGCATAGCCCTCACCTTCGGGGCTCCGCTGAGGGTTCCTGCCGGGAAGGTGTCGATAAATGCCTTGATGGGGTCGGCCCCTTCGTCGAGTTCTCCAGAAACTCGCGACACCAGGTGGATTACGTGCGAGTAGTACTGTAGGTCCTTGTAGAAGTCTACCTTCACCCCGTGACAGTTTCGCGACAGGTCGTTGCGTGCCAGGTCCACCAGCATCACGTGCTCGGCGTTCTCCTTGGGGTCGTTGCGCAGGTATTCTGCGCCCTGCCTGTCCTTTTCCGCATCGCCCGTCCTTCTGGTCGTACCTGCGATGGGGTCGATGTAGGCTTTATATTTAGGGGGGAGAGGTGAGAGGTGGGAGGTGAGAGGACTGTTTTGCTGGTCTAATCTCTCACCTCTTACCTCTGACCTCTCCTCTCTGGTAATCCGACAGTGGGTCTCGGGTGATGAGCCGAAGATGCGGAAGCCGCCGAAGTCGAAGTAGAAGAGATAGGGCGAGGGGTTGATGCTGCGCAGGGCCCGGTAGAGTTTGAAGTCGTCGCCCTCGTATTTCTGGATGAAGCGTCGTGAGAGTACGATTTGGAACACGTCGCCCCTCAGGCAGTGCTGTATGCCTCGGCGTATGTTGGCCTTGTGTTCCTCGTCGGTGAGGGTGCTGCTGATGTCACCCACCGGGTGGAAGTCGTAGGCCTGCACGTTGGCCTTGTTCATGGCCTTGAGGATGGTGGAGATTTCCGGATTATCCGGATTATCCGGATGATTCGGATTATCCGGGTTTCCTGGGTTTTCCGGGCTTAGGCTGACGATGGTCAGCGTATTGTTGAAATGGTCGAACACGATCACCACCTTATATAATATATACAGTATGTCTGGGGCATCGTTCTTCGCCTGCGTCTCATCCTTCACGGCGATGTCCTCGAAATAGCGTACGGCATTGAATGAGGTGTAGCCGTAGAGCCCCGCCACGCTGCTGTTGTCGCCCGTCACCTGTATGCGGTCCGTGAGGGCGTGGATGGCTTCGGCAGAGCCGAAGCCTACTTCCAAATTGCGCTGAAGGATGGTTCCGTCGGGATAGGTAACCACGGCTTGGCCGTGCCCGATGGCTACTGATGCTATTGGGTTGATGCCGATAAACGAGCGTGAGTTGTTGTTGTCGTGATAGTCGGAGCTCTCCATCAGCGCACTCTGCGGATAGAGGTCCCTCAGCCGCATATACACCCCAACTGGCGTATACAGGTCGGCCAGTATCGTCTTGCTGCTTGTTTGGTATTTATAGGTAATCATCTTAAACCGTAAACTATAAACTGTAAACCGTAAACTATAAACTGTAAACCGTAAACT
>CAMHUC010000112.1 GCA_946188155.1 uncultured bacterium | reverse complement strand
CGGCCAGGGCGTGGATGTCCCAGTAGTCAACCTTGATACAGTTGTCGAGGATCTCGGCGCAGCCCGACTGCTTGGAGATGATGGACGGCGTTCCGCACTGCATGGCCTCCAGCGGCGAGATGCCGAAAGGTTCCGAAACGGAAGGCATCACGTAGACATCAGAGTCCTTCAGGCACTCATACACCTGCTTGCCACGCATAAAACCGGGGAAGTGGAAGCGGTCGGCGATGCCGCGCTCGGCGGCCAGATAGATCATGGCGTCCATCATGTCGCCCGAGCCTGCCATGCAGAAGCGTACGTTGCGCGTGCGCTGCAGCACCATGTTGGCAGCCTCGACAAAATACTCAGGTCCCTTCTGCATGGTGATACGTCCGAGGAAGGTGACCACCTTCTCCTTGCCCGTATGGTCGGGGCGCGGGATGGCCTGATATTCCTCAGGAAGGGGATACACGGCGTTGTGTACGGTGAAGCACTTGCGCGGATCCTGGTGATACTGGTTGATGACCGTCTGGCGGGTGAGTTCAGAGACGCACATGATGCAGTCGGCCCAGTCCATGCCGTTCTTCTCTATCGAGTAGACGGTGGGGTTCACCTTGCCGCGCGAGCGGTCGAAGTCGGTGGCATGCACGTGTATGCACAGCGGTTTGCCCGATACCTGCTTGGCGTGGATGCCGGCGGGGAAGGTGAGCCAGTCGTGGGCGTGGATGATGTCGAACTCCTCAGTGCGGGCCACCTGCCCGGCTATGATGGAGTAGTTGTTGATTTCCTCGTGCAGGTTGCCGGGATAGCCTCCGGCGAACTCCATGGCGCCGAGATCGTTGACGTTCATATAGTTGAAGTCGGCATAGATGTGCTCACGGAGCTTGAAGTAGTAGTCGGGGTCCATGATGTTGCCCACGCGCTGCTTCACGTAGTCGTAGTCCACGTCGCGCCAGGCGATGGGCACGGCGTTCATGGCCACGATGCGGCAGGCGTGCTGGCTCTCGTCGCCGAACGGGTGCGGCAGGCAGAGCACGGTCTCGATGTCGCCCTGGGCCTTCAGGCCCTCGGAGATTCCATAGTTAGCAGTGGCGAGTCCACCAAACACGTGAGGAGGATACTCCCATCCAAACATTAATACTTTCATAGTCGCAGTCCTCCTTTCTATTTTTGATATGAATACTTATCCATGAGCTGCAGGGTGCGCAGGATCTCGGCCACGTTCATGGCGAACGACATGGCCCCGCGGCCGTGGAACGGCGGGTTGCCGTCGAACAGCTCAGAGATGGTTCCTATGGCATGATAGTCGATCTCGTCCTCGTAGCCCACGAGCTGGCGCTCGATGAACGAGAGGCGCGAGCGCTTGTAGAGCTTCAGGCAGGCCTCCATGTAGAAGCCTCCGAGCCAGGGCCACGCCGTGCCCTGATGGTAGGCGTAGTCGCGCTGCGTCTGTGGACCTACGTACATCGGGTTGTAGCCGCCGCTCTTCGGCGAGAGGCTGCGGAGGCCCTTCGGGGTGAGCAACTCGCGCGTACATATATCTACCACGCTCTTCATCTGCTGCTGCGTGAGCGGCGAGTAGTCGAGGGCCACGGCGAAGATCTGGTTGGGGCGTACGCTCCAGTCCATCATCGTGCCGTCAACGTAGTCGAGCAGATAGCCGTACTCGTTGACGAAGGTCTCCACAAACGACTGCTTGGTCAGCTCGGCCCGCTTCTCCAGTGCCTCGGCACCTTCGGCGTCGCCCTGTTCAGCCTTCATGGCAGCACAGAACTTCAAGGCGTTGTACCACAGGGCATTGAACTCCACGATGTAGCCCGAGCGGGGCACCACGGGTCGCCCGTTGGCCGTGGAGTTCATCCACGTCACGGCACGGTCACGGCCATTGGAGTACACCAGGCCGTTGTCGTCGAGCCGCAGGTTGGGATGCCCACCCTTTATAATATAGTCTACGATATCGCTCGCCAGCTGGCCGTACATCTCATAGCCCTTGTCCTTGCCGGCATCCTTCACATACTGCTGGATGGCCCAGATGGCCCACAGGGGCACGTCGGGCTGTTCTATCTCATAGATCTTCACGCTCAGCGGCTTCTCCTCCATAAACTCGCGGAGGCCCTTCTCGGCGGTCTTCATCACGTGCTCGAAGTAATCCTGCTCGCCGATGGAGAGCGTCAGTCCGGGCAGAGCGATAAACGTGTCGCGGGCACGGCACTTGAACCAGGGATAGCCGGCCAGCAGATAGCGGTCGTCGTTGTCATCGAGATGCTCTGGCGAGCTGCCGCTGCGGCGGTCGCGGAAGTGGAACTGATGGGCTGCCGTCACCAGGCAGTGATAGAAATTGTCACGGGGCTGGCGCAGGGCTATTTCACTCTCGAAGAGCTTCTTCAGCGTGGAAGCCTTAATTTGCGACGTAGAGCCTGAGAACACGATGCTCTCACCCTTCTTGATGGGCATCTCGAAGTAGCCGGGCACGTAGAGGTCCTCATTCGAGGCGTAGCCGCGCTCCTGCTCCTTGGGGTACTCGATGCCGCGATACCAGTCGGGCTGGAACACGAACTCGTTCTTCTTCGAGAACTGCATGTATAGGTCGGGATAGCCGGCATACATACAGGTCTTGATGCCGCCGTCGACCTCGTGATACTCACGGCTGGCCGTGGCGTTCTCGTGGGTGAACTGGCGCACGCTGCGGAAGGCCAGGAAGGGGCGGAAGCGAAGCGTCGTGGCCGAGTGGGCGTCCACCAGCGTGTAGCGGATGAGGATGCGGTCCTCGTAGGCCTGGAAGATGACCTCCTTCTTCAGGATGACGCCACCCACGCGATAGGTGGTAGTCGGTACGAGGCTGGCGTCGAACTCGCGGATGTACTTGTGTCCGTTGGGACTGAATGTGTTGCCCTGATACTTGTGCAGGCCGAGGTTGAACTCTGCTCCGTGCTGGATGACCGTACAGTCGAGCGACGACAGGAGCACATGGTTCTCATCGTCGAGCTCGGGTACAGGAACGACCAGCAGACCGTGGTACTTACGGGTGTTGCAGTCTACGAGTGTAGACGAGCTGTAAGCTCCCGAACGGTTGGTACGGAGTAATTCACGGCGGAGACTTTCCTGCAGGTTAGTCATCACGGCTTTTTCTAAACGTAAATAACTCATAGTTCCTTTGTAGGTTTTTATTTAATTGTTTGAATGTTTTAGTTTCACCCCTCAAAAGTACGCATTTTTCACCACATGGCAAAATCTACGCATAACATTTAACAAATATTTTAAGGAAGGCTCGCTATTTGCCTCCCCGACGGATGTTCTAAGCCGGTATCAGAAAGAGGATGACCTCCTGCTCGACGTCGACGCGGAAGGGGCCCACGGGTGTCTTCATCAGCCTGCCGTCGATGCCTACCATCGCATGCAGGGCCTCGTCGACCCTGACCTCGGCCGTGCGGAAGGGATGCACGCTGCGGTGGTTCAGAAACCGGCCTGTCATCAGGAGCCACAGGCCCTCTATCAGCTGAACCACTTCCGGATGGTAGACCACCGACACGTCGAGCATGCCGTTGTAGGGCACGGCGTTCGGCGTCTGTCCGTAGCCGGTAGCATTGCCGATGCAGACGGTCATCACCTTGCGGTCGATAGTATCGTTGTTGATACGCAGCTTCATCTTGTATTCCATACGGTGGAAGAACATCACGAAGAGCGACGAGAGGAACGACAGCGTCCGCGAGCCGAAGAGTCGGCGCGTCTGCCGCCGCAGGTTCATGATGTCGGCCGTCATGCCGATGTTCACGCAGTTCAGGAAGTAGCGGTGGCACTTCTCGCCCTTGGCATTCACGTAGCGTATGCAACCCAGGTCCACCTTGCGCGTGCGGCGCAGCAGCAGCCAGTCGATAGTCTGCTCCAGTCTGTCCTCGTCGAAGCCCCAGAAGCGGGCGAAGTCGTTCATCAACCCATTGGGAATCACGCCCAGGGCTATCTCCTCGCGTACGCTCTTCTCCTCCATCATCAGACAGTTGACGGCATCGTTCAGTGCCGAGTCGCCACCGGCGATGACGATGGTCTTGTAGCCGTTGCTGACCATCATCCGCACCAGGCGCTCCACGCTGTCGGACGTCTCGCTCTGCACAAAGTCGTAAGCCACCTTGCGATTGTCCAGTGCCCGACGGATTCGCTCTCCCTGCTTGCTCTTGCCGAGCAAGCCCCTCTTGGGGCAATACAGAACGCCCCACCGTGTACTTTCTACTGCCATCTGCTTATTTACGATTTTTCGTCATCACGTTATTACGTTATTTCGTTATCACGTTATTTCGTTATCACGTCATAATGATTTGTCAATTCCATTATCTCCTCCACCTTCTGCTCCATCGGCAGGGTGGCATCAATCCAGTGAATCCTGAATCCTCTTCGCTCCATCCCCCGGAACCAGGTCATCTGGCGCTTGGCAAACTGGTGGATGGCTATCTCCAGGCGGGTGTACATCTCCTGGTATGTGAGCAACCCCGTCAGGTATTCCGTCACGAACTTGTACTCCAGTCCGTAGTAGATCAGGTCGTCGGCAGGGATGCCCTCGTTGAGCAGGGCCTTCACCTCGTCGACCATTCCCTCCTCAAGGCGCGCCTTCAGCCTGCGGGTGATTTTCTCGCGCCGCAGTTCTCTGCTGATGTCCAGCCCGATGATGACAGAGGGGATCGGGGGTATGGAGGTACGAAGGTATTCTCCCTCCTCCCTTCGCCTTCCTCCTTCCTCCAGGATACGGGTCTCTATCTCGATGGCACGGATAGCCCTCTGACAGGAGTCCACGTCAGTCGTGTTGTGCATCACCGAACCGTTTCGCTGCTTCAGCTCGACGAGCATCTGTGTCAGCTCGCCCAGCGACTTCCCCTCGAGGCTGTCGCGCAGCTCCTGATTCTGCGGCACGGGTGAGAGCTGATACCCTTTCAGCACCGCCTCGATGTAAAGACCCGTGCCACCACAGAGGATGGGCACGGCTCCACGCCGACGAATGTCCTGATAGACTTCGAAGAAGTCCTGCTGATATTCAAAGAGGTTATACTTCGTGCCCGGCTCCCGGATGTCAATCAGGTGATAGGGAACACGCATTCCTCCTTCCTTCTTCCTCATTCCTCCTTGCTCGACGACATAGTCGGCCAGGTCCTTGCCCGTGCCGATGTCCATCCTGCGGTACACCTGACGCGAATCGGCAGAGATCACCTCACCGCCGATCTCCGCCGCAAGCCTCGCTGCCACGGGCGTCTTCCCGCTGGCCGTAGGCCCGAGTATGGTTATCATCTCCTTCAATTACATCATGTCGTTCTGCAGGTAGTACCACATGCGCTCCCTGACGTCCAACATATATTTCAGGTTGTGGAAGTTGTCTATCATCCACTTGCCGTTTTCATACACCAGGTCGATCTGCGCAGGCGCCCACGTGTCGTAACCGTAGACGGTGAACGCCACGGTGGCCGTCTTGTGCGGCCCCTCGACGTAGATGTCCTTCAGCTCGAACTCTTCGAACGTCACCAGGTCGGTGTCGGTCATCATCGACCAGTGATTCACCTCGAAGAACAGCGTGCCCGTCAGGTGCTCCTTGTAGCGCACGGCCATCAGCAGCTTGTTCCACGACTCCGAGCAGTAGGCCTTGTCGAGCAACTCATTCTCTACCGAACTGCCCCGCCTGAGGAACTCGTCCCTCACCACGCCGTAGATATCCCTCACGCGCTGCATCACGGCCTCCTTCTCCATCTGCAAGCGCATCTCCGTGTCCAGCGAGTCGGCCATGAAGCCACGCTCCTCCTCGGGGACAACGGTCTCAAACACGTTGGCCGTCGGCTCCGGGGCCAGTGGCTGCTGGCGGCATCCTGCCAATACTGCAGCGACTGCAGCGACTGCCAGCACGGGCAGCCATTCACGGATATGCTTGAAGATACAACTCATCATCATCTCTCTATACACTACTTGGCTGCAAAGTTACGCAAAAAAAGCCGTCCGACAAAATCGGACGGCAATTTATTTTCGTTTTAGTGCAAAATCTCTTATTTGAGCTCTGCGAGGTACTTGATGGTGCGGACCATCTGAGAGGTGTAAGAGTTCTCATTGTCGTACCAGGCAACCACCTGAACCAGAGAGTTGCCGTCGCCAATCTTGCTGACCATCGTCTGGTTAGCGTCGAACAGCGAACCGTACTTCATGCCGATGATGTCGCTCGATACGAGCTTCTCCTCGGTGTAGCCGAACGACTCGTTGGCAGCAGCCTTCATGGCGGCATTGATGTCCTCAACAGTCACCTCACCCTTAACGACAGCGTGCAGGATGGTGGTAGAGCCTGTAGGTGTCGGAACGCGCTGGGCAGCACCGATCAGCTTGCCGTTCAGCTCGGGAATAACCAGACCGATAGCCTTGGCAGCACCTGTAGAGTTGGGCACGATGTTCTGGGCACCGGCACGTGCACGCTGCACGTCACCCTTGCGCTGAGGACCGTCGAGAATCATCTGGTCGCCAGTGTAGGCGTGTACTGTTGTCATGATACCGCTCTGGATGGCAGCGAAGTCGTTCAGGGCCTTCGTCATGGGAGCCAGACAGTTAGTTGTGCAAGAAGCAGCAGAGATAACGGTGTCGGCGGGAGTAAGGGTCTTGTGGTTCACGTTGTAAACGATGGTGGGCAGGTCGTTGCCGGCAGGAGCAGAGATAACAACCT
>CAMHUC010000111.1 GCA_946188155.1 uncultured bacterium | reverse complement strand
TATCATTTATGTGCTATATTCGGCTGTTGTTACCCTATGGTCATCCACGGAAGAATGAAACTACGCCGAAAAAGGCTGGAACAGGATGTCAGGCAAACCTACAAGTCGAACGACACTGAGGAGTGGCTCGACCGTGTGTTCACCCGCCCCATCGGCTATCTGTGGGCACGGTTCTTTCAGTCACTAGGCGTTCACCCCAATGTCGTCACCGTGCTCAGCATCTCCATTGGTGTCTCGTCGGCCTGTTTCTTCGTGCATGACTCTTGGCGCACGGAGGGCACCTACGGGATATGGATGAACATTATCGGCATCGCGCTCATGATGTTGGCCAACTTCTACGACAGTGCCGACGGACAACTGGCGCGCATGACAGGTAAGAATACCGAACTGGGACGCATCCTCGACGGGTCGGCCACCATCATCATTTTTGTGCCAGTCTACTGTGTGATGGTGTGGCGGTGCTATCTGCATCACGGTATGGAGTTCCAGTGGATGGGCATCGCCGACACGGAGCGCAATGCCCTCGTCTATGGCCTGCTGCTTTTCGGGATATCGCTCTTCAGCGGCTTCGTCTGTCTCATCGACCTGCCCTGGCTCTACTTCGTGTTTGAGATAGTCGTGATGTCGGCACTATGCGAATACATGCGCCGCCGGCATGAGCGTATGTGTGCCAGCATTCACTTCTGATTCTGATACTCGCGCGGCGTCATGCCTACGTGCTCGCGGAAATACTTGCCAAAGAAGGAGGGGTTGGGAAAGGAAAGCATATCGCTGACCTGCTGCACGCTGTAGTCGCCCGCCCGCAGCAGGCTCTTGGCATTGAGCAGCACATGGTCGCGAATCTAGTCCGTAGGGTGACGCCCGCTGACATCCATCACCACTTTGGAGAGGTATTTGGGTGAGATGTAGAGACGGCTGGCATAGAAGGCTACCGTGCGCTCGCGGTCGCAATGGTCCTTGACATCGCGCAGGAACTGGTCGAACATGCGCTCATAGCGCCAGTGTGTTAAGAAAGTCTAAAAACGCATACTCTGCATGCAGTCTTTGCCGACTATCTCACACTATATAGGCAGAAATGGTTAAATTTGCAACGTATAAAAGAAGTAGCTTATGAAGAAGAACAAAGTCATTTGGACAGGGTTGATGCTCCTACTGGCAGTCATCTGCATCAGCTGTGACAACAGCGATGACATAGTGTCAACCCGCAATAGCAGCGCAGTGCAGAAACTCTATGCCGTGGCTCGCCAGAGTCCTGACGCCATCCTGCAGTACAAGGCCGAGATGCCGCTGTTCACGCTCGACGACATCAGGAGCTATAATCCAGAAACGGGCAAGATGGCATTCAACAGCGTTAAGTTCGACACCCATCTATTCTATGACTCCAGTTGCAAGTATCGTGTCTATTTCTATGCCGGCAACGACTTGCTGTTCGACGCCCTGGCCGTCTCATGGTTCTCCAGTGCCGCCTATTGGGACCAGCTCACCTTCCAGTGCGATTTCTATGGCCCTTCTGACGAGACTGACGCCTCTAAGTCGCATTACTACCTGCGCTATGGCTACCCAGGCATCATCGATGGCGACGAGAGCCTCAAGCAGCTCATGCTCAAGAATGCCCCGGCCATAGACCGCTTCATCAGTATTCTACGTTCAGAAGGAAAGATTATCGGAGACTGACTGACAAACAAACAGGGAATCCTATTATCAGGGCGACTGGATGGACACTGATGAACTCCTCAGCAGGTGCAAGGCTGGCGATGGCGAAGCCTTGCACCTGCTTTATCAGCGATACAAGCCACAGCTGCTCAGCGTCTGCCGGCAATATACTGGTGAGGCCGACATGGCCGAAGACCTCTTGCACGATGCCTTCGTGGTCATTCTTACTTCACTTGATCGTCTGAAAGAGGGTGACAAGCTTGAGGCTTGGATGACATCCATCACCCGCCACGTGGGCTATCACTACCGAGAGCAGCTG
This sequence comes from uncultured bacterium, assembly GCA_946188155.1. GTDB lineage: Bacteria > Bacteroidota > Bacteroidia > Bacteroidales > Bacteroidaceae > Prevotella. The sequence goes on along the minus strand of CAMHUC010000111.1, from coordinate 4,709 downwards.
AAGAAAGAGCAGGCTGCCCTCCGACAGGTTCCCCACGACGAACCCGCTCCAGAAGAGACATCGCCACTGCCTGACTACGACCAGCTGCAGTCGCTCGTGGCCTTGCTGCCCGAAGGCTATCAGCGCGTGTTCAAGCTGTCGGTGTTCGAGGGCCTGTCGCATCAGGAGATCAGCCAACTGCTGGGCATCGCCCCCCATTCGTCTTCCTCACAGCTGTCGCACGCCAAGCGGATGCTGCGGCTGCTCATCAGGCGTTCGTGGCTGCTTCTGCTGTTGCTTATCGCCATTCCTACAGCCCTCTGGAAACTCATGCAGAACGAAGAAAAGACCAAGGAAAAGCCAGAGGCTGACCATAAGCCAACACCCACGCCCCATCATCGCGAGACCGCTGTCGAGAGTCTGAGAGAGCGACCCGTCTACGCCGCCGTCGGCAAGCTGACGGCGGCGCCTCCGCCCATCAGCTATCAGGCGGAAGCCGTCATAGAGCCTGATTCCATACCTTCCTTTCAGATAGAGGAGCAGCCGCTCGACACCATCGGCCACCAGCATGAGCGGCTCGCCCCCCAGCCCTCCCCGACGGAGATGCAGGAAACACAGCAATTCATGCCCTCCAAACCTAAGAAGCCGGAATGGAACATCACGCTGGCTTACAACGGACAGTTGGGCCGTCGCGACGATTATCTGGCCGTTGCCACCATCAGCAAGGGCAGTTTCGATGCGACAAGCAACAGCTTCATCCCGGCAGGACAAGCGTTCAGCAACTGGAAAGACTACAGCTACTACCTGAGCAATAGCCCCCAGGGGCTTATGGATGCAGAAACCCGCTCGCTGATGAACATCGCTGCACAGAACTCCACCATCAACGACGGCGCCATGGAAGCCCGTCACGAGCACCAGCTGCCCCTGACCGTCCAGCTCCTGCTCAGCCGCCAGTTGTCCGCCCGCCTGTCGCTCGAGACCGGCCTCAGCTACACGCTTCTGAGCTCAACCGTCCATACGGGCAGCGTCGCCTCTGTTCTGGAGCGCCAGCGGATACACTATCTCGGCATCCCGCTCCGCCTCGGCTGGCAGTGGTACGCCAACAACCGCTTCAGCCTATACTCCTCGGCAGGAGCCATGCTCGAACTGCCCATGAGTGCCACCACTGACATCAGCCACATCGACAATGGCACCACAACCTTCAGGAACCACAGCTCACTCGACTCGCCCAGCCAATGGTCTGCCACGTTAGGCATCGGCCTGCAATACCATCTCGCCCCCCACATCGGCATCTATCTGGAGCCCAGCCTGCAATACTTCTTCGGCAACGGCAGCGACATCCAGACCTATCGCACAGAGCATCCCCTCGAAATCACCCTGCCCGTTGGTCTCCGATTCCGGTGGTAGAAAGCTACGGCGTAGCTGCGCTTGGTGCGAAGTATGGCCGCTCTCTAGATACTAATCCCATAAGTCTGCTTCACTTCGCTCATCACGAAGGTACTCTCGATGGAGGCCAGCATCTCTATCTCGCCCAGCTTGTTGAGCACAAACTCCTGATACTGCTTCATGTCCTTGGCGCGGACCTTCAGCAGATAGTCGTAGTTACCCGACGTGTTGTAGCACTCTGTCACCTCGGGGATGCGGTTGATGCGGCGCACGAAGGCGTCGGCTATCTCGTGGTTGATCTGCTTCAGCTTCACCTTGCAGTACACCTGCAGGCCCTGCCCCAGCTTGTCGGGATCGAGCACCGCCACGTACTTCTTGATATACCCTTGTCGCTCAAGGCGCTTCTGCCGCTCGAACACGGGGGTCGGTGTCAGGTGTACGGCCTCGGCCAGCTCCTTGGTGGTCAGTTTCGCGTTCTTCTGCAGCGTTCGCAGTATCTGCATGTCTATAGCGTCTAATGTCTCTGCCATGATGTCTTGGAATTTTATTCTGTTTGGGTGCGCCGCCGCGTGCCTCGTCGGAACAGTTGTCGGTTTGCCGCTGCAAATTTAGGGATATTTTCCGAATCGTGCAAGTTTTTTGGAGAATATTCCTAAAATCAATACCTTTGCAGCGTGATTCTATTACAAAGCTAAACGATTATGGTACACTTTATATTGGCAGACAACCAGGAACTGACGCGCTTCGCCGAAGAGAGCATGATACGGCAGACGAGCACAGGCACCTTCCGCCGGGCCACCGACAGGGCCGGGCTTGTGGAACTATTGAAGGAGAACGAGAACTCGGTCGTTCTGCTCGACTTCACCCTCTTCGACTTTGCCGACGAGGAGCAGCTGCTCATCGTCAGCGAACGGTTCGTCATGGCGCACTGGATACTCATCAGCGACCAGCTCACCCCACGGCTGCTGCGCAAGATGGTCTACTCGTCGCATCGGTTCAGCATCGTGTTCAAGGATGGCCCGCTGAAGGACCTGCGCGAAGCCCTGCAGACAGCCTCCGAGCACCGGCGCTTCGTCTGCCAGCGTGCCATGGAGCTCATCCTGGCCCAGCAGCAGGAGGATGAGCGCCCGGAGCTGCTGACGGCCACGGAGACGGAGATTGTCAAGTCCATTGCCAGGGGGCTGACCACCCGCCAGATTGCCGAGGAGCGGTTCTCGAGCGTCCACACCATCACCACCCACCGCAAGAACATCTTCCGCAAGCTGGGCATCAACACGGCCCACGAACTCACCATGTATGCCCTGAGGGCCGGACTCGTAGACTCGTCCGACTTCAATATATAAAGGAAAGAGATTTCTCAACACAGAGGTCGCAGAGGACACAGAGACCCAAATAACCAGTTCGCAGAGACTATCAGAGAGGCGGATGGCCTCTCACAGAGGCTACACCCTTCATGCCTGGCGGCAGCTCCCTGTGTAGGCCTTTAGGTCGCTCTGCCACGCTCTGATTCTTGCATCTATATACGGTTCTCTGTGCCCTCCGTGTTCTTTGTGTTGAAAGAGTAACAGGATATCTATTCAACCTTACAGCTTGGTAGTTTTACCTTAAACTCTGCTTGATGTCCTCCAACAAGTCCTCGCCGGCCTCAAGGCCGATGCTGAGGCGGACGGTGGTGTCGAGGACCGACATCTCTGCGCACTGCTCGGGCGTGAAGAGTCCGAAGATGGTCGAGGCCGGATGGATGGCGAGCGACTTGCGGTCGAAGAGGTTGGTGGCACGGCGTATCACCTGTAGTCGGTCGATGAATGCCCAGGCGGCCTCCTTCGATTCGAGGTCGATGGTGAATACGGCACCGGGCAGCGGGCCGCGCTCGGCTTTTCCGCTCCGCTCAACGGAGAACTGTGCTTTCGACAATTCATAGAAGGGATTATCCTCCAGGCCAGTATAGTTCACGCGTTTGATTTCGGGCAGTTGTTGGCACTGGCGGGCGAGCCACAGCGTGGTCTCTGCCTGCCGGTGGAAGCGCAGATCGAGCGTGTCGAGGCCGAGGGTCTCCATATAGGCCGCGTGGGGTGTCATCAGCCCGCCGAGGTTTGTTATCAGTTCCGTCTTGACGCGGGCCGTAAAGGCCTGCTTTCTTCCAACCCGTTTGACGCGAGCCTGAAGGGCTGGCGAGGGCGACTGGCTCCAGTCGAAGCGGCCGTAGTCGATGAGCAGACCGCCGAGTCCGGTGCCGCCACCTGAGATATACTTCGTGCTGCTGACCACCTCGATGTCTACGCCGAAGTCCTGGGCGCGGAAGGCGGAGAAGGGCACGATGGTAGTGTCGGCAATGAGCGGCACGCCGGCCCCGTGGGCGATGTCGGCCAACCGCCGGATGTCGGCCACGAAGAGCTGCGGGTTGGTGATGATCTCGAAGAACAGGGCGCAGGTCTTGTCGTCGATGAGCGCCGCCGCTTCTTCTGGCTTGGTGAAGTCCGCAAAACGGACTTCTACACCGAACGTGCCCAGGGTGTCGCGCAGCAGCGAGACGCTGTTGCCGAAGAGATGCCTGGAGGCCACGATGTTCAGGCCTGCTGCGCTGACAGCCGTCAGCGCGTAGTGGATGGCGGTCATGCCCGTGTTGAGGGCGGTGACGCTCAGTGCGCCCGTCAGCTGGCGCACGCGCTCTTCGAGATAGGTAGTGGTGGGGTTGGCGATGCGGGCATACGACGGGGCCATGGTGCGCCCGCAGAAGGCGTCACCCATGGCCTTGGCAGACTCAAACTCAAACGCCGCCGTATAGTAGACGGGCATCGACAGTGCCCCGTAAGCGTCAGGTTTCTGATACCTTGTCGTCAGTATTTTCGTTTCGTACTTCATTATCGTCCTATTATTTTCTTCACTGCGATGACGAGGCGGTCCACGTCATCGCGGGTATTGTAGAGTGCGAAGGTGGGGCGCACGCTCATCTCGTAGCCCAGAGCGCGCAGGGCGGGCTGGGCGCAGTGGTGACCGGCACGCACGGCGATGCCCTCCTTGTCGAGCAGCGTTCCCACTTCGGGCACGGGGATGCCGTCGAGGACAAACGAGACCACCGACACGCGGCGTTTGGGATTGCCGATGAGCGTCAGTCCGGGAATCTGTCCGAGTTGCTCGCGGGCATACTCCGTCAGCTGGTGCTCGTGGTGCTCGATGTTGCGGATGCCCAGATGGCTCACGTAGTCGAGGGCGGCGCCCAGTCCGATGGCGTCGGCCACGTTGGGCGTGCCGGCCTCGAAGCGTGCTGGCGGCACGTTGTACTTCGTGCGCTCGATGGTCACGTCCTTGATCATGTTGCCGCCGCCCTGCCAGGGCTGCATCTT
>CAMHUC010000110.1 GCA_946188155.1 uncultured bacterium | reverse complement strand
TCCTGGAGCACATGGCCTTCAACGGCTCGAAGCACTTCAAGGGCAACGAGCTGATGCGCTGGTGCGAGAGCGTGGGTATACAGTTCGGCGGCGACCTGAATGCCTACACCAGCATCGAGGAGACGGTATATAACATAAGTAATGTACCCACGACGCGCGAGTCAATCGTCGACTCCTGTCTGCTCATCCTCTACGACTGGGCCGACGGCCTGCTCTTAGAGCAGGAGGAGATAGAGAAGGAGCGCGGCGTAATCCACGAGGAGTGGCGCCTGCGCACCTCGGCACAGATGCGCATGCTGGAGCGCGACCTGCCCAAGCTCTACCCCGGCTCCAAGTACGGCTACCGCATGCCCATCGGACTGATGGACATCATCGACAACTTCGAGCGTCCCTTCCTGCAGTCGTACTATGAGAAGTGGTACCGCCCCGACAACCAGGGCATCATCGTGGTGGGCGACATCGATGTAGACAAGATTGAGCAGAAGATCAAGGACCTCTTCTCGCCCATCGTGCTGCCCGAGAACCGCGCACTGGTCACCAAGGAGGCCGTGCCCGACAATGCCGAGGCCATCTACGTGATCGACAAGGACAAGGAGCAGCGCACCAACGAGGTGTGGGTGATGATGAAGCACGAGGCATTCCCCGACTCGCTGAAGGGCACGCTGGCCTACGTGATGGCCGACTACCTGAAGGATGCCGCCGTCAGCATGCTCAACGACCGCCTGAAGGAGTACGCCGAGAAGCCCGAGAGCCCCTTCCTGAGCTCATCGGTCAGCGACGGCGAATACATCTTCTCGAGCACCGTGGAAGCCTTCGAGCTGGACGTCAATCCTAAGGACGGACAGATAGAGGCCGCCGTGACGGCTGCACTCACCGAGGCCCGCCGCGCCGCCGAGTTCGGCTTCACACAGACCGAATACAACCGCTTCAAGCAGAACTACATCAGCCAGCTGGAGAAGCGCTACTCGAACAAGGACAAGCGCTACAACTCGCAGTTTGTCAACCAGTACGTGCAGCACTTCCTCAACAAACTGCCCATCCCCAGCATCGACTACACCTACGCCACCATGAAGCAGGTGGTGCCCATGCTGCCTATCGACGCTGTGAACGCCATGATGAAGGAATACATCCTGCCGAACGACAGCAACCTCGTGGTATTCAGCATCAACACCGAGAAGGAAGGTGCCACCTATCCCACCGAGGAAGGACTCAAGGCAGCCATCGCCGCTGCCCGCTCGGCCCAGATAGAGGCCTACGTGGACAACGTGAAGGACGAGCCGCTGATGACCACCCTGCCCAAGGCGGGCAAGATTGTGAAGGAGCAGAAGAACGACCTCTTCGGCTATACCGAGCTGACCCTCTCCAACGGTGCCACCGTCATCCTCAAGCAGACCGACCTGAAGAAAGACCAGGTGCTGCTGCGCAGCGAGGGCTTCGGAGGCTCGGCACTCTATGGCGAGAAGGACTATGCCAACATCAAGATGTTCGACGACGTGATAGAGGCCAGCGGACTGGGCAACTTCTCGCACACCGAGCTGGAGAAGGCCCTCGCCGGAAAGATTGCCAGCGCATCACTCTCGCTGGGTGCCAACCGCGTACGCGTCAACGGCAGCTCTACACCGAAGGACGTGGAGACCATGCTGCAGCTGACATACCTCTACTTCACCAATATCGCCAAGGACCAGAAGTCGTACGACAACACCATGCAGACCGCTGAGGTGAACCTGAAGAACCGCCTGCTGCAGCCCGAGGCCGTGCTGCAGGACTCGCTGACAGCCACCATGACCAACCACAATCCGCGCAACAAGGCCCTGACCGTTGAGGACCTGAAACTGGTGGGCTACGACCGTATCCTCCAGATGGCCAAGGAACAGACTGCCAACGCCGCCGCCTTCACCTTCACCATCATCGGCAACTACGACGAGCAGGCCATCCGTCCGCTCATCGAGACCTATCTCGCCTCGCTGCCCGCACAGAAGAAGGTGGTGAAGAGCCCCGATGTGTCAACAGACTTCAAGGGCGTGGTCATCAACAACTTCAAGCAGAAGGGTGAGACGCCGAAGGCCTACGCCGTGATGGACTGGTACACCAAGGCCATGCCGCTGACGGCCGAGAACGACGTGAAGATGGACATGATAGGCCAGATTCTCGATATGGAATATCTGAAGAAGATACGCGAGGACGCCAGCGCTGCCTACACGGTGCAGAGCATATCGAACATCGACCGCGACGACTTCGGCACGACAGCCCAGATCCTGGCCATCTGTCCCATGAAGCCCGAGAAGGCCGACATCGCCATCCAGATTCTGCGCGACGAGGTGACTGCCCTGACCAAGAGCTGCGACCCCGACAAGTTGCAGAAGGTGAAGGAATATATGCTCAAGAGCCATGCAGACCAGCTGAAGCAGAACGGCTACTGGCTCGCCGTGATCAACGCATGGCGCAAGTGGGGCATCGACTTCCACACCGACTACGAGAAGCTGGTGAACGCCCAGACCCCCGAGAGCATCAGCGCCGCTGCAGCAGAAGTGCTGAAGGCCGGCAACCGTGCCGAGGTCATCATGCTGCCGGCAGAGTAAATTGACAGTTTACGGTTTACGGTTTACAGTTTACAGTTGATTAGACTGGAGGCTGTACTACCTGCAAAGGTAATCAACTGTAAACCGTAAACTCTAAACTGTAAACAATAAAAGAATGAGTTATTTGTTTTCATCAGAGTCAGTATCTGAAGGCCATCCCGACAAGGTGGCCGACCAGATTAGTGACGCGATACTCGACCAGTTCCTGGCATACGACCCGAAGGCGCGCTGCGCCATCGAGTCGTTTGTCACCACCGGTCAAGTGGTCATCATGGGCGAGGTGCGCAGCGAGGTGTACATCGACCTGCAGACCATCGCCCGCAACACCATCAAGCGCATCGGCTACACCAAGGCCGAATACCAGTTCGACGGCAACTCGTGCGGCATACTGAGTGCCATCCACGAGCAGAGCGCCGACATCAACCAGGGTGTGGACCGCGACGACGAGGAGCAGCAGGGTGCCGGCGACCAGGGTATGATGTTCGGCTACGCCACCAACGAGACGGAGTCGTACATGCCCGTCTCGCTCGACCTGGCCCACCTCATCATGCGTACCTTAGCAGATATCCGCAAGGAAGGCAAGGAGATGACCTACCTCAGGCCCGACGCCAAGAGTCAGGTGACGGTGCAGTACAGCGACGAGGGCATCCCCGAGCGCATCGACACCATCGTCGTCTCGACACAGCACGACGAGTTCGACGAGGACGAGAAGATGCTCGCCCGCATCAAGGACGACGTCATCAACATCCTCATTCCCCGTGTGAAGCAGCAGATACACTCTCAGAAGGTGCTCGACCTGTTCGGCCTCGACATCAAGTACTACGTCAACCCCACGGGCAAGTTCGTCATCGGAGGCCCCCACGGCGACACCGGACTGACGGGCCGCAAGATCATCGTCGACACCTATGGCGGCAAGGGGGCCCACGGCGGAGGCGCCTTCTCGGGCAAGGACTCATCGAAGGTGGACCGCTCGGCAGCCTACGCCGCCCGCCACATCGCCAAGAACATGGTGGCGGCAGGCGTCAGCGACGAGATGCTCGTGCAGGTGAGCTACGCCATCGGCGTGGCCCAGCCCATGAACATCTACGTGAACACCTACGGCCGCAGCCACGTCAGCATGAGCGACGGCGAGATAGCCAAGAAGATAGAGCAGCTGTTCGACCTCCGCCCGAAGGCCATCGAGCGCTCGCTGAAGCTGCGCCAGCCGATGTACAGCGAGACAGCCGCCTACGGACACATGGGCCGCACACCGGAGACGGTGAAGAAGGTATTCACCAGCCACTATCACGAGACTAAGGAAATCGAAGTGGAACTGTTCACCTGGGAGAAGCTCGACCGTGTGGACGACATCCGCCAGGCGTTCGGACTCTAAACACAGATGCTCACCAGCGACAGCATACATATCGAAGCACCGGCGATACCGGCAGTGACTGCCGACACGCTGCAGAAACCAACAAGGCCGCAGACACCCTACCAGGTGCTGCGGCTCTTGCCCAAGGACGCTACCCCCGAACAGCAGGATTCGGCCATACAGGCATGGTTCCAACCAGGAGAGATACACTACAGCGACCAGCCTGACACGCTGCACCTGCCAGGCCACGGGAAAGGACGGAGCCTGAAGGACGTCAGCCTGCCACAGTACTATCGTGAGAACTACTTCTCCGAGGACTCACTCTACCACCCCGAACTGGAGGCAGGACGCTACGGCGTGGCAGGCGACCCGGTGGGCTACACCATCGGCAGCGACGACCTGTTCAGCAGCATACTGCTGACTTGCTTCGTATTCACGATGCTGTCAATAGCCGCCGCACGCAATTTCTTCGCACAGGAGTTCAAGAAACTGATATATATACCCAAGAACGACGCAAGCAGCAACGCCACCGCCACCGAGATGAGGGCACTCTGCTTCTTCACCATCCAGACGGCAGTATTGCTGGCCATACTCTACTTCCAATACGTCAAAGCCTTCGTGGCCGATACATTCATACTGTCGGAGGAGAAGCTCGTCGTGGGCATCTACTTAGCCATCATACTTGGCTACTTCATCCTGAAACTTTCTGTCAGCTCAGTGGTCAGCACGACATTCTTCAAAAGTAAAAAGAACAAACAATGGATATTCGCCAGCCTCTTCCTCACAGCACTCGAGGGAGGACTGTTGTACCCTGCCGTTCTGCTGCTCGCATACTTCAATACAGCCTCCCAATCCGTGACGAATTACTGCCTGGCGGTGGTCATTTTAGTTAAAATAGTGGCTTTTTACAAGTGCTATGTTATCTTTTTTAGACAAAATGGCCTTTTTCTACAAATTTTTTTGTACTTTTGCGCCCTTGAAATCGTACCTCTGTTCGCTCTATGGGGCGGTCTGGAGGTAATGACGAACGCATTGAAAATAAATTTTTAGGACACAGATGATCAAGAAGATTCTGGTTTCACAGCCGAAGCCAACAAGTGAGAAATCGCCATATTTCGATATAGCGAAGAGATTCGAGGTAGAACTGGTTTTCCGCCCATTCATCAAGGTGGAAGGGATCACCTCAAAGGAGTTCAGGGCTCAGAAGGTGAGCATCCTGGACTACACAGCCATCGTTTTCACCTCCCGCCACGCCATTGACCACTTCTTCAATATGGCCAAAGAGCTAAGAGTGAACATCCCTGAGGACATGAAGTACTTCTGTGTCACGGAGACGATAGCACTGTATATACAGAAGTACGTGCAGTATCGCAAGCGCAAGGTATTCTTCGGCGAGACGGGAAAGATCGACGACCTGGTGCCAACAATGGTGAAGCACAAGGCGGAGAAGTATCTCGTGCCCATGAGCGACGTCCACAACGACAGCCTCGCCCGGCTGCTCGACAGCAAGAAGCTGCAGCACCGCGAGTGCGTGATGTACAAGACCGTGAGCAACGACTTCACGCCCGATGAGGTGAAGAACTTCGACTACGACATGCTCATCTTCTTCAGTCCGTCGGGAATCGAGGCCCTGACGAAGAACTTCCCCGACTTCAAGCAGGACAAGATTGCCATTGCCACCTTTGGACCCACCACTGCCAAGGCCGCCAGGGATGCCGGGCTGCGACTCGACATCGAGGCCCCATCGGAGAAATATCCCTCGATGACATCGGCCCTGCAGCACTATCTGCTGGAGCACGAAGACTGACACCACCTTATTATAATAATGGCGGAATCCGCATCTCTGACATTCCCAAAGAGAGAGCGTATCGTCAGCAAGAAACTGATAGAACAGCTCTTCAGCAAAGGCAGCTGCCAATCCACATCTGCCTTTCCACTGAGGGCTGTATATATGGAACAGAAGCGCGGCGGCGAACCCCTGCAAGTACTGATTAGCGTATCCAAGCGCCACTTCAAGCACGCCGTCGACCGCAACAGAGCGAAGCGACAGATACGCGAGGCTTATCGTCACCACAGACAGCTGCTGGCAGGATGCATCCCTGAAGACAAGGCATTGGCCATCGCCTTCATCTGGCTGTCAGACGATCACTGCGACAGCCGACGGGTGGAGAAAAGTGTCGTCAAGCTGTTGGGAAAAGTGGCCGAAAGCCTATGAACGTCGTCCGGCTTATCCTCAGCTACCTGTCGAAAGCCATCGCCTATGTGCTTTGCCTGCCGATACTGTTCTACCAGAAGTGCATCTCGCCGTTCACCCCGCCCTCCTGCCGTTTCACGCCGACGTGCAGTGAGTATGCCAAGCAGGCACTACGCAAGCACGGACCAGTCAAGGGACTATACCTGGCGATACGGCGCATACTAAGATGCAACCCGTGGGGCGGTTCAGGCTATGACCCGGTGCCGGATTAAGTGAAGAGTGAAAAGTGAACAGTGAAGAAATTGCTGCCGCCGCAGTAGCTCGTTAGAATGAATCAAATAGTAAATAGTAAATCTGAAAATAGTAAATACCAATGGTGAAGAATTTTGTTGAAGAACTGAAATGGCGCGGAATGCTGGCACAGATGATGCCAGGCACCGAGGAACTGCTCCAGAAGGAGATGGTGACGGCCTACCTGGGCACCGACCCCACGGCCGACTCACTGCACATCGGACACCTCTGCGGTATCATGATGCTCCGCCACCTGCAGCGCTGCGGACACAAACCCGTCATCCTCGTCGGCGGTGCCACGGGTATGATTGGCGACCCCTCAGGCAAGAGCCAGGAGCGTAACCTTCTCAACAACGAGACGCTCCGCCACAATCAGGAGTGTATCAAGAAACAGGTGGCCAAGTTCCTCGACTTCGAGTCGAAGGAACCCAATGCCGCCATCATGGTCAACAACTACGACTGGATGAAGGACTTCACCTTCCTCGACTTTGCCCGCGAGGTGGGTAAGCACATCACCGTGAACTACATGATGGCCAAGGAGAGCGTGCAGCAGCGACTCAACGGCACGGCCCGCGACGGACTGTCGTTCACCGAGTTCACCTATCAGCTGCTGCAGGGCT
>CAMHUC010000109.1 GCA_946188155.1 uncultured bacterium | reverse complement strand
AAACCTCCGATAAACAAAGATGGTTTGAGATTTCTTCCAAAGTTACGAAAAAAAGTGAATTGGCAAAAGAAAAGCAACCTCCTGTAGCATTTTTCTGTCATTTCATGCGCGTAAGTCGATAAAAACTTGTATCTTTGCACCGATTATTGCTGAAGGCACCGTAGACGGTGCAGGCCTCGGCAGCGAGGCACGGGAATCCTTGAGTGCAGGGTGGCAATATGACTTTCGTGGGTAAAACTTTAGCGTTGGCTATTATTCAAGATGTTCCGAAACTTGCAGGTAGAAAGAACATATCAAGATAATAATGGACGCGCTCACTGTAATAGTGGGCGTTTTCCTGTTTCTTGATATAGGTTTTCCTGCAAGTACCTGGAACATCAAACGGGGATTCGTCCACGTTTTGTATCCAAAGGTACGCAGGTGTCTCACCTGCGGCTTCCGCAAGTGAGACACTTGCGTACCAGGTGCTTGCAGGAGATCGTTTTGTTTGGTGGCTCGGCGCATTATAAAACTATAATGCTACATGGCTAAATCATTGATTGAAGAGCTGCCCCGCATCGTGAGCGAGGGCAGACGTGAGGCTGCCCAGATACTGGAGCGGCTGAGTAGTGGCACGCAGATTGGTCTGCAGACCAACGAACTGGTGCTGCCGAGTAAGGATGTGAGCGGACTGTTCAAGGGCAGTTCGCCTCAGATTCCCAATGCCTTCAATATGGCGGGAGGCAGTGGGGAGTGGATGAGCCGCCTCATCTATGGGGATAATCTCTTGGCGATGCAGGCCCTGCTTGCTGGCGATGCCCAGACGGGCTTGCCCTCGCTTCGCGGAAAAGTCGATTTGATATACATTGACCCGCCATTTGACTCCAAGGCTGATTATCGGACAAAGATTTCTTTGCCTGGAACGGATATTCAGCAGAAGCCAACGGTTATCGAGCAGTTTGCTTATGCAGATACTTGGGAAGAAGGGACGATCTCGTATCTGAAAATGATTTGCCCAAGACTAATACTGATGAGGGAGATGCTATCAGAAAGGGGAAGCATTTATGTTCATATTGATTGGCATGTTGGAGCATATGTAAAAGTCTTACTTGACGAAATCTTTGGAAAAGACTACTTTAGGAATGAAATCGTTTGGACTTATTTCGGATTCAAGCGTTCAACAGCAAAGAAGTTTCCTCAGAAGCATGACATTATCTATTCTTTTACACGAAATGAAGAATACATATGGAACACCCAGTATAAACCTCATTCCCCTGAATATGTTAAGCGATTTAAAAAAGATGCGAATGGTAGGTTATATCGAGATGATGTCAATCCAACTGGAGGTGGAACGCGTATTATTTATTTGGATGAAGTTGAAGGAGATATTGTGGATTCTATTTGGGATGATATACCACCAGTAAACCCAGTTGCCAAAGAAAGGGTTGGCTATGCGACTCAAAAACCAGAGAAGCTTCTCGAACGCATCATTAAAGCCTCGTCTAACGAAGGCGACCTTGTCTGCGACTTCTTCGGCGGCAGCGGTACAACGGCAGCAGTCGCCGAGCGATTAGGCCGCCGCTGGATTACCTGCGACATCGGCAAGCCTGCCTCGCTGGTGATGCGCAAGCGATTCATCGACCAAGAAGTGAAGCCGTTCCTCTATCAGAGCATCGGCGACTATCAGAAAGAGGCTTTCCGCAACAACAGGCGCTATAAGCATGTGGGCGACCTGAGCCAAGTAGTGCTGGGGCTGTATGGTGCCCTACCCTTCACCCCAGAGCAGACCAACGACCGTAACTTCGGATATATTAAAGGTACACGAACGCTGGTGATGGTCGATTCGCCAAACCGCCTGACGACAGCCGCTACCATTCGTCGCGCTGTGGAGGCTAAGGCCAGTCTGCTGGGTGGCGACTGGGAAAAGGTGGTCGTGCTGGGCTGGAACTTCGCCTTCGACATCTCGCAGGCCATTCAGAAGTATCAGGACTCAAATGTGGAGGTGCTGGTGATTCCCCCCGACCTGCTGGACAAACTGGCCAAGAAGGGCTACAAGAAACTGATAGACGACAAGTCGGTACGCTTCTCGTCGCTGCAATACTTGGTGGCGAAGCCATTAGTGGTGACGCAACAGGGCGAGCAGGACGAGATAGATGTGGAGTTAGAGAACTACGTGCTGCTGTCGCCCGACAACATCCCGCTCGACGATAAGGACAAGGAGAAGCTGCAAAAGGTGTTAGAGCGCGACCCGCTCTCGCTGATAGAATACTGGAGCATTGACCCCGACTACGACGGCGTGACGTTCCGCTCTACGTGGCAGGACTATCGCGAGAATGTGGATAACGACAACGACCCGCTGCACTGTGTCTATAAGACCAGGCTCAAGGTAGCACATAAAGAACACCGCCAAGTGTGCATCAAGGCGGTGGATGTGTTTGGTTTTGAAAGTCAGGTAGTAGAGAGCGTATGAGGCTATTTGTCGTCGTAATGGCCGTAGGCAGCAAGGACATCAACATGGACTTCCGTCTCAAAGATTTGATAGATAAGTCTGTGTTTCCTTGTTATCTCCCGGCTCCACCGGTTTTCGGGCTTCCCTTTCAGAGGCTCAGGATGCCCCAAGCCTGTCCTGGGATGTTCGTAGAGTTCGCCAATGAACTTTATGGCCTTTGCGTAGACTTTGGGTTCATGGCGCTGCAGTTTTTTCAAGTCCTCACCTGCCTCTCTGGAGATTTTTACCTTATAAGTCATTGCTGCCCGCGGATGTATCTGTCTAATTCTTCTACACTATCGAAAGAAACGTATTCACCACGTTGCACCTGCTTCTCAGCCCTATCTAACTTAGCAAAGAATTCCTCCTTAGTCATCAGTGTGGGGTCTTCCTTTTCTTTCACCAGTTTCTTGGCATACCGGGTCAAGCGCTTCATCAGCGGCTCGCAGTCTGCTATGGCACCGATGCTTTGCCAGAGTTCTGTGTTCATTGCGTTTAACTGTACTGCTGTCATAACACTATCATTTTAATTCGTTTGCAAAAATAAGCATATTTCCTGAAATGACAAAATAAAAAAAGCATAATTATGAAAACTAACAATACGAATGCCTCGCTGGAACTGGCCAAGCGGCTGAGTGAGACGGTGAATGAGGCTTGGGAGAGTGGCAAACTGATGGAGCAGGTGACGCCGACCACGCAAGAACTGCTGAAGTACTGGTTCTCAGAGGAATACTGCTCGCTGCGCCATCGCAACTTCCACGCAGGTCAGCGGCAGACTATCCTCAACATCGTGTATTTGCACGAGGTGATGGGCGTGAGGAATGTGATGGAATACTATGAACGGCTGACGCCCGACCTGATGCCCATCGTGGATATCGGCACCCTGGGGCAGAAGAAATACCAGATGCCCAAGTATGCCGTGAAGATGGCCACGGGTACGGGCAAGACGTGGGTGATGCATGCCCTGCTGCTGTGGCAGATGCTGAACGCGAGACACGAAGACGTGTCGTCAGGACGATTCACGAAGAACTTCCTGATTGTGGCTCCTGGCCTGATAGTCTACGACCGCCTGTTAGACGCCTTCTGCGGACGGATGGAGCGCGGCAAGGAAGAGCGCAACATCGAGACCAACGACTTCTACCTGAATCAGGAGGTGTTTATCCCCGTACACTATCGGCAGGAGGTGTTCTCGTTTATCCAGAACAATGTGGTGACGAAGGAAGAGGGTATCGGACGCAAGACGACTGGCGACGGACTGATAGCCCTGACGAACTGGCATCTGTTTGAAAACCAGATGGCAGACGAAGCGGCAGAACCACAGCAGATGGACGTGCCCGGCATCATCAATGAGCTGCTGCCCATCCGTCCGGGCAAGGCGGCTGGCAACGACTTGGGGATGCTCGACCGCCGCTATCTGCGAGGCTCGGAACTGGAATACTTGGCTGAACTTGATGACATCATGGTGATCAACGACGAGGCGCACCATATCCACGAACTGAAGCGCAACGGCGAGATAGAGGAGGTGGAATGGCAGAAGGGCCTGAATGCCATCGCTGAGAAGAAGGGCGAACGCTTCTTCCAGATAGACTTCTCGGCCACGCCCTACGACCAGCGCGGCTCGGGCAAGAAGGTGCAGAAGTGCTACTTCCCCCATATCATCGTCGACTTCGACTTGGCAACAGCCATGCGCAAGGGTCTGGTAAAGACGTTGCTGCTCGACCGCCGCCAGGAGCTGACAGAGCTGAAGGACCTGGACTACAAGGCCGTGCGCGACGAGCGGGGCAAGGTGTGCGACCTGAGCGACGGACAGCGGCTGATGCTTCGCGCAGGACTGGCCAAACTGAAGAAACTGGAAACGGAGTTTACGGCTGTCGATGAAAAGAAGAACCCGAAGATGCTCGTCATCTGCGAAGACACGTCGGTAGCGCCATACGTGAACCAGCTGATGCTGGACGAAGGGCTGGCACAGGACGAAGTGGTAACCATCGACAGCAATGCCAAGGGCGAGGTGTCGGAAGAGGAGTGGAAAGAGACCAAGAAGCGGCTCTTCGACATCGACAAATATCAGAAGCCCAAGGTCATCGTGTCGGTCCTGATGCTGCGTGAGGGCTTCGACGTGAACAACATCTGCGTCATCGTGCCGCTACGCTCCTCGGAGGCACCCATCCTGCTGGAGCAGATCATCGGGCGCGGCCTCCGCCTGATGTGGCGAGAGCCGGAATATCAGAGCATCAAGGAGGATGACCGCAAGCGGGTGCTACAACTGCACAGCCAGCCCAAGACCTATATCGACATGCTGAGCATCATAGAGCATCCGGCCTTCATCCAATTCTATGAAGAGCTGTTTGCACAAGGTCTGGCTGTCGAAGAGACTGGTGAGACTGGCGCGGGCGGCTCCACGGGCGACCTGATCAAGGTGGGCTTGCGGGAGGATTATGAGCAGTTCGACTTCGAGTGGCCCATCATCGTGAGGGAGGCCGAGGAGGAGCTGGAGGAGGCGGAGATAGACATCCGGACGCTCCAGCCGTTTACGGCATTCCCTTTAGACAGGCTCCGCCAGTTCCTGGCACAGGAGGGCGAGACCTTCATCTCGCAGGAGGCCATCTCGAAGACGCAGTTCGGACGCTACAAGGTGACTGCCAATCTGTTTACGGCGGCTAGCTATAATGAGTATCTGCAGAAGCTGCTGCGAACGATTACGCTCCGATTCGACCGCGTGACAGCGCATAGAGAGATGCCCGTGCCCACCTTGCAGATCAACGAGGCGCAGATGATTGCCTCCGTAGACAGATATATCCGCACCCGGCTGTTCGGCCAGCCCTTCAACCCCTTCAACGGCAGCGACTGGAAGATACTGCTATCGAAGGATGCCATCGTCACCAAGCATATCATCGAGGAGATGGCACGGGCCATCTTCAACCTGCAGAACAGCATCATGACGACCGATGCGCAGGTGGTTCATACCCGTTTCTCATCCGTAACAGAAATCAAGATGCGAGAATCTTTCTCAGTTGAGACCCATAAGACCATCTATGAGCGGCAAGGCTATCCCTCGCATGGCGGAGGCTTGGAAAAGGCGTTTATTGATTTCCTGGACAATGACGGAGAGACGGAGCGCTTCCTGAAAATCAGCGAGAACATGCATCCCTTTGCCGTCATCTACTATATGCGCCGCGACGGCCTGATGGCCAACTATCATCCCGACTTCATCGTGGCGACCCGCGAGAAGGTGTATCTGATAGAGACCAAGGGCAACGACAAGCTGTTCGACAAGAACGTGCGCCAGAAGCAGACGGCTGCCGTGGAGTGGGCAAGGAAGATTAACGAACTGAAGCCTGAGGAGCGGATGAGCCGCGAATGGGAATATGTGCTGATTAGCGAGGACAGCTTCTACGGCCTGTCGGCCAATGGGGCAACGATAACAGACATCTGCGACAGGTGCAAGGTCTCGCTGTCTGCCGCCACCGGAGTGCTGTTTTGAATAAAATCAGAGTTATTCGGTAACCGTTAAGTCCAAATCGGTCGGTAGCCTCTGAAGGAACAAAAATCTTCAGGAATCTGACACAACTCTTTATAGTAAGTAACTGAACAAATTAATTTATGATAATATTGTGCATCTACTTAGAAGAGATTCCAGTTGGATTTCTGAAGATTTTTGTTTTAATGACCATTTTGGGCTTATTATCACTTAATGACACCGACAGTACTCGTAGTAGTACCAGTAGGTGCCCCGGTACTGCTCCTCCACCTTTCCCATCCGCTCCATTCTGTCAGCGTACTTGCGCTCCAGCTCCTGCAGATTGGCAAAGTCCTCGTCCATCACGGCATTATGATACACAAGGAGAGGATTCTTACGCTGATGGGTATACAGAACGAGTGCCTCGCGGTAGTGACGGGGCAGACGGTCCATCTGCTGCTCGTCGGACACGGGATAATATGCAGGGAGCAGCCTGACGAACTGATCCAGCTGCTTGTCGATCAGCAGGCCGCAGAGTTCATAGTCGCCCACCTTGCGGCTCGCCGTCGAGTCGCGCCTGGCGATAGCCTTCAGATAGCGCGCAGGCGGCATCGCATTGGCAGGGCGCGCGCCGAAGTAGCGATAGATGCTGTCGGCAGGCAGCAGCGTGGTGCGCGACTCACCAGCCGTTGGCAGCATGGCATTGCTCCCAGCCACTATCGGGTAGCAGAACAGGCGCTCGCCCAGCTGACTCTGACGCGCGAGGGCGTACATACGCACCATCTGCAGGTTGGCATCGCTCTCCAGCGACTTCTCACCAGCCTTCAGCGCACCCTCATAGTCGTGCTCCAACAGGCAGGCCTCAGCCTTCAGCCGATAATGGAACACGGCGTTCGTATTGCCAAGCAGCACCACGAACAGGATCATCAGCAGCATCACCACCATGTTGCAGAGCATGGCCAGCGAGAAGAGGCCGCACGGCTCACGGTCGGGCTCCGCCTCCTGCAGTGAATAGGCCAGCCACGCCACTGGTATCCACACGACGATGGCCAGGGGGAATGCCCACCACCAGTCGCCCAAGGCCATGCCTGTGTCGAAGTCGCCACTCAGGTCGGTGAGCATGCCCAGCACCAGCATCGAGGGGAAGTAGGTCAGGGCGTGGCTCCGCTTGCGCAGGTGTACCAAGGAGTACACCACCAGCTGAAGCAGCTGCAGACTGCCAACGATGACAACGGGTGCCAGCACACGGTTGTAACTGGTCAGGCCATTACTGAATACGTGTTGCGCCGCTGCCAGCATGTCAGCCTGGAAACACGCTACCCAGGCTGACGTGAACACAAGAAAGACAATAGCACACATCAGGCGTATGCCGATGGTGCTACTGTTCTTGGCCGGATGGTTATAGTTCATCTTTTAGTTCTTCTTCAGTACCACAGCTGAGCGTGCCGGGATGTAGAGCTTCAGCCACTCCTTCTTGTCGTTCACGTAGAGCGGGTCGTAGTTCGTCACGTGCGTCATCGTGTCATCGGCGAAGCCGTTGCCGCCGAAGTCCTTCGAGTCGGTGTTGAGCACTACGTCGTAGCTGCCCGTGGGCACCAGGAAACCGTAGTCGGTGTACGACTGCGTGGGCGAGAAATTGAACACGAACACCAGGTCGCCCCTCATGAAGCAGAGTATCTTGTCGCCCTCGTTGTGCCAGATCTCGGTGACGGGCGTGTCCTGGAAGTTCTTCTGGCTCTTGATGACCTCGAGCATCTTCCGGTCGAAGTCACCCAGCCAGTGGTAGCACAGGTCCTTGTTGTCCACCAGGTTCCACTGGCGGCGTGCATACTTGTAGCTCCAGCCGTTGCCCTCGCGGGGGAAGTCGATCCACTCGGGATGTCC
>CAMHUC010000108.1 GCA_946188155.1 uncultured bacterium | reverse complement strand
TTTTGTTAGCGCATTGCAATGCGCTAACAAAAGAACCGTCCCCCTGTTATCCTTTTGTCACTCCCAGAAGTCGCTGGAGTTCCTAAACAATCTTTAAAAACGACAACGAGACAGCGCATTCAACTAATCCACCTGGTGTAGGACGCTTTGCTTGTCAAGCGCCGCATGTGAGTGGAGGATAGCGGATTGATAACCAAATGAATCTTTTTTCATCAAAAACGCAGAACATTCCAATCTTTTTCGTAACTTTGCAGCGGTGTTTCATAAAAACCATATTCAGACGCTTATGCCAGACTTCAAACTATTGCCGATGGGTATCTCAGACTTCCGCCGCATCCGACTGGAGAACTACTACTATGTGGACAAGACCGCCTGGATTCCGAAGTTCGAACAGGTGAGCAGTTTCCTGTTCTTCTGCCGCCCGCGCCGATTCGGAAAGACGCTGATGCTGAGCGTCATGGAGAGTTACTACGACTGCAAGCAGCAGCAGGACTGGGACTGGCTGTTCGGCGGTCTGTGGATTCATGAGCACCCGACGGAGAACCGGGGCAGGTTCCAGGTGATGAGGCTCGACTTCTCAAGGGTAACGGGGACCATTGACCAGTTGAAGGAAAACCTCGATCTCTACATGGACATCACCCTGAACAGTTTTGCCAGCAAATATGAGGACATGTACTTTGACGGCTTCGTCAAGGAGGTGAAACAATACCACAGTGCCAACGGCAAATTGAACTACATCTTGGATACAGCCAGGAAATACGGCAACCGTCTCTACCTGATTCTCGACGAGTACGACAACTTCACCAATACCGTACTCGCACAGCACGGCGAGGCCGTCTACCGCACGCTGACGCATGCCGACGGCTTCTACCGCGACCTGTTCAAGCTCTTCAAGGGCAACTTCGATCGCATACTGATGATGGGCGTGTCGCCCGTGACGATGGACGACCTGACCAGCGGCTACAACATCGCCACCAACATCACTACCAACCCGTGGTTCAACCAGGTGCTTGGCTTCAGCGAGCCGGAGGTGAGGGTCATGCTCGACTACTACCGCCCGCTGTCGGGCACTGAATTGTCCACCGACGAGATGCTCGACCAGATGCGCCCGTGGTACGACAACTACTGCTTCGCCGAGCGGTCGCTCAAGACCGATCCGAAGATGTTCAACTCGAACATGGTGACGTACTACGTCAATACTCTACTGACTCTTGGCACTCCCCCCGACTCGATGGAGGACCCCAACGCCAAGACCGACTACACCAAGCTGCGCCAGCTGATCCGCCTCGACACCATCGACTCGTACCGCCGGAGAATCGTACATCGCATCGCGCAGGACGGCTATATATATAGTAAGGTGAAGGACTACTTCCCCGCCATCGAGCTGATCAAGAAGGAGAACTTCATCTCGCTGCTCTACTACTACGGCATGATCACCATGACGGGGACGTATCATGGCGAACAGCGGCTCGGCATTCCCAACAACAACGTGCGCCGACAGTACTATGACTTCCTCTTAGAGGAGTACCAGCGCACTGCCGACCTCGACACCTGGCAGCTGAAGGAGGCGTTCGTGAGTGCCGCCTACGAGGGCGAGTGGCGCGCCCTGCTGCAATATATCGCCGACTGCTACCGCGAGGACTCGGCAGTTCGCTCCGCCATTGAGGGGGAACGGCACTTGCAGGGCTATTTCCTGGCCTATCTAAACATGTATCAGGGCTACCTGACGGCCCCGGAGGTGGAACTGAACCACGGATATTGTGATTTCTTCCTCATGCCCGACAAGCTGCGCCAGCCCGACATCGCCCACTCCTACATCATCGAGCTGAAGTACCTGAAGGCCGACGCCACCGACGAGGAGGCCGCCCGCCAGTGGCAGGAGGCAGAGTCGCAGATACGGCAGTACGGCCAGGGCAGTCGCGTGGCCCTGCTGAGCCGCGACACGCAGCTGCACCTCGTCATCGTCCAGTTCCGAGGCCCGAGGCTGCTGCGACTCGATGACGTGGAAAAGGATTAACACCTGGTCAGCATTCATATATGTACGAGCAACAAATCCAGAACAGTCTCTTCTATACGATGTTTTACGGAGCAGCGGCCATGCTGGCTCTGACAGCATGCTGCTACTTGCTGTTCCGCCGGGCCAACGCCATAGCGCCCGACGTCACCTCGCCAGTACGCCTGCGGCGATGGACGGCAGCCTTCTTTGCCTCCATGACCCTGAGCCACCTGTGGTATCTGCCGGTAGCCTTCTGCACCTCAAGCGAGGAAATACTACAGAGTTATCTTGTAGGTGCCATACTCGACTTCATGACGCTCATCCCCTGTGCGATGGTCCTGCTGCTCGTGATGCTGCAAGACCGCCGACGGCCGCTGTGGCCCGTTGGCGTGATGGTGGCACCCGTCATCATCGGACTGGCGGCGTGCCTTGTCTACAACAATATCGACTTTCTGCCCCTGTTCTATGGCTATCACCTGTTGATGGCCGTTGGCTTATTAATATACATGGTACGCGCGACGAGGCAGTACGGCCACTGGCTGCGCGACAACTACGCCGACCTGGAGCACAAGGAGGTGTGGCAGAGTCTGGCTGTACTGGCCATCATCCTGCTGGTGTTCGGCCTCTACGCATTTAGCACCAAGAGCATGACGTACAAATACCTCTCGCAGTTGAACTGCATTATTCTCATCTGCTATCTCCTGTGGCGGGTGGAAACGCTCAGCGACCTCAGCCTCCGGAATGGTGAAGAGATTGGTGGAGTGGAATTTGGTGGAGGGAGAATACCTCAAGCGCAGGAACTATCCTCCTTCAACCCTCCACCCTCCACCCTCCACCCAAAAACGACCTCCGACCTCCACCAAAAACTGAAGCTGTATTGCGAGGAGCCACGGCTCTACCTGCAATACGACATCTCTGTTGCGCAACTCGCCAAATTGGTAGGCACCAACCGTGTCTATCTCAGCAAGTACTTTGCCACGCAGGGCACCACCTACAATGCTTACATCAACAACCTGCGCATCCAGCACTTCATCCAGCTCTACCATCAGGCCGTCGCTGCCAGCCAGCCAGTGATAGCCAAGCAGCTGGCCTACCAGAGCGGTTTTCGCAGCTACAGTACGTTCAGTGCCGTATTCAAGCAGACCATGGGAACGACTGTCACCGCCTGGATGAACGGCATGACGGGATAGCGAGACTTTCAGAATTGTAAATTCTGTTTCAGAATTGTAAAAACCTGTCCGCCAAGGCAGTTTTGCGATTGCGTTTCAAGGGAAATTGCCTAACTTTGTGCCGAAATCAAATACTAAACCCAATAATGTAATATGAGAAAACTTAAACATTGGATGCTTGCCGCCATCCTGACTTGCGGCACAACGACCGTACTCACTTCATGCGGCGAACATACCGACAACCCGGCTCCCGCACAACCTGAGAGTACGACGAACAAGAAAATTACCGACGGTCGCTATGACCAGTCGCTGGCCGTGAAGTGCATCAACGGCACCTTCGTCGGCCGGAAGACGGACAATGTCATCACCTACAAGGGCATCCCCTATGTCGGACAGCAGCCCGTAGGGGCTCTGCGCTGGAAGGCACCTGTGGAGTATACCGAAGACAACGGCGTGTACGAAGCCTATCACAATGCAAAGGTTTCCGTCCAGGCCAAGGAGGTCTCGGACAATCAGGGTGAAGACTGCCTGTATCTGAACGTATGGAAGGCAGAGGACAAGTCGGCAGAGAAGAAGCCGGTCATGGTGTGGATCCACGGCGGTGCCTTTATATTAGGAGGAACGCACATGGACCTGTTCGACTGCACTAACCTCATCAAGGAGAATCCTGACGTCATCGTGGTCACCGTTGCCTACAGACTCGGCGTCATGGGCTTCCTCCATCTGTCTCACCTGCCTGACGGCAAGGCCTATCCCGATGCACAGAACCTGGGACTCCTTGACCAGCAGATGGCCCTGAAGTGGGTGCATGAGAACATCGAGGGCTTCGGCGGCGACCCCGACAACGTGACCATCTGGGGCGAGTCGGCCGGTGCTGCCAGCTGCACCCTGCAGGCACTGATCGATGGCTCCCAGAACTATTTCCAGAAGATCATCGCCCAGAGCGGCTCTCCCTCCGTCACGCGTTCCACGGAAGAGGCCATCGCATGTACGGACGGCATTATGAAGGCACTGGGCTGCAAGACCGCCAGCGACCTGCTGAAAGTGGATGCCCGGACGCTGGTGGAAGCATCGGCCCCGTTCGCACTGAACACATTCCCGGAGAGAGACGGCAAGATCCTGCCCCTAAACCCGCATGAGGCCTACGCCAACGGTGCGGCAAAGGACATCAAGCTGCTGCTGGGTTGCAACAAGGACGAGTTCAACTTCTTCGTCTCCGTGATGGAGCCAAATGGCTTCTTGCAGTGGGCCGCCGACCGCAAGGCTAAGAAGTTTGCACAGATGAAGGAAGACGAGGTGGCACTTGTCAACAGCTACCTCAGCGAGCAACAAGGCGAAAGCTGGGAACCCGACAGCCGCCTGTTCAGCCAGAGCTGGTTCTTGGCACCGTGCATGAGAATGTCGGAGAACCAGACCACAGCCGGCGGCGAGGCTTACACCTATTTCTACAGGGTTGAATCTTCTGAGGGAATACTGAAGGCCGCACACGGGCAGGAGCTCTCAATCGTTTTCTACCACCCGGAGCAGACTGACGGCCGACAGATCGACCCCACCTTCTGCAAGACCATGCGCAAGCTGTGGGTGCAGTTCGCCAAGACTGGCAACCCGTCGCTCACGGCTGAGCAGTCGCCCGACGGCAAGGCCAAGGAGTGGCCCCTCTACGACACGGCAGACAAGAAGGTGATGGTACTCGACGAGTTCGACGTCCATCCGGCAAAGGAGTCGGAGGTGAAAATCGTCGACTGGAACAAGAGCTATTTCCTGACCAACTATTATATGCTCTGACAAGTTACACTTCACGGACATCAACGAAAACAAAAACAATATGAAGGCAGATCAGATTATCAAGAACGCCAAAATCTTCACGGCCGACGAGGCCCGTCCGCAGGCTACGGCCCTGGTGGTGAAGGACGGCAAGTTTATCTATGTAGGCGACGAGGCAGGGCTCTCAGACTATGAAGGCGAAGTGACCGACCTCGGCGGCAAGTTCATCATGCCGGGCATCATCGACAGCCATGTGCATGTGACCACGAGCATCGGTTTCAGCTATATGGATCCGGGCGAGTACGTGGTGTGCTCCAACAAGCAGGAAGCCCTGGACTTTATGGCTGAGAACATCAAGGCCACTCCCGGCCTGAAGCGCTACAGGTTCATCCTGGAGCGGAAATACCTGAAGGGCGAAGACATCGTCAAGGAGGACCTCGACGCCATCTGCCCCGATGCCGAGCTTCTGATCCTGGAAGGCGAAGGCCACAGCGTCTGGGTGAACTCCAAGATTCTCGACAGGCACGGCATTACCGACGAGACACCCGACCGCGTGCCCGAACTGAGCTATTATGTGCGCAAAGACGGCCACGTGACGGGCAATGCCTTCGAGTCGTCGGGCTGGCACATGCTCTTCGACGACCTCGAAGTGACCGACGAGCAGATCGACGCGGAGCTTCTGCGCTGGATTGACTATTCCGTGAATACTGGCGTGAGCGTGGTCTTCGACGCAGGCTTCCCGGAGGGAGAGGCGCTCCACGAGCGCATCTACGAACGCCTCCGCGAACTTGACAAGCAGGGCCGTCTGCCGGTATATATCGACGGCAGCATCGCACTGACCAATCCGAAGAAGATGAAGCAGGTGGTGGAGGACGTGAGTCGCTTCCGTGAGAAGTTCAACACGGAGCACCTGAAAGTGCATACCTTCAAGGTGTTTATGGACGGTACGCTGAGAATCGAGACGGCGTGTCAGGTTACACCATACGTAGATACCAATAAGAAAGGCGCAACCACGTTCAGCAAGGAGGAGGTGGCAGAGGTGATGAAGCTGCTCAACGAGGCAGGCCTCGACTTCCATGCACATACCGTTGGCGAGGGGGCATCCCGCACAGTACTCGACGGCGTGGAGCTGGCGAAGAAGGAACTGGGCGACAAGTTCCGTGTGAAGGTCACCTGTGCGCATCTGGAGATTCAGGACGATGCCGACATCAGCCGCTTTGCCGAGCTGGGCGTAACGGCCAACTACTCCCCCTGGTGGCACTCCGGCTGTACGGGCGGCAACCCGTTTGAAATCTGGCGCAGCCTGCTGGGCGAAGAGCGCGCAAACAAGATGTACCGCAGCAAGACGATGTGGAAAACCGGTGCCAACGTCACCTGGTCGAGCGACAACATCACATACGGTGATTTCGCGACCTGGAACCCGTTCCTCGGCATGGAAATCGGTATGACGCGCTTTATCAACGAGAAGAGCAACGCCCCCGAAATGACCAGGGTCGTGGCAGAATACCCCTCTGCAAGTGAGAAGATGAACATCGAGGAGATGATTCTTGGCTATACCATCAACGGTGCCAAGCAGCTGGGCATCGACGACTTCAAGGGTTCCATCACGGCCGGCAAGGATGCCGACTTCCTGGTGTTCGACTGCGACCTGCTCACGGCAGAGCACTCTGGCTTCAGCCACAACAAGCCGCAGGAGGTGTATTTCTGTGGTAAAAAAATGAAATAACAAAAAACATTAAGCAATATGAATACAACAATCGATTACTCCCAGAAGAAGAACTGGTGCAACTTTCCCGAAATCACCAAGGACGTAGACACATTCTACATCTTTGCCACAGAGTTTATCTTGGGTAGCTTCGAAGAAGGCGCCCCCGACTACGGCTCACTCGACAATGAAGAGATGATTCAGGGCATGGGTGTTGAGTATATAGGTCATGCCACGACCTACGCCGACTCCACCAATGTGTTCGCCCCATACTACCGCCAGGCTGGCTTAAAGTTTGCCGGCGAAGTCATGGCCAGAGACGGGAACTTAGATGCAGCCTTTCTCGGCATGCCATACGACGACATCGTCGCCGCGCTCGACTACTACTTCGAGCACTACAATGAGGGCCGTCCGTTCATCATCGCCGGTCACAGCCAGGGCTCCGCAATGGTCAAGCAGGTATTGTTCAGATACTTCAAGGAGCACCCCGAGTACTACCAGCGCATGGTGGCCGCCTACGTGATTGGCTTCGCCGTGACGAAGGAAGAACTTCAGACCTATCCGTATCTCAAGTTTGCCACTGGCGAGACGGATGCAGGTGTCATTGTCAGCTGGAACACCGAGGGGCCTGGAAACGTTGAAGCGAATGCCTCGACCGTTGTGCTGATGCCAGGTGGCATCAGCATCAACCCGCTGAACTGGAAACTCGATGAGACCTACGCCCCTGCCAGCATGAACCTGGGTTCGCTCATCGTGAACGAGCAGACCGGAGAGCCGGAGATTGCCGATATAGGTGCCGACGCTCAGATCTGCCTTGCCCGTGGCTCAATCATAACGAATGCCAAGGGAGCCCAGATGCCAGAGGATACAGCCAAGATTGCCGCAGCATACTTCGGCCCCGACGGCCGTCACGGCGAGGACTACACGTTCTACTACAATAACATCAAGGACAACGTGCCCAAGCGCATCGCCACCTACAAGGCGAGCCACTAATCCCTCGCGCCAAGAAATGAGGCTGCCGCCCGAATGCTATCCATCAGCATTCGGGCGGTATCATTTACCTCACAGTTTCTTACATAGAGTTTTTTGAATTATAGGTTGTAACGTTGTTACATCGCCGATGTACAAAGGGCGTGCAACCTGTTTTGGAGATTGTAAGGTTGTAACAAGGTTGTAACATTTTCCAGGCTTGCAGAAGGTATGTCAGCCCTGTTTTTTGACGACTACTTATAGTGCTGTAGGGCCTGATGCCATACGGCAGAAAGCTCCTAACCAATGATAGGAGTCTACCTCGCGCTGAATTTACTAGTAAATTGAGTCGCTAACAGCCCTCTGACGAACAAGGTGCGGTATGTTACAAACGTGGAGCGGCATGCTACAATCGAGGAGCGACATGTTACAACCTTGTAGCAACCTTACAACCTGCGAAACAGGTTGCACGCCCTTT
>CAMHUC010000107.1 GCA_946188155.1 uncultured bacterium | reverse complement strand
AGTCCTTTCTGCGGACATTCGATGACGGCAACATATTGAACTCCGTTTCTTGTCCATATGACATAAAATTCGTCGTTACAATCCTAATCAGCATAACAATGTCTTTTGATTTTGATGCAAAGTTACGAAAAAATCGTCATAGAATAATAATATTGTTAATACTTTTTGAATGCTTTAACCGTTTCGTGCCGAAAATAGCTCGTTTTTTTATATTTGGGTGGCATTATATACGAGAAAACAGGTTAAATTGATGTGTTCAGAGCGATTATTTCGCAAGTTGTTTTTAGATCTGTACCAATGACAGACTGTTTTTGAATCTTTCATTGCATGTGTCTTGTACTTTTGTAAGAACCACCTTCAAGAAATGCACAGATACGCCGATTTTGAGGTTTGCAAAAGTTAAAAACGTTAAATCTTCGTTTTTTCTCCCATCTATAGAATCTGTGTAATCACTTTTCTGCCGTTTTGATCAAAATCAACTGACATACAATAAGTTGCAAATACTATGGCTGTAACAGTATGAGAAGTATCAGCCTGCCCTCTACGCTGACAAAGATTGGTAATGGTAGTCTTGCCGGTTGCTCTCAACTACAGCAGCTTAGCATCCCCTCCGGTCTTATTACGCTGGATGACTATGCCCTTAATCACTGTTCTGCCCTGAAGAATTTGGTATTTCCTGCCACTATGAAGAAGGTCGGCAATAATGCTTTTGCAAATTGTGCCAGTATGGAGTTGATAGATCTTCGAGCATGTTCGCAGTTGAATATTACCAGTATCCAGCGTACAGGCCCCTTCAAGGACCTGCCTGAGTCTACCATCATTATACTACCAGGCGAATCTATGCCTTTTGACACCGAAGTTAATCATGACGGCCAAGACTATTTCAAGGGTGACTGCACACCAACGGAAGGTGCCAATGGGGTTAAGATAACTGAAATAGAAGTCGCAACTGGCGAAGTCGTGATTCCTGCTACAATTATGATAAAGAATCAGGAGGTGGCTGTGAGCGAGGCAGCTCCGAACATCATCTATAAGGACGGCAGCGACTATAAGGCTGAGCAGGTGAAGCTGACGGACGGCGAGGCATACAATGCGCCTACTGCAGTCACTACCATCGAGGCAGCGAGCGTGAGCTATCCAAGGACATTCGATAGGACAGATGTGGTGTACTCCATCTGTCTGCCTTACGACCAGCCGATAGGGGAGGGGTTGAAGGCTTACGAGCTTGAAGAGTACAATAGCGAAGGTCAGCTGGTGTTCAAGCAGGCCGGCAGCGTCGAGGCCAAGAAGCCCTATCTGATTAAATCTTCCGGGAGCGTCAGCTGTCTCAGTGCCTCGAATGTGACGATGCAGATTGACGACGGCATGACGGACTCGAACGTGACGGGCTACGACTTCTGCGGCTCGCTGAAGCGCATCCCCAACTCGGAGGCCAGCGGGTGTCTGATACTGCAGAGTGACAAGAAGTGGCACCCCGTGGGCACGATGGGCATCGCGGCCAACCGCGCCTACCTGAAGCAGAAGAGTAATGCAGCCCGCATCACGGGCACCGTATTCGTGGACGATGCAACGGGCATCAAGACCATCGATGCCGACGGCACCGAGACGTACTACGACCTGCAGGGCCGCCGCATCGGCAAGCCCCAGAAGGGTGGCATCTATGTGAAGAACGGTAAGAAAGTGGCTGTGAAATAACTGATTAGGAGGACAACGATGATGAAAAAGATTCAATATATCACTCCGCGCTGTGAGGCTATCAGCCTCGCAGCGCCCCGCCTGCTCGACGGCTCAGACACTGCGGCCGAGGAGAGGCTCATGATAGATTTCGACTTAAGCAAAGAAGCCGAGGAAGAAGCGTATTAAGTAACTGAACAAAATTAATTTATGATAATTCTTGCGTCCCTTTGGTAGCAAGCGGCAGAGCCGAGCACGTGTTCGATTCGTGATAATTATATGTTCTTATATAAACACGAATTGTCATTAATTGAACACGAATTTCTCATTAAATTATATAAGACAATATTATAAAAGTTATAAGAAAATGAAGAAGAGACTGATGATGGTTGGCCTGGTCATGCTGACGATGACGGGCACGGTTCATGGACAGGGATTCCTGAAGAAACTGAGTAACGCGCTGGACAAGGTGACAGAGAAGGTGGACAAGGTGACGAAGGATGTAAGGGAAGCCCTCACTGACGAAGAGAAGGAGCAGTCGGCCACTACTACCACGACGAAGAAGAAGTCGCAGGCAGGCAGCACCAGCACGACGACGAGTAGCTCTTACGAAGACGACGGCTACCTTATTTACCCAACCTGACGGAGCCAGCTGTTCGGCATCACGCAGAAATCCTCTGATGGTAATCACAGGGCGAAGGCAGCAGGACAGCTCGCGGAGTCTAAGACCACGGCCAACACGAAAGTAACGCTTTCTACGATGTCAATGGCAACCAGGTGATGAACGCGATTTCCTCACCGCTGGACGGCGATTAGCCAACCCGCTACATCAGCCCTGACGATCGAATGATGCGCCCCGTGAGCGAGGGGCTAGTGGCCTACGTGGCTCCCAGCGACAAGCATGGCTCCGGCAGCAGTGCGTGGGGGTTCTGCACTGAGCACTTGAATCTGGACTACGGCTCTGAGAACATAGGTTTTATGGATTGCTATTTCAATCCCAACATGTCAGTCGGTTCTCATACAGGCACAGGCATTTTCGATGACGGGCGCATGTAAGGTACTTGGGCTGGGTATGTGCCTGCTCTCGGATACGGGCGACCTGCTGATGGCCGGTCTGGCAGGACCGTTCGTTGGCGGTTTGGCTCCCGTAGTGCAGCGGGGGCGCGGGGGCGTGTACACCGGCGTGGACTACGTGAACATGCAGGGCGAATGGGTGGTCAGGTTCGAGGAGAACGAGTTCTAAACGGGCATCTTCATCCCATAGCCCGCTAACTACAGCAGACAGGGGAAACCCTTCTATACGAGAAGAAACCTGGTAGTCCGGAAACGTGAGCGAATAGCGGCAGGTGGCGTCGAAAGAAGAAAAAAATTCTCGATTCATGGTACGTAATTCATATCTATTTTGTACTTTTGCAAAAAAATAGCGATATAGCGTATGGAAGAATCAAGAGTAAAGACCAATTCGCCGAGGGCGTGGCTGCTGGCAGCGCGCCCCAAGACCCTCTCTGGAGCCGCTGTGCCGGTGATGATCGGTGTGGCTCTGGCGTGGGTTGACTCCCGCGACTACTACGGTGGCGACGCGTTCAGCTGGACGGCGGCGCTGCTCTGTCTGCTGTTTGCCTTTGTGATGCAGATAGATGCCAACTTCATCAACGACTTCTTTGACTTTGCCCGTGGCGCCGATGATGCCGCGACGCGGTTAGGGCCTCGCCGGGCCTGCGCCCAGGGGTGGGTGAAGCTCGACTCGATGAAGCGGGCCATCGCCGGCACTACCTGTCTGGCTTGCGTCGTGGGACTGCCACTGATTCTCTTCGGGGGGCTTGAAATGATTTTCGTGGGGGCGGTGTGTGTGCTGTTCTGTTTCCTCTATACCACCCACTTCTCCTATATGGGACTGGGCGACGTGCTTGTGCTGGTGTTCTTCGGCATCGTGCCTGTGTGCATCAGCTACTATCTACAGCTGCACACCGTCACGTGGCAGGTGCTGCTGGCCTCGCTGGCCTGCGGACTGGTGATCGACGCGCTGCTCATCGTGAACAATTTCCGCGACCGTGACAACGACCGCGAGGCGGGCAAGCGCACCATCATCGTCAGGCTCGGAGCCAAAGCGGGCCTGCAGCTATATCTCGGAGTGGGCATAGGGGCCATGATCCTCGGGGGCACCTTCTGGATGAACGGTCATCCGCTGGCATTCTGCCTGCCGTTCGTCTATCTGGTGCTCCACGTATTCACCTATTTGAAAATCAAGCGTATCGACAAAGGAAAAGCGCTGAATCTCTGCTTGGGAGAAACAGCGCGTAACATCTTCATCTACGGCCTCACGGTTACGGCGGGGCTGCTGCTGGTTTAGTAGGAATTATTTCGGGGGCGCATGGGAACTTAGTTGATGAAATTCCAGGATACGCCCAGGTGGAGCACGGAGCCGTTGGTGGGGTAGTGGGGAGCGAGGAACTTCATGCGGTTGCCTTTGCCGTTGAGCACGTTGGTCATCATCACGAAGAAGCGCACGCCCTTGAGCACCAGGTTGGCGTATGCGTCGACGAAGGGGTATCCGCCCAGCTCCACGCGGCTGGCCTCTGTCTTTTGTATGGCAAACTGGTTGAGCTGCGGACAGAAGTCGGGAGCGTAGTACTTGGTGAACCATGTGGCGTCGGCTCCCAGCTCCACGCCCAGCACGCGGGCGATGCGGAACTTCAGGTAGAGGTTCGTGAAGAGGTTGAGGGCGGGCAGCGGCAGCACGTCCTTGTTGCTCGAGTTCTGGTATGTCACCACGTTCTCCCAGTTCAGCGGACCCAGACGGAAGTTCTGGTAGAGCTGGGCCGTCAGTACGTTGATATTGCCCGACTCCTGGTATACGCCTGCCGTCATGTTGGTGCGCCCCTCCTTGGTGGCGTCGTAGCTCATGCCGAAGTAGGTGTAGTTCTGTATCTCCTCGACAGCCACGCGCAGCCGTGTGTTGGTCTTGTCGTAGGTGAAGAGGCCCTCGATGCGTGTGCGCGTTTCCTTGGCCAGGTCGCTGTTTTCCCACCATAGGTTTGTGGAGTGGTAGCGCCGGTGGTAGAAGGTGGGGTGCAGGCGGTGGAAGTATGCCTTCGCCGCCAGTCGGACGGTGTCGCCGAAGAGGGGGAAGTTGAGGTCGGTGTTGAAGTCGAGCTTCAGCTGTCCGGCATCCTCGCCGAGTAGCCAGAACTCTCCCAGAAGGTTGAAGTGGAGGGCCTTTCCCTGCGTCTTGCTGAGCTGTCCGCCCACGCTGACGGTGTTCTCCGTCCACCGCTGCTGGAATGGTGTTTCCAGGTTGTTGGTGTCGGGCATCTCGTAGCGTCGGTACTCGTGGGTGATGAAGCCTTTCAGTCCGGCTTTCATATACTTGTTGAAGCCTTCGAGCAGTGCCAGTGCGAAGGTGTTCTTCACTTGCAGGTGCTTGGTCTCGTCGATGATGGAGTCGCCCTCGAGGCCTGTGTAGTAGCTGTTGGCATAGTAGTCGGCGGGCGTCTTGTAGGCCAGGTATGTGCGGGTGTAGTTGTTCAGGTCGAGGGTGTGGATGATGCTGGTCACGGGCACGTACTCCTTCTTCATGGTGGCGTCGATGGAGTCTTCGATTTCCTTGGCGCGGATACTGTCGAGCATGGCCTGTTCGTCGATTTGTATGCGGGTGGAGTCAATGGCTGCCCTCTCGGCGGCCTTGTCGCGCGGGGGCTCTGCTCCGGCGATGGCGGCTCCCTCAGGTCGCCCCTTGGGAGCGGCTCCTGCCGGGCGACCCTTGGGCTTGCCGTTCGGGTCCTCGCCCTTGGCCTTGAGCTCTTTGTCCTCCTTCTCCTTCTTGGCCTCCATGGCAAACTTGCGGGCCTTGATCTCCTCCTCGGTCATGGGCACCTTGCGGTAGAATCCGATGTTGTAGCGGTGGGTGAGGAACAGGTGCTGGTGGTCGTTGCGGTTCCAGTTCTGTGACAGCACGGTGCCTATCTCGTTGTCCGAATAGCTTTCGGGGTATGCTTCGGGGTGGGTGAGGTATTCGTCGTTGGCGATGCCTCCGTTCTCGGATGCCTTCTGGTGATAGGCTGAGAATATGGCGTGCATGTTGTAACGGTCGCCGAGGTAGGAGGCAAAGAGCGTGCCGTCGAAGTGCGACATGCTCTGGCTGCTGAAGTAGCCCCGGGCGTAGTCGTAGTCGAGCTTGAAGCCCACGCCGAGCCGCTTGTTGGCGTTGACGGCGAACTTGGCGTGTATCCTGTCCTCGCCGTTCGTCTTGTCGCCGCAGTTGTCGTAGTTGATGTAGGTGAGCGGCGAGAGGGTGTTGGTGAAGTGCAGTTCGTCGGGCTGCCTGATAAAGAAGCTGTAGGGGTCGGTGAACATGAAGGAGCTGGTCTGCTTGCGGTCTATGAAGATGCGGCTCAGCCGGGCGGTGTAGTTGTTGCCCGTAGTGTTGTATTCGCCGTAGATGCCCGTGTTGAGGGTGGTGTTCTGGTACAGGTGTGGCACCGTGTCGGGGGTGGCGGGTGTGATGTTGCCGAACTTCCTGTCTACCGTCCACACCTTCAGTCCTCTCGGCACCTGCTTGTTGTGGTTGGTGGTGTCGGTGTTGTGCTTGTTGAAGTTCTGGTTGCGCTGGGTGACGTTGCCTGTCTCGTCAATCTGGTTATAGACATCCTGAGCCGAGGCAGTGAATAGTGAACAGTGAATAGTGAATAGTATCGCCATCACTCTCCATGTCCATCTGTTCATCTTTGTATCCTTTCTCATTTCTTTCTTCACTATTCCCTATTCACTATTCACTACTTCATCATTCTGAGTGACGACTCTGCAATCTTGATGACCATGGCCGTGAGGATGATGTAGAGTCCGAGCTGGTGCTTCGACTCACTCTTCTGCAGGAAGAAGATGACCCCGACGACGGCTGTTATCATGAACGTGATGTTGAGCCAGTTGCGTATCTGATCCTTGTTCATCGGTGATGCCAACGTTTATTTGCTTGCGTTAAGCAGGGTGTTCAACTTGTTGAATATAAAGTCCTTACGGTCTATTGTCTTGCGGCGGAACTTGCCTGAGACGGGATATAGCCTGGTATGCTTCTTGTTGACGCAGTAGCGGTCGGTGATCCACTCCTCAGCCATATACCTGATGGGCTTGCGGTCGGTGTCGTAGTCATAATAGATGCGCGTCATCTTAACCTCTGCCTTGCCGTCGGAGCAGGAACACAACAGCTGATAGTGCAGCTGAGTACGGTCGAGCGAGAGGGCCACGCTTTTGAACACGAGCCACTCGTGGTAGGCTGCGCCCAGCCGGTGCCCTGTGGAGTCCTTCACGGCCACGATGCTGTTTTCCAGTTGGTTGGGCTCTGTGGTCATCTTTGTCAGCTGGGCCAGCAGGATGCGGTATATCTCGTCGGCCGACTTGCCTGGGGCCTGGATGGTGGCGGTCCATGTCACCTTGCCGTCAACCACGGGTACGGCATCGGGCACGAGGTATTTGGCGTCGCGGTTCTCTTTCTCTACGGGGTCCTGCTCGATGCGCTCCCAGGTGTTGTCCTGGGCGCTCACGGCGAGGGGCAGTGCCATGATGATGGCTATCAGAAACTTCTTCATGCGGTATTCGTTTTGTAATTCCGTGCAAAAGTACGAAGAAAACTTGGTATATGAACAAAAATCCTCAAAAATCTAACAAAATTAAGGATTCGGCTCTCGCAACGTAGGGGATTTATGCCAGATTTTTGCAGATTTTTGTTCTTTTTAATCTTTTTGGAGGGTTGCGTCACTTCAGCTCCAGCTCCTTCTGCAGTGCGAGTATCTCGTCGCGGTACTGGGCGGCCTGTATGAAGTCGAGCTGCTTGGCGGCCTCCTTCATCAGCTTGGTGCGCTCGGCGATGTACTTCTCCATCTGCTCGCGGGTCATGTGCTCCACTATCGGGTCGCTGGTCATCATCGAGCCAGTGTCGCCGGCCTCGGCGGCCATGCCCACGCGGCGCAGCTCGCGGGTGTCGGAGCGGTCCTCCTGTTTCAGGCTGCTGAAGCTCAGGTTCTTTACAATCTGCTTGGGCGTGATGCCGTGCTCCTCGTTGTACTTCATCTGCTTCATCCGTCGGCGCAGCGTCTCGTCGATGGTGAGCTGCATCGACTCGGTGATGGTGTCGGCGTACATGATGACCTTGCCGTTCACGTTGCGGGCGGCGCGCCCTGCCGTCTGGGTCAGACTGCGGTGCGAGCGCAGGAATCCCTCCTTGTCGGCGTCGAGGATGGCCACGAGCGATACTTCCGGCAGGTCGAGACCCTCGCGCAGCAGGTTGACGCCCACCAGCACGTCGTAGACTCCCTGGCGGAGATCGGTGAGTATCTTCACACGGTCCAGCGTGGCCACGTCGCTGTGGATGTAGGCCGTCCTGACACCGTGGTTCAGCAGGTATTCGCTCAGCTCCTCGGCCATGCGCTTGGTGAGCGTCG
>CAMHUC010000106.1 GCA_946188155.1 uncultured bacterium | reverse complement strand
AGACTCCGAAAGGCTATATTGTCTATGACCGCTTTCTCGATCTCTGGCTGAAGCGGACATTCATCTGAAATTCATGAAGAGGTGGCATCACGATGAAGGGCAAACGTTAAAAAATACTTTCTGATTTCATATCATGCAATGTTTTTCCCATTTTGGTGTATATATAGATAGAAGGACGTCAAAATGGAACAAGCGACAGACCTATTCATCGAGCAACTGCGAAAGGGAAACCGCGCTGCCTGTCAACGGCTGGTGAGCGATTACGGCCCCGCTGTGTTCCAGATGGTGCGCCGCATCGTCGTGCGGCAGGAAGATGCTGAAGAGGTCTGGCAGGACGTGTTTGTCAAGGCATTGCAAGGCATCGGCAGTTACGACAGCCGGAAAGCATCGCTCGCCACCTGGCTGAGCCGTATCGTCTACCATGAGTCGCTCAACTTCATGCGGAAACGGCAACCAGACATTGTCTATATGGAGGATTATGACCTCAGTGGTATTGACGAGTCGCCGGAAGAAGTGGCACACGACAGTCAGACTGTGCAAGCACTGGAGCAAGCCCTCGCGATGCTTCCGCCCCAAGAGCAGGCCGCCATTACGATGTTCTACTACGACAACATGAGCCTCGCCGACATCGCTTACGTCACTGGCTCTATCCCCTCTACCGTAGGCTCACAACTGAGCCGTATCCGAAAGAAACTCTATCGAATCATCAAAACCATGCAGAAATGAACGAGAACGACATCAACAGAATACTCAGGGCTGACGACAGCCTCCGCGAGGCCGTGCGCCGCCGCGAGCAGCGACAACCACCCATGCCTGCCGGCCTGAACGAACGGCTGATGCAACGCATAGAGAAGGAAGTGCCTGCCAAGCCTGAGAATACTCGCCGACAGGTATGGATCTGGATGGCAGCGGCCTCGGTAGCCGCCATCATGATTGTGCTACTGATGCCGCCAAAGGAGAACGGCGACGAGGCGGCACCTTGTTCTGGCGAATTTGCAATCCGGCAGAATGGCGTAGGAGATTTAAAATCCCCACAAGCAGAAAAAGATCATCGGATTACAAATCCTGATACTCAAGACAGCCGAATAGCAAATTCGTCTGAACCGAGAACTGCAAATTCGTCTGAACTGAAAGCCATTGCCAAGAGTAAGACGGAGAATAAGCACAAGAGAAAAGCGGCACCAAGGCAAGAACTGCTCTTAGCAGTGGATCAAGGGGACAGGTCGCTTGATTCTGTCCAGAATCATGAACCTGTCCCCTTGGTACACCAGGCAGAAGCCAAGCCCACCGTGCTGACCGAATGCGATATTCCCATTACCCGTCCAGAGAACTACCGATATACACCAGAAGAAATTGCACTCCTGAAGAAGCAGGCCAACGAGGCTTATATTAAGTGGGTGCAACTGGAACTTGAGATTGCAAAATGCAATTTAGAACAAATGGCCCAACAATGATGAAAAGAATCCTTATCGTGCTGCTCATCGTCAGCAGCGCAGCCGTGCCGGCACTGGCACAGTCAAAGTCTAAAGCACAGAAGAAGTACGACCTTACCGTCACGATGAACAAGGAGCAGCAGTATCCGCTCCGCGTGTTCCGTCTGCTCAGGTCCATCCGAGACAAGTTTGGCATGAAGAAGGGTCAGACCTATTCCGTGCTGAAGAATCCGAACACCGGCCTCATCGAGTCGGCCGAGCGCATCACGCGCTTCAGTTGCAACGTCAATGAGCTGAAAACCATCGATGAGGACTTCATGGCCGACGAGCCGTTCAGTTATCAGATTCTGCACCTGCTGCCCGGCAACACCCAGCAGTTCGATATCAAGGTCGTCTCTGCCGACGGACAGCGCAGTACGACGCTGCCCATCCGCACGAAGCCGACGCAGGAGATGTGGTATCTGGCTACGAAGAACCTGGAGAATCCCCAGTTGCGTGACGTCTATGCCATCGTGTGGGAGACAGGCGATTTCGATACGACAGCAGAAGGCACTATCTATGGCATTTCCTCGCTGCGCCCGGACCTCTATACCAAGAACGTGGAGACATCGAAGAATACTTTCAGGATTGACGGACGCGTGGGCTACGACCTGACAGACTCCCTCTACGTGGTCTATATGGCCGACACCGCTGAGGAACTGGACAAACAGGCCGACGATGCTTTTATAGCGTATATGCCTGTAAAGAACAAACGCTTTAGTTTCAACGTGGAAATCGACAAACCCAAGGTGGGACGTATTCGTACGGTCATGCCCGACGGTTCACTCTGCCACTTATGGACCAATCTTGACTTTGTGCCAGGCGAAACGTACCAAATCACCACACACAACGGCTACTATGACGAAGACCGAGACTACGAGCGCCGCGTGGGTCGTTATTCGGGCAAGAGCCTGCTTAATAAGCGGCAGATACGAGGTATTGACGATATTTCTGTAGTCGATGATGCCGATGTAATGATAGCAGATACCGTAGCGGCAGAAGACGTTTATACATATTTAGGGAGAATATTACCACCAGAGGAGGCAGCAAAGATAAGCGCCAGAGTCAAAGCCATCGAAGCCCATGCGCAAATGATTAAAGAATTTTTCGAGGCGATAAAAGACACGCCGTTTCCAGCCAGCGGAGTCCGACTGGAGTCGCTATACAAGAAGATTCTCCCATTGAGTAAGTCAATTGATACACACTTCAGTAGATTAGTGAAAGTGGCGAAAGACAACTGCATGACGCCCAATGAGCAGGTGGAGATGTATAAGTTCATCATAGATATATACCGATACCAGAACAGGAAACTCAACGAAGCGAGTAGCGTTCATTACAATAAGAGCGCACGGAAGTTGCAGAAGTACATCACCAGCCAGATAGAGAAGTATCTGGACGAGATGCAGAAGTTATAAGGCTTATACTAACTAACATAAAAAAATGATTTTGATTCAAACCCGGGATAGGCATGGGCTGCAGTGATGCACCCCATGCCTTAAAAGGCTTAGATGCTATACTCTCATATCTATCCCAAAACAAATAGATTTCGCCCGAAATGCTTGGTAATGTCAGACAAATATTGTATCTTTGCACACGGAACATATAAAAGGAAGAATGATTAAGAGATACATTACCAGACCGACGGCATTTTCGCTGACAGACGAGATGCCCAAGACGATTGTAAAGCGCCTGGAACTCATTGAGCAAGACCCATTGTAGTCCAGACAGTCACATAATATATTACCCTATTGGAATCCAAGATCTCGTGAAGTCAATTCTAATTATTTGTATGAAGAGAATACTATTACTGACCACCCTGATGCTCTCCCTCGCCGCCATGGCGGGAGGCAAGAAGAATCGGACGCTCACCGAGAAGGACATGGGCGCCTATCTGTTCACCTACTTCAACGACCCCACCCACTCGCTGTTCATGGCCATCAGCTACGACGGCTATACCTTCACGGCGGTGAACAACGGCGAGCCCATCATCTCGGGCGACTCCATCGCCGAGCAGCGGGGCATCCGCGACCCGCACCTCTACCGGGCGCCGAACGGCAAGTTCTACATCGCCATGACCGACCTCCACGTGTTCGGACAGGAGAAGGGGCTGCGCACCACCCGCTGGGAGCGCCCTGACAAGTACGGCTGGGGCAACAACAGGGGGCTGGTGCTGATGGTAAGCGACGACCTGATACACTGGACCCACACCGAGGTGCGCATCGACAAGCTCTTCCCCGAGAAGTTCGGAGAGATAGGCTGCGCCTGGGCCCCGCAGACCATCTGGGACCCGGCGGTAGGCAAGCCGATGGTCTACTTCACCATCCGTCAGCAGCCCGGCGAGCGCACCAAGCTCTACTACAGCTATGCCAACGAGGCCTTCACCACCCTGGAGACGGAGCCGCAGCTGCTGTTCGAATACCCCGACGAGAAGATACAGGTGCTCGATGCCGACATCTGCCCGATGCCCGACGGCCGTTACTTCATGACCTACGTGGCACAGGAGAATCCCGGCGGCATCAAGTATATGATATCCGACAAGATCAACCACTTCAACGACTATCATGCCGAGCAAATCGACACCGAGCCGAAGGGCTGCGAGGCCCCGAACGTATGGAAGCGCATCGGCGAGCAGAAATGGGTGGTGATGTACGACATCTACAGTGTCAGCCCTCACGACTTCGGATTCGTGGAGACCAGCGACTTCAAGACCTTCCGTCCCCTGGGCCGCTTCAACGAGGGCGTGATGAAGGCCACCAACTTCTCCTCGCCCAAGCACGGCAGCGTGATCCACATCACCAAGGCCGAGGCCCGGCGGATAGAGAACTACTGGAACAAGCAGCAACGGAAGCGCCGGGCGGCTTCTAAAAAACAGCTAAAACAGACCGACGTACTGAGTAAATAACTGATAAGACTAAAGCGATACCGACATGAGAAAACTATTATTACCCATAGCCCTGCTGTGCGCCCTGACGATGCAGGCCCGCAAGTGGACGGACGCCGAGGTGAAGGATGTCATCCGCCGTGTGAACACCTACTGGCAGACCAACAACCCCGCCGAGGTGCGCGCCTTCTGGGACAATGCCGCCTATCACACCGGCAACATCGAAGTGTGGAAACTCTTTTCCGAGGAAGGAGGAAGGAGGAAGGAAGAAGGCAAGCCGATGCTCGACTACAGCATCCGCTGGGCGGAGCACAACCACTGGCAGGGCGCCACGGAGACGGACAAGAGCAAGTGGAAGTACAAGAAATATGGCGAGGGCCAGGACTACGTACTCTTCGGCGACTGGCAGATCTGCTTCCAGACCTACATCGACCTGTATTGGTTGACGGTTGACAGTTTACAGTTTACAGATGATTACACTGTAGGTTCCAACAAATCATCTGTAAACCGTAAACCGTTAACTGTAAACAAAAAAGTAGAAAGGGCCCTCGAGGTGATGGGCTACGAGGCCGACTCGCGGGCCAACGACTACTGGTGGTGGGCCGACGCCCTCTACATGGTGATGCCCGTGATGACCAAGATGTACCGGCTCACCGGCGATGAGAAATACCTGCGCAAGCTCTATGAGAACATCCTCTACAGCGACAGCATCATGCTCGACCAGGAGACGGGCCTCTACTTCCGCGACGGCAAGTACGTCTACCCTAAGCACAAGACGGCCAGCGGCAAGAAGGACTTCTGGGCACGCGGCGACGGATGGGCGCTGGCCGGACTGGCCAAGGTGCTGCAGGACATGCCTGAGACTTACGTGCGGCAGCCCTTCTTCGTGGAGAAGTATGTGCGACTGGCCCGCGCCGTGAAGCAGCTACAGCAGCCCGAGGGCCACTGGACGCGCTCGATGGCCGACCCCCAGCAGGCTCCCGGCTACGAGACCTCCGGCACCGCCTTCTTCTGCTACGGCCTGCTGTGGGGCGTGAACAATGGCTATCTGCAGAAGCGGGAGTTCGCACCCGTCATCGAGAAGGCCTGGGAGTATCTCTCCACCGTCGCCCTGCAGAAGGACGGACGGGTGGGCTATGTGCAGCCCATCGGCGAGCGAGCTATCCCCGGGCAGACGGTGGATGCCAACAGCCAGGCCAACTTCGGCGTGGGTGCCTTCCTGCTCGCTGCCTGTGAATACTGTAGATACCTGCGCAGATGAATACGATGGATCAGCTAAGACGACAAATAAGACGGCTTTTTTCTTTTGAGAGGTTTTCCGGGCTTTCCGGGTTATCCGGGCTATCCGGGTTTTCCGGGCTTTCCGGGTTGTCGTTGATTAGCATAGCTGTGTTTTGTTGTCTCTCCCTGCATGCCCAGCTGCCGCCCCGCGCCGACGACCCGTTCTGGCGCGACTCCATCCCTGCCGAGATGCGGCAGAGCTATATCCGCTACGGCGAGCAGTACCTTGGCAAGCCGTGGGCGGCACTGCCTTTCAGTGCCTTCGCCCAGTTCCGTGGCAATGGCAACCGCGTCGGCTATGAGGGCCTGAACTTCGGCAAGCGCCGACAGCTGGCAGCCCTCGTCATGGCAGAAATCGTGGAGGGCCAGGGGCGCTTCATGACCGACATCATCGACGGCCTGGGCAGCTTCTGCGAGGAGACCTGGTGGGGCATCCCCGCCCACTACGGGCCGAACATCCCCCTGACGGAGGACCAGACGGTAGACCTCTTCAACGCCGAGACGGCCAGTCTCATCGCCTGGACGCGCTATATGCTCCAGTCGCAGCTCGACCAGTTCTCGCCCCGGCTCTGCCAGCGCCTCGACCGCGAGATAGAGCGGCGCATCCTCAAGCCCGCCGTCGAGAAGGACTACTGGTGGAAAAAGGCCGGCATGAACTGGAACCCCTGGATCTGCTCCAACTGGCTCACCTGTGTGCTCATCTGCGAGAAGGATGAGGCCCGCCGTGCCGAGGCTATCGGCCAGATAGTGAAGGCCACGCAGGCCTTCATCGACGCCTACCCCGATGACGGCGGCTGCGACGAGGGCGCGGGCTACTGGGACCGCGCCGCCGCCTCGATGTTCGAGGTGCTTAGGCTAATGAGTAATGAGCAATTAGTAATGAGTAATTATGATTACCTGACAAGCGCAGAGACAAGTACAGATTCTGCCAGCAAGTCTAATCATAATTACTCATTACTCATTACTAATTACTCATTAAAAATCAAGCGCATGGCCTCCTACGCCTACAAGACCTACATCGGCAGCGACTACTGCATCACCTTCGCCGACGCCCACGACAACCGCGCCATCCAGCAGGTGAACATCGTCTACCCCTTCGGACTTTTCATCGGCGACAAGACCATGCAGCAGTTCGGTGCCTACCTGGGACGGCAGAGGCACGTGCTGGAGGCCCCCGCCGAACTGTACGACCGCAGCGGCAACTTCCCCACGCTGGGCCGCGAGCTGATGTTCCTGCGCCACATCCGCGAGTTCATGGCCGAGGAGCCGCGCGAGCCGCTGTTGAAAGATGTGTGGCTCGCCGACCTGCAGATCATGACCGCCCGCCGAGGCCCCTACTATGTGGCCATGAAGGGAGGTCACAACGACGAGAGCCACAACCACAACGACGTGGGATCCTTCATCGTCTATACCTCCCCCGACCCCTCCAAAGGAGTAACCCCCCTCTTCATCGATGCCGGGGTGGGGGAGTACACTTCGAAGACTTTCTCCCGTGAGCGCTACACCATCTGGACCATGCAGTCTGCCTATCACAACCTGCCGCAGATCAACGGCTGCGACCAGAAGGAGGGCAAGCAGTATGCTGCCAAGGTTGTCAGCCATAAGCCCGGACAGCTGACGCTCGACATCGCCGGGGCCTATCCCGAGCAGGCCACCGTGAAGCGGTGGAGGCGCACGGTGAAGGTCGCCACGAGTGGCATCACCGTCACCGAGGACTATGAGCTCGGCGAGTATCGCCAGCCCACGCGGCTGATGCTGATGACCGTCGCCCCCGATGCCCTGAGCCGCATCAGCTACGACCGCAGCCAGCTATCCGCCACCGTCGAGGACATCAGCTCCACGCTCGACCCCCTGCTTCAGGGCCTTTGGGGCCAGCGGATGTACCGAGTGGTGCTCACCGTGAAGTCGCGGCAGACCAAGGGAACCATCAGATACAGCATTCGGTGAAGAATTCATGTGGAAGTGTTTTAGAATTTTGTAAGTATTTGTAATACAGATAGAAACAAATATACCCCAAAGTTGAAAGGTACAAAAAAGTGCAATCTGCGGTTTGCTGATTCGGGCATTAGATTGAGTAGTTTTTATATCATAAAAACCAGACAA
Source organism: uncultured bacterium (assembly GCA_946188155.1). Classification (GTDB taxonomy): domain Bacteria; phylum Bacteroidota; class Bacteroidia; order Bacteroidales; family Bacteroidaceae; genus Prevotella. Next base: position 698 of record CAMHUC010000106.1, on the reverse strand, counting down.
GATTTAGCAATTCGTTAAGATTATTTGACTTTTAATTTTGGAGCATTTTGTGCTTTTGGCAACTTTGGTGAGCAAAGACAAGACTTTTTGCCAGTCAATAGAGAAAAGAAAATGCATCAAAATTGGGTCAGTTGTACCGTCATTGTATCTCGGATTCTCTAAGTATTTGGGATTCAACGACGGTTAATAATTCAAAGTCAACTATGGACAGCATTTCTGATTGTCAATCGTCCCAATGTTTATGTGTCGCCTGACAGGTAATCTTTGGTTCATATTAATTGAAAAAGGTAGGGAAAAGAAAGGATGAGGTAACACTTTGAGGCAAAAAGGGGATTTCTTAGGCTGCTTTTATTCTTTTTCTTCAAAAAAGTTTGGCTATTCAAAATAAAAGCAGTACCTTTGCGCCACGAGAACCCGCCAAGCCTCTTCACAATGCTTAAATCGGCGGGTCGTTTTGTTTTATTATGGCACATTATACAAAGACATACTCATCACCAGCTCAGCTGGTGACATTGCTGCAATCTCGTGGACTCCACGTTGAGAATGTCGCACGTACGGAGAATTATCTCCGCCACATCGGTTATTACAGATTCAGTGCTTATCTCTATCCTCTTTTGACAACACCGAAGGAGAATCATGTTTTCAAACCAGGAGCTACTTTCAATCAAGCTTTGGACATGTATCGCTTCGACAGGCAT
>CAMHUC010000105.1 GCA_946188155.1 uncultured bacterium | reverse complement strand
TTGTGAAATTAGTTATAATTCGTACAATTCGTGAGATTCGTCTTAATTCGTTGTTAAAAAGAAAAGGGTGGGAAAGTTCAATAAATTAATCTCGGATATCCTTGGATATTCGGGGAAATAGTCGTAACTTTGCAGCGGTTATAAAAACAGTTGCGTATGTATAAGGAAATAAACGTCGATGACAAATCTCTGTTTGAGGCCAACGACCTGGCAACAGAGCCCCAGGACAATATGACGCTTGAGGAAGCCTATGACTTCGTGATGGATAAAGTCCGTGCAATCTATGATATGAAAGATGCAATTTAACTATACCATCACCCCAAAGGCTGTCGGCCAAATCACGCAGTTCTATTGCAACGTAGCCTTGAAATACAGGCATGCCTACTCCATAGAAGACATGGAAAGGAACATCCGCCAAGCAGTTTTCAGTGCCTATCTCATAGAGAGAGGTCTTGCCAGACGTGTCCCTACCATCTCACGCTGGAGAGGTATGTTCATGGCAAATGCCAACAAATGGTATTACGCATATACCGTAGAGGGTAATAATATCATCATCCATGATGCCTGCCATGCGCAGAATATGCACGAATAGGCCACACATCATTCCACTATCCCCACCTCCCGCCCCCCGAGAGACTTTATCCGCCGAGACTGCCGCAGCGGAGCCCCCAGGCGGAATCCGTTTTGTGGCAGTATAGCGATGGAGGGCAGACAAGATATGACAGCAAACATTAGATAATATAAGAGAGAAATGAAAGAACTGTATTTTTTTGATGAGACATTCTACTGGGGCCGCTCTGGCAAGCGGGCCACGGTGGCAGAGGCCGAATGCGAGATGACGCAGAGCGTGCGGCCCGACGAACTGCGGGCGGCGGTGGTGAGCGCCCTGAGGGTACACCGCAATTTCAGGGCACGCCCCGTCATCGTGGGGCGGCGATTCTTCGTGGAGGACTCCGAGGCGGAGCAGGTCATGGTGGTAAGTGAAGCCGACGGACTGCCGCGGAACGTTGGCACCAAGGAGACCGGGGGCCTGATGCTCTATGTCAGCTACGGCGAGCGTCGCTTCACGCTCCATGTGTTCCACGGACTGGCCGACATGCGGTCCATCTGCGGCTTCCTCGGGACCGTGCTGAGGTTCTATTGTCAGGCGGGCGGCGACAGTCTGCCTGCTGCCGACAGCATGGACACCTTCCCCTGCCACGAGCACATCCTCGGGGGAGGCGCACCGGGAGCGCCTGAGGGCAAGTTCGTCCCCCAGGAGCACGACATCTTCCATCTGCCCGAAAGGCTGTTCAGCACGAGAACCACGCGGCAGCACATCATCGACATCGACGTGCCGCTGGCCCCGCTGCTGGCCTTCGCCCGCGAGAGCGGCAGTTCGGTGGTGCCGGCCTTGAATGCCGTCATAGGCCGGGCCATCCGCCAGCGCTACGACGTGGGGCAGAAGGAGATAGTGTGCTACACGCCCAAGGACCTGCGCCCGGTGTTCCACTTCGAGACCGGCGGCAATGGCGCCATTCCCTTCTCGCTCCCCTATACGGCAGAGACCGACCGCCTGTCGGCAGGCGAGAGGGCCCGGCGGCTGCGCGAGGAGATGATGGTGCAGACCCGTCCGGAGAACCTCTACACGACGGTGGCCCAGTTGCGGGCAGACTTCGACCAGATATTCGCCGCGCCGCTGCCCGTGACAAAGGTGTCGCCTATGGTCGTCAAGAGCGGCAGGCAGAAAGACTCTGCCTTCTGCACCTACGGCATATCCTATGCAGGTCATCTCGACTTCTCTGACAAGCAAGGCGGCGACGCCAAGTGCGGCGATGCCATCGCCCGGCAGGTGCAGGCCGTGGGCTTCAGTGCCGGCTCCTATTCCTATCCGCTGTGGATTGCGGCCTGCGAGTACAAGGGCATCCTCCGCATGAGGCTCGTGCAGTCGTTTGAGAGCGACCGCCTGGCCACCGTCATCTACCAGGAACTCGCCGCCCTCTTTCCCGGTACGGCCTACACCGACCGCGGACGGCACGACTTCGACTCGTTCCCCTTAGGCAGCGTTCCCCGTAAAGACAATAAACAAGTATAAACATTCAAACAAAAAACATTCCGCTCAAGGCCGGTCAGTGCTACCTGACGGCAGAGAGCCCTTTGAACAAATAATGGATATACAAGTTTTGCACATAGCCGAAAATAAAAATAGTATCATTAATTTAAAATTTACAAGCAATGAAAAAGATCATGCATTGGGTGCTCGCCGCCACCCTTGTATGCGGCGCAAGTGTTTTCACGTCGTGCTCTAACGACAACAGCGACAACGCCGGCTCCATTGAACAGGCCAAGAAGAACCGCAAGGAGTTCGTGGCCCACACACGAGCCACGCTGAAAGACCTGGCCGAGAACCTGAATTTCTCATCGTGGAATGCTGCCAATGAACTGAACACCCGCTTCAACCAGTATGTGCTCAACAACCCTGACTTTGAGAAAGCAGTGCTCAACGCCTTCATGCAGAAGGTGATGACATCAGTCAAGCCTGTGGAGGCTGGCTCCGAACTGGCCGCGATGGGCTATCAGATGTACGGCACGGTGGACCTGACCGACTTCAACTACCGCTTCACGATGAACGCCGAAGGTACCGGCTTCAACGTGGAGGCGGCCGACGACTTCGAGGTCATCCTAAATGCCTGGAATCCCACGACGCAGCAGGTGGAGGCAGGGCTGTACAGGCTGACGCTGAAGTCGGGCGGCAGCACAACCTACAAGTTCGAGCACGCCATGAGCCAGCAGCCGGGCATGGCCCTCGTGGTGCTGATACCCTCGGAGTTCCAGTTCTCCATCGCCGACAGGCTCAGCGGACAGTGGCACGACGGCTTCAGCGGCAGCTTCAAGAACCAGGTCAGCGTGGCCGACGGGCACGAGTATGCTCAACTTGACCGTGACACCTGGACGGTCGCCGGAACCATCACCAGCGACTTCGCCGGCGTGCCAGCCCTCGGTGCCAAGGCCGACCAGACCACACTCGACTTCTCTGTTGTCAGCGACAAGGTGAACAACAAGGGCGACGTGGCACTCAGCTGGAGCCAGAACGGCCGCAAGATGCTCGACCTGGCACTGAAGGAGAGCGGTGACGGCACGGGAGGCATCTACCGCCTCGACCTGTCGCAGTTCACGTCGTCGGCCTCTATCCTCGACGTGATAGCACCCATCCTGACTACCCGCAACCTCAACGAGGCCAAACTCACGCTGCTCGACGACCTGACCACCACGCTCAGCATCAGCAACATGGCGAAGGCACTCGAAGTGGCACGCGAGGGAGCCGCCGCCCGCCGCGCGTACGCCGATCAGGCCACCATCGACCAGTACACGCAGCAGCTGAACGAACTCGTATCAGCCAAGATCACCTGCAAAGGCGTGAACCAGGAAATCCCTATGCGTTTAGCGACCACGAAGCTGGGTGTTGACTGGTGGACGATGCCCGCCTTCAATTTCGCCGACGAGAACGGCTATGTCTCGCTCGTCGACCTGCTCGACTCGCAGTCCGTAGCCTACGGCATCAACATCATCGACCACGCCGCTGCCCCCATGCAGCAGAGCATCATCGTGGTGCGCCAGCTGCTGCAGTATGTGCAGGGCCTCGTCAGCGGCTTCCAGCAGCCGCAGGGCGAGTACTGAATCGTCAAAATAGCAAATAGGAAAATAGCATAAATAAAGAGATTCGACAATGCAAATTCCGATTAAGATGATAGCCGTCATCCTCGCCGTCTCTGCAGCGGCAGCGTTTGCATCTTGTACGGCGAATGACGATAATCCGTCGGGGCAGACGGTAGAGAGCCGGTATGTGCCATTAGCTCCTGACTATAGCGACCCGATGATGTGGATTACGGAAGACGGCGACGCTGACGGCACGGGAGCCGACGTGTTCTACGTCGTCTCGACGTGGGAGGACGACTGGACAACTGCGGACGGCAAGGTGTGCCACTACGCCGACGTATGGAATCCGGAGCACCGGGCTCACATGGCCGAGCTGGAACTCAACAAGGTGGCAGCCTACATGTCGCCCGGCAACCGGTTCTATGCACCCTTCTATCGTCACACGACCATCCAGGCGTTCATGACCAACAGCGAGGACACCGTCTATCAGCGCACCCGCCTGTCGATGGACGATGTGCGCAAGGCCTTCGACCTCTTCCAGGCGCAGCGTGACCAGTCGCGACCGCTCATCATCGCAGGCTTCAGCCAGGGCGGTCTGGCCGTGGTGGAACTGCTGAAGCACATCGACGACGAAACCTACAGTCAGTTGGCCGCTGCCTACGTCCTGGGCTACAAGGTGACCAAGGCCGATATGGCTGCGTGCAGCCACATCCGTCCCGCCGAGGGCGAGACCGACACGGGCGTCACCATCTGTTACAACACAGTGAAGGACGTGAAGTACGTGCTGCCCCTGATTGCCGGCTCCGACATCTGCATCAACCCTGTGAACTGGCGAACCGATGCCACTCCGGCCACGCTCCACGACACTATCACCATCACCGTCGCGCCGGAATATCATGTGCTCGTGGCCACCAACTACAGTGCATCGGAATATCCTCCGTTCCGCGGCTTCCTCAACGTTGGTGACATACACAGCTGCGAGCCATGGCTCTACAGTGAGTGTCTGGCCAAGAACATCAGCGTGAGGGCCAGGGCATGGAGGGAGAAACAAACATCAGTCGGAATCCGCTTAAGTAGCAGATAAGAACAAAATTGTGCTGGGCTGCATCTTTGCCGGAGCCGTTCACGACTATATATCGCAAATAAATAGTAAATAGTAAATCGTTAAATCGTAAATTAAAGAGATGAATAAGAACGAGAAATTTGTCATCACGATCAATCGTGAGTTAGGCAGCGGCGGCCGCACCGTGGGTCGCCTGCTGGCAGAGAAACTGGGCGTACCCTTCTACGACAAGGCCGTCATCAAGGCCCTGCAGGAGAAGTATCACATCAACCCCGAGGAGATAGAGCGGCTGAAAGGCCGCAAGCACGGATGGTGGGCCGACGTGGAGCGCATCCTGAAGATCGACTCAGGCATGAGCATGGACTACTACATGCCGAAGAAGGGCGACGCACCCGACCTGCTGACCACCGACGAGATGTTCAAGACCGAGACGCTCATCCTGCAGGACCTCGCCGTCGGAGAGTCGTGCGTGGTGGCCGGCCGCAGCGGCTTCCACGTGTTCCGCCTGCATCCCAACCACCTGAGCGTCCTCATCCAAGCCTCGATGGAGCACCGCATGGAGCGCGTGGCCCGCAAGCAGGGCATCACGCCTGAGGAGGCCCGCAAGATCATCGACCAGGTGGACAAGATGCGCGAGAACTACGTGAAGAAGTACACCGGCACCTCGCGCTACGACACCCGCAACTACCAACTGGTCATCGCCGCCGACGACAAGACGGAGGAGCAGATGGCCGACCTCATCATGCAATATATCTCATAACATTAACAAAACTTACAAACAATGAAAAAGATGATGAATTGGGTGCTCGCCGCCACCCTATGTATCTGCGGCGCAATCGTATTCACGTCGTGTACAAGCAGCGACGACAACCCCGCAGGCCCCGATGTCGGCACTCCGGCAATCGCCATGATTGGAAAAATCGGCCATGTGGACTACTTCAAGCAGATAGAGTCAGCCTTCCGCAGTGCCTGTGAGGACAACGGCGTGGAGGCCCTCTACTACACCACCGCGTCGGAGAACACCCACCAGGAACAGATTGCCATCGTGAATGAGTTGAAGCAGCTTGAGGGCAAGCAGCTGAAGGGCATCATCTACGCGCCGAGCTACGGCCCCGCTGGCGAGAGTGCCGATGCCGAGGTGGCTGCCTTCGCCCGGCAGCGCGGCATTCCGGTGGTCATCATCGACACGGAGCTGAAAACTGGCAGCCCGTTGGCCGGCAGTCCGTATTTTGGAACAGACAACGCGGCTGCAGGCCGGGCGCTGGCCGACAAGGTGACGGCCGACAAGGTGGCTGCCTTCGTGCAGAGCAACAGCATAGCCCTGGAGCGCGCCGAGGCATTCAAGGCTGTGAAGCCAGCTACCACCATCTATCCCGTCGATGAAGCTGCCAAGAGCGCCGTTGAGGCCGTCATCGATGAGTACGATGACTTCGTATTCTTCAATGGCCACATCCTCAGCAGCGTCCTCAACCTGCTCAAGGAGAAAGGCAAGAACGTGTACACCTTCGACGTCTACGGGGAGTTCCTCGACGAGTTGATTGCTGGCAACACCCACTTCAAGGGCATCATGGTGCAGAATACCTTCGGCATGGCCCACAAGGCTGTAGAGGCAGTGCTCTCAGGAGCCGATCAGGGTGAGATGATTCCCACGCCCTACATCACCAGCAGCAACCTCGGCGACGACCGCGTGAAGCCCTTCCTCGACTTCTACGGCAAGGAAGCCTATCCGGCCATCGAGGGCCTGGCAGGGAAAATCGTGGGCAAGTGGATCAACATGGAGGAGGAAGGCATGCCCGTACCGACCAACAGCAAGGGCGTGTTCACCCTCACGGCGGACTTTAAGGGCGACTTCAGCACATCCTACGGCGACCTCGCATGGTACGTCCATGCACCCTTCGAATACACGCTGAAGGACAACACCATCTCCTGGACCGTCCAGGAGAATGAGTTCACCCAGATACACATCAACCACACCGTGACGGCCATCACCGATACAGAGATGATGACCAGGACGTATGTTCAGTTCGTCGTCAATGGCAATGTGGTACAGGAGGTCGGACCAGTAAAGATGCACTATGTGCGCCTGACGGCCGACTATCACGATGCTGTCCTCGGCACTTGGGAAGGCCGCGTCACCAGCGAACAGTCGGAGTATGACGATGGAGAACCTCACCGCTGGGAGTACAAGGCCGACGGCACCTACGTCTACTATAGTCTCGTGGACGGCCAGTGGACTCCTTCCAGCCAGCCTATGTCGGCCTACTTCGTCGACGGCACGCTGCTGTGTTGCCGTTGGAAGATGACTGACGACAGTGATGAACTGCGCGAGTGGTGGGAGGTAGAGAGCATACAGGACGGTGTGATGAAGTGGACCGCCCTGCGCCAGCGCGAGGATGGCTCGACCTACACCGCCACGTTCCAGATGACGAAAGTGGAATAACGATAAACAATTAAAACTAAAATAATAATTAATGAGAAATTCGTGTTCAATTAATGGCAATTCGTGTTTATATAAAAACATATAATTATCACGAATTGAACACGAATTATCATAAATTAAATTTGTTCAGTTACTTGATAAGATGTATAGCAGTTTAAAAACTAAATAACAATGAGAAAGATTATGAGTTGGGTGCTCGCCGCCACCCTTGTATGCGGCGCAAGTGCATTCACATCATGCAGTAATAACGATGACAATCCGGTAGCCGGAAAAAGCCTCGCCGAAAAGATTGTCGGCAAGTGGATTCATGCCGACACCAACGGGGAGGCGGTCACGACTGACATGAAGTCGGTCTATACCTTCACGAAGGATGGCGGCTCCGCGCTGAAGGGCTTCTACAGCATGTCGATGACGGAGAGCGGCGTGTGGTCCTACAGGCAGGAGACCGACCTGACCATCAGCGGCAACGCCATCACGATGACATCGCGCCTGGCCGACGGACAGCAGTCGGTGGTAGAACTGACCGCCGTCACCGTCAGCGGCGACGACCTGCGCTTCACCGCCAAGACCACGCTCTCGAAGGACGGACAGGTGACAGCCACCTACGGCCCGCGCCAGGAGCACTTCACCCGTGCCGAGGCCGACTACACCGAGGCGGTCCTGGGCCTCTGGGAGATCACCTTCACCAGCGACGACCCGGAATTTGAGTCTCCAGAGCCTACCCGCGAGCTGTACCGTGCCGACGGCACCTGCACCTTCTACGAGCTCGTCGACGAGCAGTGGGTGGAATACAAGGAAGTGACCAACTCGGAATATTTCATCGACGGCCCGATGGTCTTCATCCGGTGGCAGGAGTCAGAGGAAATGATGTATGAGAACTGGGAAGTCGTATCCAGCGAGAACGGAAAGCAGGTCAACAAGTCCGTTCGCAAACACGACGACGGCTCCACCTACACCATCTATGCCAACCTGACGAAAGTGGAATGATAGAAAGTTTACTGTTTACTGTTTATAGTTTATAGTTTACAGTTTACAATAATTATGAAGAAGATGATGCACTGGGTGCTCGCCGTCACCCTCGTATGCGGCACAAGCGTTATGACATCGTGCTCCAACGACAACAGTGACAACGCCGGCTCCATCGAGCAGGCCAAGAAGAACCGCAAGGAGTTCGTGGCTCACACACGCCAGAACCTGAAGACACTGGCCGAGAACCTGAACTTCTCGACGTGGAACTCGGTGAATTACTTCAATCAGTACCTCAACGAGTACGTGTTGCTCAACGACAACTTCGACAAGACCCTCAGCCGCACCGTCGGCATGGAGGCGCAGAAGTCGATTCGCCCCCTGCCAGCAGAAGACGTAGCACTGTTTGGCTGGAAGTCTGCTCGATGCCCAGTCGGTGCAGTACGGCATCAACATCATCGACCACGCTGCCGAGCCCATGCAGCAGGCCATCATCGTGGTGCGCCAGCTGGCCCAAGCCCTGCAGAAGCTGCAGGCTGTCTTCCTGCAGACGAAGCCTGCTGAGTAGAGCCTGGCGGATCATACACGGAGGCTTCCTGCGTTTCTACGGAGGCTTCCTGCGTTTCTACGGAGGCTTCCTGCGTTTCTACGGAGGCT
>CAMHUC010000104.1 GCA_946188155.1 uncultured bacterium | reverse complement strand
TCACCGAGATAAGCGAGAGCACACAGGAGGCACCTGCAGAGCTGCTGGAGAACGAGCAGACGCGCAAGGCACTGAGCATCGTGGAGAAATCGGCCATGACTGAGGCCCAGCTCTACGCCTACGAGCGGTTCATGCTGTCCATCGTCGACGAGCGTGTCATCCTCGAAGGTTTCTACAAAGAAGGCATGGAGAAAGGCATGGCCGAAGGCATGGAGAAAGGCAAGGCCGAAGCCGAGGCCATACGCATCAAGGAGCGTCTCGATAGCGCAAGAAGCCTGAAGGAGAATGGCGTACCCATAGACCTGATAGCAAAGAGCCTTAAACTCACAGCCGAAGAGCTGCAACAGCTATAGTCCGCATTCGTGTCAGATTTTTGAAGATTTTTGTCCCTTAACACAAGCTGTCACCGCCCCCTCGCCGGCCAGTGACAGCACTCTTCTTTTATAGGGCGTAATATCTTGTACCCTGTTATCACCGACTTTTGTAGGGCGTTTTGCTTGTCATCTGATTCGGCGTTAGACAAGCTAAACGCCCTGGTTATGCTGTAGGGGATGCCGGCATACCAGCGACGGATAGTCTCAACAAACGCTTCGAAGGTGATTTCCTGAAAGCGCAGGTCCTGATAGGCATTGCCCAGGGTATCACCACTGCCACCGCCTTACGCTCGCGAATCCTGTCGAACATCTGCACGCCAACGGCGTAGCCACTCTCCTGTCTTTCAATCTGTGCCATATCTCATCTTCAAGCCTGCCACTGAGGCAATGCCGTGGCAAAGATAGCAATTATTTACGAGACCGCCAAAAAAAGACGGAAAAACCGTGTTAGTGGCGCTGACGGCGCACGGACATGCGGGCAGTGCCGCTGCCACCACCAGAGGAGGAACCGCCACTGTCCTTGGTGCCACTGATCTTAGACCGGCGGCTGCTGTTGCGCTTGGCCTTCTTGGCCTTGGCCTTCAGGGCGGCCTTCACGTTGGCAGGGTTGGCATTGGCGATACTGTCGAGGGAGTCGCGACGGGCGGGGTCGCCGAAGATGTTCTTACGGAAGGTCTCCAGCTCGGCCTCTATGCGCTTCTGTTCGGCAGACAGCTTGGCAGTGTCGCCGCCGCAAATCTGGGCGAGCGTCTTGCCCAGACGATTGGTGGTCTTATAGATCTTGCCACGGTATTTGTTCATGGTGAAGAAATCGTCCATCGACATGGTGGCGGCATTGTTGAGACTGGAGGTCATGATGGACTGGCGATTGAGGAATGGCTCCAGGTCGCTGTACTTCAGCCAGAAGAGGGGATAGGGCGTGGCCGCACCGCCAGCATCGCTAAAGTCGTCCTCGCGCATCATCACGGGACAGAGGGCGAGCACCTTGATATGGAAGGATGAGTTGGCCTGGTCGTAGTAGGCACTCTCCTTGAGGTAGTACTTCTTCACCTCGGCGGAGGGAATGTCGCTGTTGTCGACCTTCAGCTTGCCGTTCTGCTCCTCGTAGAATATCTGGTAGTTGTCGAGCATGGTCTTCATCTCGATCTTGGCCGACTCGTCGAACACGTCACTACCGTCGGTGGGATACTCATAGATGGGGATATAGCCGTTCTGAGCAAGCTTGAAGATGTAGGTGAAGAGATTCACCTCGCGACCGTGGGGCTCCACGGGGTAGTAGAGTCCGGCGTTGGCATCGTCCTCAAGGTTGATTTCGCGGTAGATGTCACGTCGCCACACCACGTCCTCAGGCACGTCGAGGGCCGTGGGGAAGGATATCTGTGCTCGGCGCGACATGGCCGACGAGGGGCTGGACTTCTTCTTGGCCTGCGCCTCCTTCTGCTGCTGGGCGCGACGCTGGCGCGGCTGGGCCTGGGCAGAGGAAATGAAGAATGAAGAATGAAGAATGAAGAATGCTGCACACAGCACTATCTTCGTCATCATCATACTTCGGTTCCGTTGATTATCATTCACTGTTCTCATCTATTTACGATTCACGAATTATTTACGATTTTACTATTTAGCTATTTTGGAGGGCGGCAGCAAATTCTTCACTCTTCATTCTTCACTTTACAATGACTTCCACTGGGTTCTGGAGAGTGCGGGTGGTGCCGTCGGGGCCGACGACCGTCACGCGGGAGATATAGAAGCGGCGGTTGCGTGCCAGCTTGCGGAAGGTGTCCTTCTGGCGGGCAGAGAACTGCGCCCCGTCGCTGACCAACGGCACGGCGTTGCCCATGTTGTCGAAGAATACGGTCTCGAACGACTGCACGCTGAAGGGAATGTCGAGGATGCCGTCGTCGATGGCAGCTCCTATGCCAGTGGCCCCGTTGAGCTGGGCCTTGGGGAGTCCGCCACCCTTGTAGCGCACGCCGTTGCCATGCTCATCCTTGATGGCGATGAAGGGCGTGGGGTCGGGCAGTCGACGCACACGGAAGGTGAACTGTCCCATTTGCTGGGCACGGCCCGTGTTGGTGGATGTGACGGTGATGGTGGCGTCCTGCCCAATCTTGGCCGGGCGGGCGATATACTTGCCGGGGCCAGTGGGCTGTAGGGTACCGTTGGTCATAGTGGCCTGCACCTTGTTGAGGGGCACGCCGGGCACACTGACGCTGATGGGGTTATTGTAGCCGGCATAGAGCATGTTCATCAGGTCGGCCGAGACGGTGGCGCTGGGGTCTACCACGGTGTACTTCTGCGAGAAGTCGCGACGTATGACATCGCCGTTGCCGTTGACTGTCTCTAAGTAGCCAGCCAGCGTGAAGTCGCCAGTGCTGTTGCAGATACGCTCGTAGAGGTTGTCGCGCAGCTCCACCTTCTGGTTGCCTATGTAGATGTCGGGCACCTGCGTGGTGTCGACGGCAGCCATCACGATATGAGCGGAGAACTTGTCGCCGCGCACGATAGTCTGCGAGTTGGGTATGACGAAAGCCTCGAGGGCATTGACGCGGATGTCCTTCACGTCGACGTTCTGTACCAGTGTGTGGAGCACCTCACCCTCGGCGTAGCGTATGTCGTTCTGCAGCTTGGAGAGCAGGGTGACGGCAGCGGATGCCGGCATCGACTCGAACATATACTCCTGCCAGTTTTTGCCCAGAGTACGGGCATTCTGCGGTATCTCAGTGGTGAGGGTGGACACGATGAGCTTCTTCTGCCGGGGCACGGTGACCATCTTCAGCAGGTTGGAGCGGTAGGAGTTGATGGCCTCGAAGAGCTGCTGCCCTCGGCCACGGCCGGGTGCGAGCATCACCTGGCTGGCCGCCTCGAGGTCTTCCTTGTTTCGTATGTCACCCACATTGCCGTCCTCGCCGTCGGCCTCCACCACTATGGCCTGCTTGAGCGAGTCGACCAGGTTGTAGAGGGCGTCGCTCATGCGCTTCACCTGCTGCGACTTGTCGTACCACACCTGCACCTTCTGCGGGTTCTGCTTCATCTGAAGGGCGAAGTCATCGTAGATGGCCAGGTTCTCCAGAGTGGCGTTCGACGTGGTGCGCTTGAGACTCTCCTCGACGATGGAGAATCCGTTGAGCACCTCGTTGGAGACGTTCAGCGCCAGCATGGCCATCAGCACGACGTACATCAGGTTGATCATCTTCTGACGGGGAGATACGGGTCTTTTCTTGATTGCCATCGAGATTATTTACGATTTAACGATTTTCGATTTTCTATTTTCCGTTATCACGTTATTCCGTTATGACGTTATTACGACGCGCCGGTTTACTTATTGGCGGCCATCGCGCCGACGTTCATATTGACCGTCATGGCCTCGATCATGCGGGTGTAGATACGGTTGAGTTCGGCTATCTGGTCGGCCATGCGGCGCGTCTGGGCGTTGATATCGTCGATGGTGCCAATCTGCGAGCTGGCGCTCTTGAGCTGCAGCTCGTAGACCTTGCAGATGCCGGTGAGGGTGCGGTTTAGATTCTCCATCTCCTCGGAGTCGCGGGCCAGGCGGGCACTCTGTTCGGACACCTTCGAGAGCATCTCGGTGAGGCGCTTCAGCTCGTCGACATAGTTGGACGTGGCCTCCTCGAGCTCGGGGTTGACAGAGGGCAGGCCGGTATTCCCGGAGATACCAGACACGCCGGAAACTCCGGAAATGCCCGAGACGGTAGCCACCGACTGCGATACGGCCGCGATGGCCTCGGTATCGACCACAGGGGCCTGACTGGCATCGGGCATGGCTGCTGAGGCCGGCTGTCCGTTGCCGCCACCAATTATAATAGTACCACCATTGCCGCCCACGACGGTTGCTGCCGCCTGTCCTGCAGGTGCGTTCTCGTCGGCCATATGGATGTCGAGGTCCATGCCGTCGGTGGTCTTGTCGAAAGGCCGGTCGAAGGCTGAGATGAAGAACACGAACACCTCGGTTCCCATGCCAAGGAACAGGAAAAAGTTGGCCCCCGGCAGGTGGGTCAGTTTGAAGAGTGTACCCAGGATTACGACTGAGGCGCCCCAGCTGTAAGCGTAGTTGAGGAACGTCTGTCCTGCCACGCTGTCCATCCACTTCTGCAAGCGGTAGACGACATTGAGTTTACTGTATGTTGTCATCGATATAATTTACTATTTACGGATTTACGATTTACTATTTGTTACTGTGGAGGCAGCAAAACTATTCACTATTCACTTTTTCTTCTTCATCTTTTCGCTCACAGTGTTAGCCAGGCTGCGCACACAGCGGAATCCGATGTATGAGCGTGGCTGATTCTGGAACTCGGAGGATCGCCACGCCGAGCGGATGTACGACTCAGGGTCTTTCCACGAGCCTCCGCGCACGCTCTTCTTCTTCAGCCTATAGGGATCCTCCTTGGCGGCATTATAGCGCAGCTGAGGGTTGATGTCGTTCATTGCCTCCACGCCTGCTTCGGTGTAGATGGTCGATGTCCACTCGGCCACATTGCCGGCCATGTCGAAAAGTCCGTTGCTGTTGGCCGCATAGATGCCCACCCTGGAGGTGATCAGATTGCCGTCCTTGGTATAGTTACCGTCGTCGGGCTTGAAGTTGGCGAAGAAACAGCCGCGGCCGCTGGCCACGTCCTCATTGTCCCAGGGGAACTCCGTCTGGTCCTTGCCGCGTGCCGCATACTCCCACTCGGCCTCCGTAGGCAGTCGGTAGCGCTGTATGAAGCGTGCCTGGGGACCAAGCCCCTTCAACAGATATTCCGTTCGCCATGCGCAGAAGGCATTGGCCTGCTCCCAGCTGACGCCCACCACGGGGTAGTCGTTGTAGGCGGGATTGGAGAAGTAGTAGCGCATATACACCTCGTTGTCGGCGTTGGGGAAGTCGTTCACCCAGCAGGTGGTGTCGGGGTATATATTAACAATGTACGTGTTAAGGAAGTCCCAGGGGCCGGTGAGCTGGCGGTTGATGGTCTCGCGCACGATTCTCCCCTCATCGTCGATGTAGGCGGTGTCCTTCGAGATCCACACCTGCTCGTTGGGGTCGACGGTGATGTCGGTGTTCAGATTGCGCTCTTCGGGGTTCAGACGGTTCTTGCGCAGGGCTGCCGTAGTGTAGTCGTAGACCTCGTAGCGGTAGTTCATCTGACTGTAGTCGAGCATCTTCTCGCCGGTCACGGGGTTGGTGACGTAGAGGCTCTCGATGGCTCGCAGCTCGTCTTCGTTGGGTTTCTTGGGCAGTGCCTTCTTCCAGTTCAGGTGGGGCGTGATAGGTTCTCCGTTCTTATCCTCCTCTATCTTGTAGGTCTCGTCGCCACCATAGTTGGGGTCGGCCAGACGCTCGCGGAGGATGGAGTCGCGTACGTAGTTGACAAACTGGCGGTACTTCGAGTTAGTCACCTCCGTCTCGTCCATCCAGAAGCCGTCTACGGAGATGTCGCGCACTGGTGTCTCCTTGCCCCAGAGGCTATCCGGCTTCTCGATGCCCATCTTCAGGTGGCCTCGTTTGATGAGGGTCATGCCGTAGGGGGTAGGCTCGGTGAAAGGTCTGCCTCCGACACCAGTTACCTCGCCGCCTGCCGACGATGCCAGCTTGCCGCCGAAGCAACTCGTCAACAACAGTAAAAGGGAAAAGAGGTAAAAAGGTGACACCTTTCTGCCCCGGCCCTTTCCATGTTCCATATTCATATTCTTTACCATATTTCTTTTTTACTATTCACAACTCACTATTCACTCTCAGAGGTGTCTTACACTCTTATGCAGATTACGTCCTTTCTTGACCAGGTTCAGGTCGGTCTGATAACCCACAAACAGTTCGTGACTGCCGTTGCCGATACTGATGGCGGTGGTATATACCTCGTAGCTGTATCCCAGGTGGATGCCGTGGATATTGCCGCCTATCATCACCGTCACCGAGTTCGTGGGGCTGTAGGACACTCCGGCATACATCATCCTCTTCTCGTGAGTATACTTCAGGCGACCAGTCACGTCGGCACGCCAGGCGACACCGTCAGAGCGCCCCAAGACAGAGGTGTGTATTGTTAAGAACGGATTATTGAGACGAATATTGTATCCACCTGTTAAATAATATGTTGACGACACCTGCAATTCATTGGTTGCGCCGAGCTCCACCTTGGGCGAATTGAGGTGCAGCACCGACAGCCCCGCATACCAGCTGCGACGGGTGTAATACAGTCCCACGCCGAGGTCGATGCCCGTACCGTTGACCGAAGAGCTGGAGAAAGAGCGGTCGCTGGGATCCTCCAGCTCCAGCTTCGAGCCGTCCAGGCTCTCACTGAGCACACCCGCCTGCACGCCCAGGCTCAGTCTGCCTTTGAACAGTTTCGTTTGGAAAGCATACTGCAGCGAGACGCGCTTGTGGGAGAACACGCCGATATTGTCGTTGATGAGCTGCAGACCAGCACCTTGACGGGCTTTCAGGAACATAAACGGCAGGTCGGCCCCCACATACATCGTATTCGGGTTATGCTCGAAGCCAGCCAGCTGTAGCGCGTAGGCACCGGCTATGTTGAGCTTGTCCTCCTTGCCTACTGCGGCCGGATTGAACGAGGGCTCCATCGCCCAGTAGTGGCTGAACGACACGTCGTACTGGGCCCGGAGGCCGGCACTCACCAACAGTAGCGCACTTATTATGGCCAAACGTCTTTTCACCTCTATTAATAACGTAGGAAGATGGCGTTTTATTATAAATCCATCGTTTTAAATATTTTTTAGATTTCTTATAACACAGGTTATGGGATATTTTTGTAACTTTGCAGCCGAATAGGGTTTTCCGAAATGGGCAACTTTCGACCGCCGGAAGGAGGAAAAGTTTCCCGAAACAGACAACTCGCAGTCATAAGTAACTAATAAACATAAGCAAACGGCATAAATGGAAATAAAAAATTTCACCATCACGAAAAGAGACGGTTCGAAAGACCAGTTCTCGCTCGACAAAATCATGAATGCCATCGTCAAGGCATTCGAAAGCGTCAATGAGCCCGCCGACCTGGGCATCGTGTCGAAGATTCTGAACCATCTCGACATGCACGACGACATCACCGTAGAAGACATCCAGAACCAGGTGGAAGAAGCCCTGATGATGGAAGGCTACTACAAGGTGGCCAAATCCTTTATCCTCTATCGACAGACACACTCCGAAGACCGCGACACACTGGAGAAGATGATGTTCCTCTCCGAATACACCGAGTCGGTAAATGCCGCCACCGGGTCGAAATACGATGCCAATGCCAACGTGGAGCACAAGAACATCGCCACGCTAATCGGCGAGCTGCCCAAGTCGAACTTCATCCGCCTGAACCGCCGCCTGCTCACCGACCGCATCAAGAAGATGTACGGCAAGGAACTGGCCAACGAATACCTCGACAAGCTGAACCACCACTTTATATATAAGAACGACGAGACGAGCCTGGCCAACTACTGCGCCTCCATCACGATGTATCCCTGGCTCATCGGAGGTACCACCAGCATCGGCGGCAACTCCACTGCCCCCACAAACCTCAAGTCGTTCACCGGAGGCTTCGTCAACATGGTGTTCATGGTCAGTTCGATGCTCAGCGGCGCTTGTGCAACGCCTGAATTCCTGATGTACATGAACTACTTCATCGGCAAAGAGTGGGGGCTCGACTACTGGAAGCACGCCGACGACCAGGCCGACCTATCGCTGAAGAAGCGCACCATCGACAAGGTCATCACCGACTATTTCGAGCAAATAGTCTACACGCTCAACCAGCCGACAGGCGCCCGCAACTACCAGGCCGTGTTCTGGAACATCGCCTACTACGACCGCTACTACTTCGAGTCCATCTTCGGCGACTTCTACTTCCCCGACGGGTCGAAGCCCGACTGGGACGGCCTCTCCTGGCTGCAAAAGCGCTTCATGAAATGGTTCAACCAGGAGCGCACCAAGACACTGCTCACCTTCCCCGTGGAGACGATGGCACTACTGACCGACGAGAACGGCGAGTGCCGCGACAAGGAGTGGGGAGAGTTCACTGCCGAGATGTATGCCGAGGGCCACTCCTTCTTCACCTATATGAGCAACAATGCCGACTCGCTCTCCAGCTGCTGCCGCCTGCGTAACGAGATTACCGACAACGGCTTCAGCTATACCCTCGGGGCCGGTGGCGTCTCGACTGGTTCGAAGAGCGTGCTCACCATCAACCTGAATCGCTGCATCCAGTATGCCGTCAACAACAAGATTCCCTATCTGCAGTATCTCGGCGGCATCATCGACCTGTGCCATAAGGTGCAGCTGGCCTACAACGAGAACCTCAAGGAACTGCAGCAGCACGGCATGCTGCCCCTGTTCGACGCCGGCTATATCAACATCGCGCGACAGTACCTCACCATCGGTATCAACGGACTGGTGGAGGCAGCAGAGTTCATGGGACTGAAGATTACGCCCAACGACGACTATCTGCACTTCGTACAGGGCATACTCGGCCTCATCGAAAAATACAACAAACAGTACCGCACGAAGGACGTCATGTTCAACTGCGAGATGATTCCCGCAGAGAACGTCGGCGTGAAGCACGCCAAGTGGGACCGCGAGGACGG
>CAMHUC010000103.1 GCA_946188155.1 uncultured bacterium | reverse complement strand
TGAGGGTGAGACTCCGAAAGAATCAATTCTAACGGAACGGCTTCCACTCGAATTTGTGAATTAATAGATGTTACCTCAAAAATAAGTTGGTACGATTTCTGCTTGTTTATGACCTCACCTGCCCCCTCCTGTAGGAGGGGGATGGTTAGACTTATGGCAAGAACTCCACAGGTAAGGAGGACGTGCAAAGTATCCGTCCCCCTCCTACAGGAGGGGGTCTTGGACGAGCCAAGCGACCCTGCGGGCCGAGCGAGGGGAGGTCATAACGAGTGGTATAGTACCAACTTATTTTTTGGTCACGCGAGACACGCTGTGACGAGGCATCAGAGATGAATCAAAGACATGACGGTCTCAATATCTACGGCAAGGCTCTCTGCTACTTTGGCGGGCGTCAGCCCTGCGTCAAGCAGCATCTTGATGGACTTCCGCAGCAGGGCATCCTTCTCGGAGAGTTGCTCCTGCTGCTGCGAGAGCTGCTCCTTCTGTTGCGAGAGCTGCTCTTCTTTCTGCGAGAGCTGCTCATCCTTCTGCGAGAGCTGCTCCTTCTGTTGCGAGAGCTGCTCCTCTTTCTCGGCAATGATCTTATCCCTGATCATCACCTCCGTCTCCTTCTTCTCCAAGTAGGAGTAGTACTCATCCTCCACGTTCATGTCCTGGCGGATGTCGCTGCTCACCGCCGCCATCAGCAGGCGCCGCAGGATGCGCTGCATATCAGCGTCATCCTCCGAATAGCGGTCCTCGTCGATGAAGATGGTGTGCTCATTGGTGTCGGCGTTCGTACGCGACTGGTCGAACAGGGAGAGGATCTCGTCAAGACGGTTGTTGATGCGCCCGTGCAGGCGCGGTATCTGCACGATGATGCTCTCGTGGGTCAGGCTGCTCACGAAGGGGTCGGGCAGCCCGCGGGTCACCACGTTGCCGTCGTAGTCGAGCGGCTCGTGGTGGACGTAGAGCACAGGCTCCTCGATGTCGCCCACCTTGTGCCCCAGCAGATAGACGGCCACCAGCGGCAGGCCGTAGCCGTCGTCGGTCACGTTGCGCTCACTCTCATACTGCACGCCCAGGTACTGGCGGAAGCGCAGCACCCCGCTCGGCACCCACGACTTCTGCACCTCTATCAGCGTCAGCTGCTCCGTGCCGTCGGCCTGACGCACCTTGGCGGCGAAGTCGACGCGGAACATCGACACGGGCTCTTTCTTCGTGTTGCCGTACTCGTGGGGACGCATCTCCACGCTCACCACCGGCTTCTTCAGCAGGGCCGAGAGCACCGTGCGGGCCACGCGGTCATCCTCCATCATGTACTTGAACACCGCGTCGTAAATCGGGTTGGCTACTTCCATTGGCTTCCTCTCTCCTCTTGTTTCTTGTTCATTCTCTTTCATAATCATTAGTGTTTAAGATCAATACGGCTGCAAAGTTACGAACTAATTCCGAAAACACCAAACCTTTTGACGAAAAAAAAGAGCCCTGACCTTACCCCGAAATATTTCGACCTAAGGAAGGGCGCAGCCTCTCTGTGCGAGGCCCTGGGCCTCTCTGATAGTCTCTGCGAACTGGTTAATATGGTCTCTGTGTCCTCTGTGTTGAGAAAAGGGAAGGGATGTAGAGCAAAGCCAACCTTACAGGCCGAAATATTTAGTGAAAAATTTGGAGAATTAAAAATAAAACACTAAATTTGCACCCGAATAGGCATATTATGCCGATGAGAGATAGAAAAGGGAGGCTGGGAGACCAGTCTTATTGTCGTACCTAATAAAATATATAGTAAGCTATGGTATAAGAGTACTTTCTGATGTATAGATAAATGCGAAGCTTTTAGCTTGCAGTTCTTCAACTCAACGAATCCGCCAAATTCAACCCGAAGAATAGCAACGTTAGAAGTCTCGTCCGTGTTGGACGTAGACTATCGTTTGCTTATCGGGTAAAAGGTACTTGGCGGTCCTGTTGAGTTGATAAGCAGCCCCCTCGATAGGCTGCGTCCACTTGTTTAACTCTACAAAACGCCAAGTATAACTTTTTTATTTACCCAAAAACAAAACAATTATGAGAAAGATTCGAATGTTGCTTACCCTGTTCGCGGTAAGCGTCTGCTCATGGCAGTCGGCATGGGCACAGGATGTGGTGGCTACTGTCACCATGAAGGAGACGAACAGTCTCAACACTGAGATTCTGGCCATCTCCGGCATCGATGATGTGAAGACAGTCACGAAACTGACCGTAACCACCAACGATGGTGTGCAGTTGGGCAGCGAGGACTGGACTACTCTGAAGTCTATGGCAGCCTTGCAGGAACTTGACCTGAGCAATGCGAGTGCTGAGGCAATACCCGACAATCAATTTAATGGCAGTAGCAGCAATTGCCCTAATCTTGTCACTGTAAAATTGCCTAAAGGTTTGAAAACCATTGGCAGTTACGCTTTTAGGTCTAAAAATGAACTTGTAACAGTTATTGTGCCAAACACGGTAACCACTATCGGCAGTTATGCGTTCTACTATTGTTCTAAACTTGAGGAGTGTGATATCTCGCAGTGCAGCATTACCACGATACCGCAGAGTTGTTTCAATAATTGCAAAAAGCTCAAATCCTTTACGATTCCTTCTTCTGTGACAACGATTGGAGACTCAGCCTTTGAAGACTGTTCTTCGTTTACTTCTGAACTGCCTTCTGGATTAAAAAGTTTAGGCGAACTAGCATTTATGGATGCTGCTATGACAAATATTGACGTTGTCATACCTGAGGGCGTAACAGTGGACTACAACATATTTTCAAATTCTGGAATCAAATCCATTGAGTTCCCGACGACCTTCTATGACTATAAGAGTTGCTATTCAGGCTGTACAAATCTTCAGTATGTCACTCTGAAGTCGCCAACCGTAGTAGATCATCCTAGTAATAATTCTGTCGTTAACAACGCAAGCAATATTACACTGAGAGTGCCCTCTCATCTGGTGAACTCTTACAAGTCACACCCCAAATGGTCACAGTATAAGGATGTTGTCGCCATCACGCCCGACGTGACAGACTATACTGTCAGCACAGACCTGCACATGAGTAACTCTTCCATACGCATGGCAGGTACTCCAAACGTGAAATTTCTCACGAGTGCTTCCTTGATTATTGCTGGTGAGGCTGCTCAGACTTTCAACAACTATACAGCTAACGCCAGTCTCTACGATTACTCCAGAAACAATAAATGCTCAATGATTCTCAATGAATCAGCCAATGTAACGGTCAATGGTGACTTCAAGCAAAATATTTATACCATTGATAAAAAGAAATGGTACTTCCTCAGTCTGCCTTTCGACTTCGTAGTAGGTGATGTGACGGCAGGAAGTGGTTCCTTTGTGATTCGCACCTACGACGGAGCAATGCGTAACACAAATAATTCCAACAGCGGCAACTGGTCTGACAACTTGGGAGCCGACGCAGAGATCAAGGCCGGCACAGGCTTTATCCTCCAGACCAGCGAGGAGACCTGGGTCTACTTCAAGGCCAAGACCGGCGGCACCAACCATGCCTTCAAGAAGCAGTCGGACGTCATCAAGACACCGCTTGCTGCCAACAACAGTAATAGCAGTGCCTCTGCCGCCAACACAGGTTGGAACATGGTAGGCAACCCCTGGCAGACCTACTACAACATCCACAACATGGACTATACCGCACCCTTCGCTGTATACAATGGTAGTAGTTACACTACTTACTCTCCCGAGGATGACGACTATGCCCTCTCGCCCTTCCAGGCTATCTTTGTGCAGTGCCCCAACGGGATCACGACGATAGACTTCCCCGCCAATGGCCGCCAGCTGACCTCCGAGGTGACGAGTCAGAATCCTGCCCGTAAGCGCAGCATAAAGAACCGCCAGCTGTTCGACATCCAGGTGGCAAGCGGCGAGTTGAGCGACAAGACGCGCCTCGTGGTGAACCCCGACGCCGCCCTGGACTATGAGATAGGCCGCGACGCCAGCAAGTTCTTTGCCAACGGCAGTGCCACGCCGCAGATCTACTCGCTCGACGCCGAGGGCACGGAGTATGCCATCAACGAGCGTCCTGCCGACAACGGTACGCTGAAACTCGGCATCCTCTTCGCTGCCGACGGCGAGTACACCCTCTCCGCCATCCGCAATGAGATGGGCCAGGTGGTGCTGACAGACCACGAGACGGGCATCCAGACCGACCTGCAGAAGAGCAACTACACCTTCGAGGCCGAGGCTGGCATCAACAACACGCGCTTCACACTGTCGTTCAGCAATGGCATCACCGGCATCAGCACCGCCATGGGCAGCGAGACGGCAGAGAAGGAGGTATTCACCCTCGACGGCATCAAGGTGGGCAACAGCACCGACGGCCTGAAGAGCGGTGTCTACGTGGTTCGCCAGGGTCAGAAGACACAAAAGGTAATCGTGAAGTAACGCGCCGGAGCCTATGAAGAGAATCAGATACTTGTCCCTGCTGTGGATGCTGCTGACCGGCATCACGGCGTGGGCGCAGGAATTCAACCCGACGAACCCCGCCGAACCCGGACAACTGACCACCAAACTGATACTGAAGGTCAGCCCGGCAGGAGCGGGCAGTGCCAGCAGCAACAGCGGCACCAACATCGTGCCGGGGACATCGGTAACGGTGAATGCCTCGCCGTCGACCGGCTGGCAGTTCGCCTACTGGATCAATGGGAATGGCGAACAGGTGGACACCCGCTCGTACACATTCACGAAGGCCGACAAGACCGAGACGCTGACGGCCTACTTCACCTTCAACCCCGGTGCGCCGGGTGAGCCTGCAGAACTGCCGTACAAACTGACTCTGGAGAAGACGGAAGGCGGCTCGGTGAGCGGTAAAGGCTTCTATAAGGCCGGCACCACCGTCAATATCTACGCCTCTCCAAGCAGCGGCTACGACTTCGACGGCTGGTACAAGGCCGACGGCACGCTCTACAGCGAGGACGCCTCGACCTCCTACACGATGGGCGAAGGGGCTATGACACTGACAGCGAGATTCACGTTCAACCCCGAGAATCCCGCCGAGCCGGGTGAGGTCAACGGCTTCAGGCTGAAACTGACGGCAACCGACGGGGGCACCGCCAGGGCCAACGACTACAACCTGAAGACGGGCGAGGCAACCACCGTCACGGCCTCCGCCAACAGCGGCTACGTGTTCGACGGATGGTATCAGGGCACTACCAAGGTATCGGCCGCCGCCTCCTTCGAATACACGATGGGCGACAGCGGCACGACGCTCGAGGCGCGGTTCCTGTTCTCGCCCGCCAGCCCCGACGAGCCGATGCAGATTCAGCAGCGCAAGTTCTCGTTCATGCTGAGGAACACCGTCACCAAGCCTGGCACCACTGTCGACTTCCCCATCCTGCTGACACCGCGCGCCACCCTGGGCGACATGACGTTCCAGCTGAACTTCGACCCCAGGCTGAACGTGGACTTCGACCATGCCACGGTGGGCGAGACATCGACTCCCTACACGCTGACGCGCGAGGAGGTGTTGGAGGGCGACGTGACGTATGACGAGGGCTACAAGTC
Source organism: uncultured bacterium (assembly GCA_946188155.1). Lineage (GTDB taxonomy): Bacteria > Bacteroidota > Bacteroidia > Bacteroidales > Bacteroidaceae > Prevotella. Next base: position 3,505 of record CAMHUC010000103.1, on the reverse strand, counting down.
GTACCGCTTCACACTGACGGGCGGCAGCATGGTGGTGAATGACGGCGAGACGCCCACGGTGACACCCATCGTGACCTTCCCCTTCGTCATCGCCGACGACATCGAGACGGGCACCGCCTACAGGGTGACCATCAACCAGATCAGCATCACCAACGATGACGGCTCCACCCAGACCGCCGGCACCCGCAACGGACTGCTGAGCGTGTATAAGCTGGGCGATACCAATGGGGATAATAAAGTGAACTCAGCCGACGTGTTGAATATGGTTTCCGTATCACTTCAGAAAGAGACTGAGGTCTTTATACCAGAGGTTTCTGATCTTAATGAAGACAGTAAAATCAGTTCTGCTGATGTGTTAGGAGTAGTAAACATTGTATTAGAAAAATAAATTAAAAAATTACAAATGAGAAAAATAGTATTATTGATGCTGATGGCATTGACGTATGTCTGCCACGCAGAGGACATTCTACAAGTCGTTCCGTTCAAAACGACCGCTGGCGTGAAATATGGTAATAATAAGACTATAGAGATAAGTCTTACTAATGAGTCGTTTGACGTAGCCAACCTTCAGTTTGACATCTTGCTTCCTGAGGGGATGGCTTTGTCCTCCAACAACTCCAGCTTCACAGAACGCGCACAGGTTTATGATGAGGATGAAGAAGGATACATCGACAATTTCACTTGGACTCAGGGAGTAGTGTCATCTGGCTATACGCGCATCGTATTTACGCCAACCACTGGTAATGTCATCAAGTCAGGCAGTGGCACGATTCTGAGAATCCGCTATAAGACAGACGCATCTATGGAGCCTGGCATTTATCCGATTCTGATGGAAGGAATAGAGCTGGATAAGACTGTGATGGAAAGCCTGACTGATTTGAAGGCAGTATCTTATGTGGTCATCGGCGACAGCAATCCCATTTCAAGTGAATCCGAAATTAACCTCAGTTCGCTAACCGGCGACCTGCCCTCGTTCGTCGTGGAGAAGCTGAACGCCGACATTGCCTCGAACACGAGCCTGCGTAAGCTGAACCTCTCGGGCGTGACGAGCCTTGGGGCTGACTTAGTGGTGCCTGAGAATGCCGTCTGGTACACCAGCAAGGCCGCCCGGCTGAACCGCACGTTCAGCAGCAGCGTGAAGTGTACCGTCTGCCTGCCGTTCGGCATCCCCGCCTCCACCGCCTCCGCCTTAGGCACCTTCTATCAGTTCAGCGGCATCGAGGCTGGCAAGGTGGTGATGGAGGCAGTGACCGGCGACCTGGCGGCCAACACGCCCTACATCTTCTCGCCCGCCGACGGCCAGACCGGCATCGGGGCCAACAGTGCCAGCGGCCTCACGGTCAGCTTCGGCACCAGTCCTGTGACGGAGAACGCCACCGCCAAGTTCACCTTCAAGGGCACCTACGAGCCTATCACCTGGACCGAGGCCCCCACGGGAATCTACGGCTTCTCGGTGGCTGAGGCTGACGGCGGCGTGAGCGGCGTCGACGCGGGCGAGTTCGTGCTCTGCGGCGCAGGGGCCAACATCCCGGCCTACCGAGCCTATTTAGAGTACACCGGCGAGGGCACACTGAGCGGCACGCGCGGCGCCGGCCTGCCTGCCCGTATGCCCATCATCTGGCGCTCCGGGGCGGAGTCGCACATCACGGGCATTGAGACCGTAGGCCAGGCAGCCGCCGAGGCCGGCACGGCCTGGTACGGCCTGAACGGCCAGCAGTATGCCGGCAAGCCTACGGCCAAGGGCATCTACGTACACAACGGCAAGAAGGTGATTGTGAAGTGAGAATGACAGCAATGAAGAGTATGAACCCTAAAAAAGAAAGAATTATGAAGAAGATGTATATCAAGCCGAGCAAGCGCGTTATTGAGATCACGCCCAGCCGCCTTTTAGCAGACAGCGGCGAGACGCCCTACGGCGGCAGATTAGGCTACAACCCCATCGACGGCGACAGCCAGACTGCATAAAGTGAGCAAGACCACACGCGATTTCAAGTCACACGGTTTCCGACGCCGTGTGACCTTCTAATTTTAATGATTATCCGTGAAATCACCGGGACGGTCCCTCTGGTCAAGAGATCAGGAGAACCGTCCCGGTGATTTCTGTTTATGAACCCTCTTACTTACGGCATGCAGGCATCGATGTCAATGGACAGTGTCTGGGCAACCTTCTCTGGGGTTAGTCCGGCATCGAGCAACATCTTGATGGACTTCCGCAGCTGCTCATCCTTCTGGGCAATGATCTTATCCCTGATCATCACCTCCGTCTCCTTCTTCTCCAAGTAGGAGTAGTACTCGTCCTCCACGTTCATGTCCTGGCGGATGTCGCTGCTCACGGCGGCCATCAGCAGGCGCCGCAGGATGCGCTGCATATCAGCGTCAGCTGCTCCGTGCCGTCGGCCTGACGCACCTTGGCGGCGAAGTCGATGCGGAACATCGACACGGGCTCTTTCTTCGTGTTGCCGTACTCGGAAATAACAGGGGGACGGTTCTTTTGTTAGCGCGCTGCAGCGCGCTAACAAAAGAACCGTCCCCCTGTTATCAAAGAAGAAGCAATGAAGCAGTTTGCCTATCTGGGCGCTGTATGGTTTGTAACAGTAAGCAGCATTTCGCCTGAACGGCCTACGACCGCCTGAACGGCTGGAACAAGCTGGCCGACAAGTGGAAGGAAGAGGCAGAGGAAGAGTGGGAGGAGGCCGAAGAGGTGCTCAACCGCCTGGTGGAGCTGGGCTGCAAGCCCGCCGACCTGCAGGAGGCCATGAAGACCATCGAGTTCCCCTTCTACGATGACCCGAAGGAGCAGATTGAGAACGACTACGAGCCCACGGCCATCAAGCAGCTGAGCGAGCTGGCCGAGGCCTTCAACGACGACTATCCCACCAAGAAGCTCATCCAGAAGTGGATCGACGGCGAGGTGGAGCACATGGCCTGGGAGGCTCAGTACCTGAACTACATCAAGAAGCTGGGCTACGAGAACTTCCTTATAGAGATGATGTAAAGCCAAAACATGTGTACCATCTGTACCATCTGCCACCACGCTGTGTCAGATGGTACACATAGTACACATGTTTTCTTCATAATCCAACTACTATACGCGCGTGCGCGCACGAATATGGCCTCTATCCCCGTGCCTGCCGCCCGGCAAATAGCTTTCCGTACTCTTAGTGACGGAATCGTCAGCTGGCAACACCTTTCGGAGTAAGCAATTCTCGAGAGAATTCGGAGCTAAAGAGCCTTCCTTCGTCTGTAGGGAGGCTTCTCGCTACTGCAGGGAGGCTTCTCGCAACTGTAGGAAGGCTTCTCGCAACTGTAGGGAGGCTTCTCGCAACTGTAGGGAGGCTTCCTGTAGCCGCCGTTTAATGCCCCCTGCCGTGTTCGAGCCTGCCTCGCTTTTTAAGTAAGGTTCTGATGGCGGTATTCAGTCTAATTTGGGCTGTTTCCTTCATTTTTTTCTATTGCTGTCCGCTAAACTTGCGTATAGGACATATCACCTCTTCCAACCGCTGAT
>CAMHUC010000102.1 GCA_946188155.1 uncultured bacterium | reverse complement strand
TTCGAATTAATTGTTTATCTTTGCACCCAAGAATCAAACCTGTTAGGATTATGACTGCAATACAACTGCGTGCGGAACTGTTCCGCGAGATGAGTCCACTGCTCGACAGCGAGGCAGCGATGGAGAAGGTAATAGCTTTTGTTAAAGGTTTGGTTATCGCCCAGAAAAAAGAGGCGGGCATCGCTCCCCGTGACGGATGGGCAGCTGCTGCCATGCAGGCCCACGCTGATGGTGAGGACAGGCTGATGGCCGATGATGTGTTTGAGGACGAAAAGATGGAGGACTGGAAATGGTAAGCCAGTTCGATATCTATTGGGTTGACCTGACCCCCACCATCGGCGCAGAGATGCAGAAGATTCGCCCGTGCGTCATTGTCAGTCCCAAAGAACTGAACGACCACCTCGACACGGTGATTATCGTTCCCGTCACGTCGGCCATTCATGGCTATCCCTACCGTGTGCGCTGTCACATCATGGGGCGTGACGGCGAGATGGCCACCGACCAGATACGCACCATCGACAAACGTCGGCTGAAGAACCGCATCGCTACGCTTACTGACGACGAGACAGAATCGCTGCAAGACGTGCTCCGGCAGATGTTTTGTGAGTAGCCCGCCCTGACAGTTCATCATCAGCACGCACATCATCCCCCGCCCGGCTCCGTGCCGTGCGGGGGATGATGCTGTCTGTATGTTCGGTGTCGTCGCCATTTGACTTTGTCTTTACACCTTATTTATATATATGTATCGGCCTGCCTCTCAACCGATGGCGACGAACTCGTAACCCTCGGTGGCGTTCAGCAGCAGGGCGAGCAGCAGGATGAGTGCCGTCCGCGAGGTGCTGAGGAAATGAATGGTTCTGTTCATTGCTTGATGATTTTTTATGTTATTATTAATGTTTTATTCGGATATTATTTGTAACTTTGTCGCCGTAAACCCAAACATGTTAGGATTATGACAGCAACAGTATTCAACCCTTTGCAGATACATCTGCTCCAAATGTTTGCCCTCGACAAGCGTCAAAGCGGACTTGAGGAACTGAAAGATGTGCTCTATCGCCATTATTCCAAGCGGATGGAGGAACGCCTGGACGCTCTGTGGGAATCGGGGGAGCTTGACCAGAAGCGGCTGGATGAGATCAACGCCATGGACCTTCATCAACTGAAATAAGCCGAGAGGATGAAGATAGTTCTTGATACCAATTGCCTTATTCAGAGCATTCCACGCCAAAGCCGCTATCGCCCGGTATGGGACTCGCTGGTGAGAGGCGAGCATGTGCTTTGTGTCTCCGGAAATTCTGGAGGAGTATGTTGAGATTCTGCAGCGGCTGACAGACTATGATACAGCCGAACTGATTGTGAAGACCATTGTCAACAGTCCCTTTGTGGAACTCATCACCCCCTACTATCATTTTGAAATGATTAAGGCCGACCCTGACGACAACAAGTTTGTGGACTGTGCCATTGCTGCCGGAGCCAGATATGTTGTCACCAACGACCGCCACTATGACGTGCTGCGGCAGACGCCTTTCCCTTACGTCGATGTCATTTCGCTGGATGACTTCACTGCTCTGATTCAGCGCTAACAGCCACGCCATCATCCCCTGCCCGGCTCCGTGCCGTGCGGGGGATGATGCTGTCTGTATGTTCGGTGTCGTCGTCATTTGACTTTGTCTTTACACCTTATTTATATATATGTGTCGGCCTGCGTCTCAACCGATGGCGACGAGCTCGTACTCGCCGGTCGAGTCCATGTCAGTCGATCCGCGTGATGACGGGCATGGTCCACTCGTTGCGGGCGATGCGGGTCACGGGGTTGTAGATGCGGAAGATGAGGTGGAAGTCGTCGGCCGGAGCAGGCAGCCAGTTGTCGGGGTGCTCGGTGTCGGGGGCGTGGGAGATATAGATGTCGAGCGAGCCGTCGGCGTTGCGCTGCCAGTGGTCGCGGTCGGTGATGTTGTAGCGGTCGAGGTCGTTGCCGTAGAGGAAGTTGTCCTCGCCGTAGAGGGTGACGCTCCAGAAGCCGTAGTCGTTGGTGTCGGGCCAGTCGCCGGGCTCGATGTGCAGGCGGTAGCGGTGGTTGCCGTTGAGGTGCTGACCTTCGCTATCGACGTTGGCACGGGGATAGACGGCCACGCTGACGGGGTTGGCGGCGAGGGCTGCCACGGCGATGAGGGCGCGGTAATAGTACTCGGTGCCGAACTCGGCGATGGGCTCGCCATAGAACTGCCACGAGCCGTTGGGCTTGACGAACTGCTGGCTGCGGGGCGTGGTGATGGCGATTATATTCTTGACGAGCGTGTTCCACATCTGCTGGCCCTCGGTGCCGAAGATGCTGGCATCGAACGCGAGGCCGGGGCCTACGTTGATGCGCCGGAGGTCGGCTATCCACTCGGCATCGGCCTCGGCGGGCGGATTGGTCAGCATCAGTTCGTTGGCGCGAGCGAAGTAGTCGGCCATGGGCATGGTCATGATGTAATCCACGGGCGCCGTGAAGTCGTAGGCGGGGTTGTGGGTGCCTCGACCGGTGTATTCAGCGCCGGTGGCGAGGAAGTCGCTGAGCAGGTAGGTGCGCATCTCGTCCTGGATGGCGTGTACGTTGGGCAGGTCGTCCTCGCCCATGCAGACCGTGCGCAGCAGCATCCACACATGGTCGGTGGGGCTGGCGATGTGCATCATGCCGTCGGGGACGGTGCCCTTGAATGCCGGGCCGGTGAAGCAGTAGTAGCCGTAGTCGCCCTCGATGTCGGTAGCCGTCGGGGCGGCTATGCAGTTGCTCCAGGCATCGAGAATCTGGGCCAGACAGAAACGGTCGGTACGGGGCAGGCGCAACACGAGGGCATCGCCCGAGAGGTCCATCATCACCTGTGTGTAGTTCGTATCGACGTTGGGCGTCACCACCTCCTTGGTGCTGGCGTTGGCCAGCCGCCGGGCGTGTATCAGTCGGTTGGCCGGTGCCTGCTGTCCCACGGGCTCCACCGTGTTGGTCATCTTGATGTAGGTGGCATCCATGAGCATCAGCGGCAGCGTATAGACGTAGGCACGCTCCAGCAGTTCGGCCTTCTCTGCGCCGGTGAGGTCACTGGGCTGCGGGGCAGCCGGATTGTCGTTTGTGCCAGTGCAGCCCGCGAGGGCAATGGCTGTGGCGAGCAGCAGGACGAGTGTCGTCCGCGACGTGCTGAGGATGTTAATGGTTCTGTTCATTGCTTGATGATTTTTTATGTTATTATTAATTGTTTATACCTTATTTAATATATTGGACTGACACACCATAAAACGGAAGCCGCCGAGCGCATCTTTCGGATGTCTCGGCGGATATTATCTTGGGGGAGGGAAATCGGGAGGAGGGGACTACAAGTATTTTGCCACGAACTCTGTGGGTGAGAGTATTTCTATGGCTGAGGTGTCGGCAGCACTATAGTCGCGCAGGTTGATTGTGACAAGTGTGGGCTGTGACCAGTTAGAGGTTGTACTTCTCAGTGAAATATTCCTCAACGAGTTCCGCTTCGGTAGCATCGCTCTTGAACATGCCGCAGAGGGCCTCGTGGCGGTAGTGGTGCTTGGCATTGCTGCCCTTGGGCTGTTGAAGCGCCTGTTCCATCTGCTGAAGCCTGTTCCACCGGCGGGTGCTCATACGCACGGTGACGGTGCGGGGTGTTCTTTCTATTATTGCAGTCATAATCGTCGTTGTTTTGTACGTTACGGGTGCAAAGATACAACAAATCCCGGAAAGTTCCAAACTTTCTCTCGGATAAATATCCGTTGTGGTGTGTCAGTAAGTCAAAGAACGATATGGATGATGCTCTCTGTATGGTGCGTCCTGTCGTCATGAGCTACCGGCGGCTGGTTCGGCAAAGATACGCTTTTCTGCCCAAACAGGCTGTTGCAAAACGCCCCATGGTGTTGCAAAACAGCCCGGAAAGGTGTTGCAAAACCACAATTTACGGGCGAAAAACTTGCACAATCCGCAAAAACTTCGTAATTTAGCCCCCGAAATGAGAGAGATGCAATTCGCAGCCATGATGCTGACGCTGATGATGGCCATGATCCTGATGACCATGCTGCCCGCCGAGGTGAAGGACGACCGAATGGCCAACCGCTCACGCTGGTGGATGGCCGGGGCACTGTTGCTGCTGACGGTGCAGTTCCTGCTGCAATACGTGCTGGGGCTGCGCCAAGATGGTGTGGTACAGGCCGTGACGCTCAACCTGATATTCTTCATTCCCTGCTCCATGCTGCTGTCGATGAGCGTGCTCAACCTGCAGCAGCAGGGGCGCACCGAGCGCAGGGACTGGGCCGTAGGCGGGGCTGTAACGCTGTGCGTATCGGGCAGCTTTGCCGTCCTTGCACTATTAATACAAAACCATGCCTTTACCATCAGCCACGGCAGTCTGCTGCGCCTGGAGGTGGCGGGCAGCATCGCCTACGCCGCCATGCAGCTGTACTACAGCCTGCGCATCGGCCGGCTGCTACGGCGGATGGAGCACACGCTCGACGACTACTACGCACAGGAGCAGCCCGGACTGCTGAGCTGGATGAAAGTGAGCATCGGCGGACTACTGGTCATGGCGCTCACCGTGCCCGCCATTATCTTCGCCTCCGGCTGGCCGCTGGCACTCTATGGCGTGTTCTTCATCATGGCCATCGTCTACCTGTGGTTCAGTCTGGTGCGCTATATCATCTCCTCTGAAGGCCGTCGCATGGCGCTGGCCGCCACCAGCAGCGAGGCGCGGCAGGACGAGACGACGGAGAACAGCAGGACAGCCGACACCCCGAACAGTCAGGCCGAGGCAAAGGTGGAGCAGTGGGTAGCCGAGAAGGGCTACCTGCAGCATGGGCTGACGAAGCCTGCTGCTGCCGAGGCTATGGGGCTGACGGAGAGCCAGCTGAGCGAATGGATCAGAAAGGCGGGCTACAAGACGTTCCGCCAATGGATAAACGCGCTGCGCATCGACGAGGCATCACGCCAGCTAAAGGCGCACGGCGACTTCAACATCGGGGCGATAGCCGACCTGTGCGGCATCGACCGCTCACACTTCCACCGCCTGTTCCGCGAACATACTGGCTTGACGCCCGCACAATATCAGAAGCAAGCGACCGACACTACCGCCTGACACCGCCCCCACCCCGCCAGGTGCCAGAACAAGCATGGTCCACAGGCTGGCATGAACAGTCCAGCCTCTGGACTACTTGTGAAGAGCCGCCTCGCCGAAGCCATCGCGCCGGGTGACATCAGCACACCAAATAAAATTTCTCATGCCACTGTTGCCACTAACAGCTATCCGACTGACTGTCAGACGGTTACGTGGTGGCATCACAAAAAGTCTCTTGCCACTGTTGCCACCTCTCTTGCCACTCGTAAGTCGCTGATAATCAGTAGAGAGTGGCAAAGTGGCAACAGTGGCAAGAGAAATAATACTAAGAGGTGACAGACAGACCCCTCAATACTTCAGCCCCATCTCGTGAAGGATGAAACTGTAGATGTCGGCCTGCTCCTCGAGCACCTTGGCCAGTGGCTTGCCGCCGCCGTGGCCGGCCTTGGTGTCGATACGGATGAGCACGGGGGCATCGCCGGCCTGGCACTCCTGCAGCGTGGCTGCGAACTTGAAGGAGTGGGCAGGCACCACCCGGTCGTCGTGATCGGCAGTGGTGACGAGCGTGGCGGGATAGCGGGTGCCGGGCTTCAGGTTGTGAAGCGGGCTATAGCCACGCAGGTACTGGAACATCTCGGGCGAGTCCTCGGAGGTGCCGTAGTCGGAGGCCCAGTTCCAGCCGATGGTGAACTTATGGTAGCGGAGCATGTCCATCACGCCCACCTGGGGTATGCACACGCGATAGAGGTCGGGGCGCTGCGTCATGCAGGCACCCACGAGCAGACCGCCGTTGCTGCCGCCCTGGATGGCCAGGCGGTCAGTGGACGTGTAGCGCTCGCGGATGAGGTACTCGGCAGCGGCGATGAAGTCGTCGAACACGTTCTGCTTCTGCATCTTCGTGCCCGCCAGGTGCCACTCCTCGCCATACTCCGAGCCTCCGCGCAGATTGACCTGCACATAGATGCCGCCACGCTCGAGGAACGCCATGCGGATGGCCGAGAAGTAGGGGGTCAGCGCGACGTTGAATCCGCCGTAGCCGTAGAGCAGCAGGGGGTTGCGCCCGTTGCGCTTCATGCCCTTCTTATAGGTGATAAACATAGGTACGCGGGTGCCGTCCTTGCTCTCGAAGAACACCTGCTCGGAGGTGTAGTCGCTCAGGCGGAAGCTCACCTTCGGGACGGCATATAGCTCGCTGCGGTCCTGGTCGAGGTCGTAGCGGTAGATGGTGCCGGGCACGGTGAACGAGGTGTAGCTGTAGAAGCACTCGGGCTCGTCCTTGTCGCCGCTGAAGCTGGCCGCCCCTACGCCGGGCAGCCTGACCTCGCGGATGCGGCGGCCGTCCATGCCGTAGAGATAGGCGTGGGTAGCCACGTCCTCGGTGTAGGCCACGATGAGGCGCCCTCCGACGAAGGTGAAGTCCTCGATGGCGTGCTCACCCTCGGCTATGAACTGCTGCCACTCGGCGATGCCGGGATGGCGGAGGTCGGTCACCATCAGTCGGCCCTTGGGGGCCTGGTGGTTGGTGTAGATGTAAATCTTGTCGCCCACGACCGTTGGCGAGTAGAAGTAGTCCATGTCGGAGGTCATCTGGATGAACTGCGAGCCAGCCTGGCGAAGGTCGCGCACGTAGAGGTTGTTGCCCGCTCCGGCTCCGCTCTCGTAGAGGAACATGACGGTCTCCTCCTTGTTGACCACCACGTCGTAGAAGCGCTGGGGCTGGGTGGGGTTCTGGTAGAAGAGCACGTCGGCAGACTGTGGCGTGCCGAGCTTATGATAGTAGATCTTCATCGTCTCGTTGACGTTGGAGAACTCCTTGCCCTCGGCCGGTGCGTCGTAGCTGCTGTAGTAGAAGCCGTCGCCCTGCCAGGCAGCCCCTGAGAACTTGGCCCACTCGATGTGGTCGGAGAGCAGCTGGCCGCTGTTGACATCGATGACGTAGAACTCCTGCCAGTCGCTGCCGCTTCGCGAGACGGCGTAGGCGGCATAGCGCCCGTCGTGGGAGAAGTAGACACCCTTGAGGGCCACGGTGCCATCGGTAGAGAGGGTGTTAGGGTCGAGGAACACGCGCTGCTCGCCGTCGAGGGTGTCCATCGTGTAGAGCACGCTCTGGTTCTGCAGCCCGTTGTTGCGATAGATGTACCAGCGGCCGTAGCGCTTGAAGGGGATGCCTATCTTCTCGTAGTTGCTCACCTCGCGGAGGCGCTTGAGCAGCTTCTGGCGGAAGGGTATCTTCTGCAGGTAGGCACTGGTGACGCGGTTCTCGGCCTCCACCCAGGCTGCCGTCTGCCGACTGGTGTCGTTCTCCAGCCAGCGGTAGGGGTCGCTCACCTGCTGTCCGAAATATTCATCGACGGTGGCATCCTTCTGTGCCACGGGATAGCTGAGCCGCTGGGCAGTGGCTACTGCCGATGTCATCACAGCTGTTGCCATAAGTAATGTTCTTAGTTCCATATCTAATGCGGTAGCAAATTTTTCACTCTTCACTCTTCACTTCTTTATCGCAGCCTTCTTGCGCTGGTCGTGGTCGAGTATGACCTTACGCATACGCATCGACTTGGGCGTCACCTCCACCAGCTCGTCCTGCTTGATGTATTCCAGGCATTCCTCGAGTGACATGACTGTCTTGGGAATGATGCGGGCCTTCTCGTCGGTACCAGAGGCGCGTACGTTGGTGAGCTGCTTGGCCTTGCAGACGTTGACCACCAGGTCGTTGTCGTGTACATGCTCGCCTACCACCTGTCCGGCATAGACATCCTCGCCCGGATCGATGAAGAACTTGCCGCGGTCCTGCAGCTTGTCGATGGCGTAGGCGAAGGCGTTGCCCGTGTCCATCGAGATCATCGAGCCGTTCACGCGGCGCTCTATCTCGCCCTTGTAGGGCTGGTACTCCTTGAAGCGGTGGGCCATGATGGCCTCACCCTGGCTGGCCGTCAAGACGTTGGTTCGCAGGCCGATGATGCCGCGCGAGGGGATGTCGAACTCGATGTTGACGCGCTCGCCCTGATTCTCCATCGAGGTCATCTCGCCCTTGCGGCGGGTCACCATGTCGATCATCTTAGAGGCGAACTCCTCGGGCACATTGATGGTCAGCTCCTCGATGGGCTCGCACTTCTGGCCGTCCACCTCTTTATATATTACCTGCGGCTGTCCCACCTGCAGCTCGTAGCCCTCGCGGCGCATGGTCTCCACGAGCACGGAGAGGTGGAGCACACCGCGGCCTGAGACGATCCACTTATCCGTAGAGTCCTCGAAAGGCTCCACGCGCAGGGCGAGGTTCTTCTCGAGTTCTTTCTCCAGACGGTCGTTAATGTGGCGCGAAGTGACGAACTTGCCCTCCTTGCCGAAGAAGGGAGAGTCGTTGATGGTGAAGAGCATCGACATGGTAGGCTCGTCGATGGCGATGGGGGCCAGCGGCTCCGGGTTCTCCAGGTCGCAGATGGTGTCGCCGATCTCGAAGCGCTCCAGGCCGATAACGGCGCAGATGTCGCCACAGTCCACCGAGTCGGTACGCACGTGGCCCATGCCCTCGAAGGTGTGCAGCTCCTTGATCTTGGTCTTCTCCATCGAGCCGTCGCGGTGGGCGATGGTCACCTGCATGCCGTCGCGTAGCTGTCCGCGATGGACGCGGCCCACGGCAATACGGCCCTGATAGCTCGAATAGTCGAGCGAGGTGATAAGCATCTGGGGCGTGCCCTCTATCTGCTGCGGGGCGGGGATCACCTCAATAATCTTATCGAGCAGGTAGGTGATATTGTCGGTGGGCTTCTGCCAGTCTTCACCCATCCAGCCGTTCTTGGCTGAGCCATATACCACGGGGAAGTCGAGCTGATCCTCGGTGGCGTTGAGCGAGAACATCAGGTCGAATACCATCTCGTAGACCTCCTCGGGGCGGCAGTTGGGCTTGTCCACCTTGTTGACCACCACGATGGGCTTCAGGCCTATCTGCAGGGCCTTCTGCAGCACGAAGCGCGTCTGGGGCATCGGGCCCTCGAAGGCGTCGACGAGCAACAGGCAGCCGTCGGCCAT
>CAMHUC010000101.1 GCA_946188155.1 uncultured bacterium | reverse complement strand
TATTTACCCATGCTCTGCTGTGTACTTCTGACCATATTCAGGCGCTGGCCGGCATAGTGGTTGACGACGGCCAGGTTGACGAGGGCCGCTGCGACACCGATCATCGTCAGCATGTAATTGTACGACAGCATCAATATGAAGTACAGCACCAGCAGCATCACGTTGATAGCCTGCGGTGCCAGCACCTCGACGAGCGAGTGGGTGATGGTCTCATTGAGTCGCTGACGCTGCTGCAGGTCGCCCACGTAGCGCATGGCGAAAAAGTTCATGGGCAGTCTCAGCAGGTGGCGCAGATAGTTGATGTTGCCCCGTAGCGCCAGTTGTCCGGCTATACGCTTGGAGTAGCGCTGCTGCCAGAGCGTCACGATGAAGTTGAAGAGTGCCAGCGCAGCCATCAGACAGAAGAATATGGTGGCCCACTGCGCATTTCGACCCGAGAGTATCTCGTCGAAGAACACGCGCGTAAGCAGGGGCAGGGTCAGCGTGACCACTGCCAGCAGCAGGGTGAAGATAAATGTCAGCCAGAAGGCTTCGTTGGCTCCGCTCAGGTTATGCTTGATGTAGGAGAAGATGCTCGCGGGGTGGCCCGAGGGCTGGAAACGGTCGGTCAGCTCGAAGGTCATGGCGACACCCGTGAACGAGCGTCGGAACTCGTCCATCGGTATCTCTACCGGTCCGATGCCGGGGTCGTTGAGATGGGCCTTGCCTTTCCGCATGCCCTTGAATACGACGAAGTGCTCGAAGTTCCAGTGGATGATGGCGGGCTCCATGCCCGACAGATCTTCAGCACTCACCTTATAGGCACTGGGTTCCAGACCATACATCTTGGCTGCCAACAGGATGTTCTTCATCGAACTGCCGTCGCGGCTCACGCTGCACGCTTCGCGCACCTGCTCCAGGGGAAGCCACTTGCCGTAGTAGGCAAGGATCATCGAGAGCGAGGCGGCACCACACTCCACGGCTTCCATCTGCATCACCATGGGCACTTTCTTCATACGTCTACTTGCCTCGCAATGTATTCAACGTGTTCTCTACTCGCCCTATCAGCACTTCCCATACGTACTTACGGTTCCAGATGATTTGCACATTGCAGGGCATGCCCGTGGTGACGGCCATGCCTTCGCTCTTCTTGCGGCTCCATATCAGCCCGTCGGCATCACGGTCGAGCACGATGCGCACCTCATAGACTGGGTCGTCGGCTGGGATGACGGATGCCAGCTCGGCCAGCTTCAGTCGCTGCGCCACCATCTTGCGGTTGGTGGGATACGACTCGATGCCCTTGACGGTGCCGACGGCATAACCCCACTTCTCGCGCTCCAGGTCGGCAGGCGTCAGCTGCACCTTGGCACCCAGCTTCACCTTCCTGAGCTCTTTGAATGTCACGTAGGCTAACACCTCGCGCTCGTGGAACCGGGCCTCCTGGGGCAGTATCCATGCTACCGGCTCGCGAGGCTCAAACTTGCTCTCTGCCGGCTTCGAGGTCAGCACCACTCCCGACTCTGGCGCCGTCAGAGTGGTGGTCGCCAACTGCGAACGGACGCTGACAAGGGGAGTGCCGGCCGCCACCTCCTGGCCGTTGGTGGCTATCACATGGTGGACGATCCCCCCGTATGGGACCGTAATCGCCTTGGCCTCTGCAAACGGGAATACAACGGCTTGGGCCCTGACGGTATAGTTGACCTTGCCAAACATACACCAGAAGAGTGCCACGCCGCACAGCAACAGCAGCGTGGAGAGCACCAGCCAGAGTCTGGGAGAAACCACCCGCGGCATCTCCTTGAGTTCGCTCTGGTCGTCAAGAGCCTCTAATGCTTCATCGTTAAATATCTCTGACATATTTGTAATTGTAAAACAGCCCGCAGTTGTTTGCCTGCGGGCTTACTTCACTAAGTGAACGGCACTTTGTGAGCGGGAGGGCTCAGCGGTAGATGCTTTGCCTATATCTGTACCTCTACCAAACTAAAAATCCAGCACCACCGTTCACATTCTCCAGATCTTCATTGGAGATTTTCTTCTCATCTTTCTTCTTCTCTTCTTCTTTTTTCATGTCAGTAGAATTTATATTGTTATACAAAAATAAGTCTACTACCACCGTTCACATTCTCCAGATCTTCCTCGGATATTTTCTTCTCAACCTTCTTCTTCTCTTCTTCTTTTTTCATGTTAGTAGAATTTATATTGTTATTTATTAATAAAATGTATTATCGCTGCAAAGATACGGAGAAATTTTCGAATCTCCAAACATTTTTGTTTTCTTTATGAACAAAAACAGATGAAATTCCATTTTGCAGGATACTTCCAAGCTCACTGGGGCAGACGGGATGCCGACAGAGAATCCCACCAGCCTTTCCAATTCCTCTGCCCGACCTGCTGAAAGCGGCCTGAATCGGCTATCCGCACAAGCACAGGGGGGCTGACTCCCTGTGAGTACGCCCCCCTGCAACTTTTATGAATGTCAGTTGACTACGCCAGTGAGTGCTTTCTCTGAGCTGACGCGCACGAAAACGGGTATGAAGGCTTTGGTGACAGGTGTTGTCACCGTCTGCCCGCCCTCGTAGTGACGCCCGGTGCGATAGTCGCACCAGCCACCCTCCGACTTGGGCAGATAGGTACGCCACTCCGTGACGCCCGGCTCCGTGACGGGACTCACCAACAGCGACGGTCCGAACATATACTCATACTTCTGTCCGAGGGCTACGGGGTCGTCGGCAAAGTCGAACACCAGCGGCCGCATCAGCGTATATCCCTCCTCCGACACTCTCTTGGCGCACTCCCTGATGTAGGGCTGCAGGCGCTCGCGCTCCCTGAGGCACTGGGCGATGACCTGCTGGGCCTCGGCACCGTAGTTCCACGGCTCGGTATTGCTCATATAGCCATGCACGCGCATCAGGGGCAGATAGACGCTCGTCTCAATCCATCGCAGCATCCGCTCGATGTAGGCCGTGTCGGTATACTGGTTCTGCGGACGGAAGAATCCGCCGGCATCGTAAGTCCACCAGGGGATGCCCGCCGCCTGCAGGCCGAGGCCGCCGGTGATCTGGCGGCGGAGCGTCTCCCAGTCGTTGCCCACGTCGCCGCTCCACAGGGCTGCCCCGTAGCGCTGGATGCCGGGGAAGCCACTGCGCGTGAGGATGCACACCTCACGGGAGAGGCCGGGAGAGGTCAGCCCCTCGTAGACAGTCTTACAGACCATCAGGGGATACACGTTGCGCACCCTTTCGCCAGCCCATCGCCCACGGTTCACCCGGCGGCCCAGCAGGTCGTCGTTCTCCGGCTCCGTAGCGTCCTGCCACCAGGCATCGATGCCCAGCGGCACCAGCCGCTGGCTGAAGTTGCGCCAGTAGGCCGCTGCCGCCTCGGGGTTGAAGAAGTCTATCCAGTCGGTACCGGGGATATAGAAGCTGTCGCGCTCCATCTGCCGCCCCACCTCCGACTGTTTGTCAATCTTCGACCACACGCTGAGCATCAGCCTGATGTCCATCCGGTGGAGGCTGTCGGTCAGTGCCTTCGGGTCGGGATAGTGCTCCTCGTCGAAGGTCATCGAGTTCCAGCCGTGCTTGCCCCAGTACTGCCAGTCCTGCACAATCATCGAGATGGGCAGGCGCTCCTGCCTAAAGCGCCTGGCCGTCTGTAGGATTTCGTCAGAGGAGTGGAAGCGCTCCCGGCAGTGTATGTAGCCCAGTGCCCAGTCGGGCATCCTCGGTGCCCGGCCTGTCAGCTCGCGATAGGTAGCGATGATCTCGTCGGCCGTGCCGATGAACACGGTGTAGTCCACCCCGTCGGCCACGGGCGAACGCAGCACGGTCTCCTGCCCCACCTTATTATAATAAAGCACCGGCTGGTCGTCGCGCGTCAGCTCTGCCTCTATCCGATGGTGCCCTGCCTCTAAGTGTACGATGGCCGACGCCGTGGGCGGCAGCCATAGGTTCTGCATCTCGATGACCGTCTTGCCGTCGATGGCCAGGTTATGGCGGCGGGCCATCTTCTGACCCACGTCGAGCAGCAGGCTGTAGTCGCCAGCCTCCGCGATGTCGATGGTTGCCTCGAAGATGTTCCTCTGGCGCACCTCCCTGCGCCCCCCGTCGGTCGAGGTGACGTTCACCACCTCCTTTTCACCCGTGCCCTGGCGCCTGGTCAGTGCCACGCTGTGGCTGCAGGGGTTCAGCTCCGTAAGGCCGTAGTTGTTCCACAGGATGCCGTAGCCCTTGCTGGAGATGAGCATGGGTATGCTGATCTGGGTGTTCACCTGCGTCAGCCTGCGCGACAGTCCCCGGAGGTTGCTGTAGCCGTCTTGGAACTGCCCGAGGCCGAAGAGGCACTCGTCATCGGCCGATGGGAAGGCCAGCGTGGCCTCATAGCACGGCTCGCCGCCGACGGTGGCGGGCAGCAGCTGGTGGCGCACGGCCCTGAACACCGTCTGTCCCGACTTGTCCCTGATGGCCACCGTCTGCCGCTTCCTGTCCACGTCGGCCTGGATGTCGGCATCGGCCACCTCGTCACACTTCTCATAGATCCAGTCGGGCAGTTCCACCGCCGGCTTCCCCGCCTTGTACTGGATGCGCACCGCATTCTTCGCCACGGTCTTCACCGTCAGCTCCCCGCGAGCGGGTGTCTGCGCCTGTACTGCATGGCAGACAAGCAAGAACAGAATAATGACTGTCAGTTTCCGCATCACCTCTCTTCGTTATTTGACTATGAATTTCTTGCCATTCCTGATATAGAGTCCCGGGCGCAGGTTTTCAGCATCCACCCGTCGTCCGTCGATGGCATAGACGGAGCGGGACTCAGAATCCGCCGACAGGCGAACGGGGCTGATGGCCGTCGGCACCTCCTTCAGCGTATAGAACTGGAAGTAGACGGGCTCGTCGCTGACGGCAGGCTGGTCGGCATCCTTCAGGTACTTGCCCGTGCCGACATTCCTCAGCGACCAGCCCTTGCCTTCCTCATACTCTATCTCCCATACGGCACCGTTGGGGATGTCGGTTCCCTTCTGGCTGGTCACCACGTCGAAGAAGCACCCGCTGCCCGTTTCGGCCTGCGTGTTCAGATAGACCGAAGAACCGCCGATGGTATAGTCCTCCCCGTCAGCCGACTGCAGGCGCAGGCCACGCTTGACGCCTACCCGGCCCAGTTTGAAGAGGAAGCCCTCGTTCGACATGTCGAAGGCCGCCTGGTAGCTGCCGCTGGCCAGCGTCATGTCGCCAGTGCAATAGAAGGCCTTTCCCTGCTCCGCATTGACGATGGCAAACGACTTGCCCGCCAGGTCGGAGATGCCGCCCGTGAGCTGCTCGTCGGGGGCCCAGTTCTTAGTATAGGCTTCGGGATGGCGCATCACGTCGAGCACCGCCTCGGCATAGCGCTGTCCCAACGTGCGATAGCCGGCAGCAGAGAAGTGCCAGGGGTCGATGCCGTTGCCGGGAATCCCTTCGGCCGAGACCACATGGCCGGTGGGAATCACCTCGGGGATTCTGGCCACCACCGTGTTGTGCCACGAGCAGCCGCCACCCATCTCCGCATACTCCGTCTCTCCCACAAAGAGGTGTACCTCCGAAGCCTTCAGCCCTAAGTCGCGCAGCAGGTCGCGATAAATCTTCTTCACCATGCCGGGCCACTGTGGGTCGCCGTTGTTCGACTCGCCCTGATGCAGCAGGATGCCTTTGATGACGCCCACCTGCTGGGCCTTCCGACCCATCTCTACGAGCCGCCCGTAGGGGTTGCCGCCGTAGTAGCGCGTGGCTATCTGAGCCCACCACTCGCCGGCGTTCTGCTTCAGCTTGTCCTCGTAGAGGTCCTTGTCGAACATCTCGATCGGGCTGCCGCCCATCGCCACGGCTATCACGCCGACCTTTTTGTCGGGCAGCTCCCTGACCATCGTCCGCCCGAAATAGTCGCTGGGGCCAAGCTTGCCCACGGGGCTCACGATGGGGCACTCCGCCCGATACCACTGCCCGGCGGTGCGCCGGGGCGAGTCGAAGTCGCAGGTGGCCAGCATCTGGAAGCGCTCGTCAACGCTACCCACGTCCTGGGCTTCCCACTGGGCATTACCCTCCATGTTAGACTGTCCGAAACAGAGGTAGATGTAGAAGTTCTCATCCACCTCGGCACTTGCCGACAGCAGTCCTGCCGTCAGCCATAAACTCATCAGAAATACTTTCTTCATAACTACGTTGATAAATCTGCTGCAAAGTTACGGAGAATCCCGCAATCCGCAGGCCTCTTTTGTATCATATACTTATAGAGTTGTAGCATTTTACATGCGTGATGTATCATATATTTAAAGATGTGTTACATCTTGCATACGTGATAACGCCCGAAAGCGAGCGGCTCAGACTTTCAAAATATGCAAAAAGCTTTCAAAATATGCAAAACTTGATGCGCCGGTCTCTCCCGGCAATGCTGTTTGATGGAATTTGATTATCTTTGCAGCATCCAAATAACTGAAAACAGTATAGAAAAATGAAACAGACACTTATTCTGGGCAACATCATCACGATGGACGAAAAGCGACCCTTTGCCAAGGCCGCATTAGTAAACAACGGTGTATTCGCCTATATCGGCAGCGCAGAGGAAGCGAAACGGCTCACCAGCAGGGGCGCACAGGTGCTCGACTACGGCGACAACTACATCTATCCCGGCTTTATGGAGTCGCACAGCCACGGCCATCTGGCCGGCGACCGCATGATTGGTCAGGCGCACCTGATGGATGCTGGTGGTACAGACTATGCCAAATACCGCGAAATCATCAAGGACTTCATAGCGAAGAACCCGGATCGCCAGTTCTACTTGGCTTCGGGATGGATAGAGAACGAGGAACACGTCACCAAGGCATATCTTGACGACATTTGCTCGGACAAGCCTCTGTTCATGCACACCGGCGGCGGCCATTCCATGCTGCTCAACACCAAGGCGCTGGAGTGGGCAGGCATCGATGCCGAGTACGCCAAGAGGACGGGGTATGACCTCGTGCATGTCGACGAGAACGGCGAACCCGACGGCTACGTCTGCGAAGCCCCCGTGTTCGAAATCGTACCCAAGCTGCCCGTCACCCTCGACGATGCCAAGAACTTCCTGCTCGCCTGGCAGGATTACGCCCTGCAGAACGGCTATACCGCCGTCGGCGACGCCGGTGCCGAGGTGGTCTGCCCGCTCTCCCCTCAGGCATACTACGAACTGGAGCAGGAAGGCAAGCTGAAGCTACGCACCTACGCCTATATGTACGTGACCGACAATATTGAGAGCCCCAAGGCAGAGATAGCCCGCATCGCTGCACAGCGTGCCCAGATGAGCGGCGAGTATTTCCACATCATCGGAGCCAAGGCGTACCTCGACGGTGTGACCGAGGCACACACGGGCTGGCAGAATCAGGACTATCTCGACGAGCCCGGCTACCACGGTGCAGAGCGCTTCAACGACCACGACAAGATGGTTGAGATGATTGTCGAGGCCGACAAGGAAGGCATGTCCGTACACACTCACTCTGAGGGCGGCGGTGCTACCCACTTCATGCTCGGCTGCATCGAGGATGCCGAGAAGATCACAGGCAACATGGACCAGCGCAACGTGCTGGCACACCTGCACTTCGTGACCGACGAGGACATCCGCCGCATGGCTGCCACTGGTTCTGTGCCTGCCGTTGCGCCATTGTGGACGCCCGCATATCCTGGAATGTATGAGCAGGAAATCTCCTACGTCGGTAAGGAGCTGTCTGATCAGTCCTACCCCATCAAGTCGTTCTATGATGCAGGCGCCTGCGTGGTGTTCCACTCCGACTATCCTGTTTCTCCGCTGATGAATGTGAAATACAGCATTTACACGGCAGAAAAGCGCGACTATCCCAAGGAGGCATTCGGCGGCGTCACCTCTCCACGCAATATGAAGGAGGCCATCACCCGCGAGCAGTCGCTGCGTGCCATGACCATCAACGTGGCCCGCCAGTTCCACCAGGAGCACCGCATGGGTTCCATCGAGTTCGGCAAGATTGCCAACATGGCGGTATTCGACTGCGACTTCCTGCACGACGACATCGAGAAGGTGGCCCAGGCCAATATCGTTGCCACCATCGTCGACGGAGAGGAAGTATATAAGAGTGAAAAGTGAAATCGTAAATCTGTATATAGTAAATGAAAATGAATAAGGTGTTGGCCGCTATCCTCATTAGCGGCCTTACTACGCTTCACACTTCATGCACCGACAAAGAGGACACCCCGGTCGCGGAGCCTCAAACCGTTGGGGAGAAGATGAAATCCCTGTACGGCGAGAACAAAAAGATTACCGACGGCAATTATGACCCGTCGCTGGCCGTCAAGTGCATCAACGGCACCTTCGTCGGCAAGAAGAAGGATAACGTCATTGCCTTCAGGGGTATTCCCTTTGTCGGCCAGCAACCCGTTGGCAACCTGCGCTGGAAGGCACCGGTAGACGTTGTTCCCGACGACGGTGTCTATGAGGCGTACTACAACGCTAAAAGCCCCTACCAGAGAGAGACGTCGAGCGAGAAGGCTGGCTACTACTATCAGGGCGAGGACTGCCTTTACCTGAATGTATGGAAGGCTGCGACTGAGCGAGAGCAGAGTCAAGCTCGCTTGGACTCTGCCGAGCGTGAGCAGGCTGGCCCGAAGGGCAAGGCTGCGACTGAGCGTGAGCAGGCTGGCCCGAAGGGCAAATCGGACGAGACGACAGATGTGAAAAAGCCTGTCATGGTATGGATCCACGGCGGTGCTTTTGAATATAGCGGAACGGTCGACCCAATGTATAACTGCCATAATCTCGTCAAGGAGAACCCCGATGTCGTCGCCGTCACCATCGCTTACAGGATCGGCATCTTCGGCTTCCTCCACCTGTCTCACCTGCCCGATGGCAAGGATTATCCCGACGCGCAGAACCTGGGACTCATGGACCAGATGATGGCCTTGAAGTGGATACATGAGAACATCGCAGCCTTCGGCGGCGATCCTGACAATGTGACCCTCTTCGGCGAGTCAGCCGGTGGCGGCAGCGTGACTATGCTTCCTTTGATAGAAGGCTCACACAAGTATTTCCGGAGAGTCATCGCCCAGAGCGGCAGCCCCGTCTTCACCAGGTCTACGGAACAGGCTATCGGCTGCACCGACAAACTGCTGGAGACGCTGGGCTGCAAGACCGTCGCAGACCTTCAGAAAGTCGACATCGGGGAATTCGTAAAGGCATCGGCCAATATCACCTTGCGGGTAATGCCCGAAAGAGACGGGAAATACTTGCCACTCGACCCGTATGCGGCATACCAGAATGGCGCGGCAAAGGACATTGACGTCATTCAGGGCTGCAACAATACCGAGATGAATTATTTCATGGTTTCCGGCGGCGGGCCAAAGCCCTTCACGGCATGGGGACTCGACCGCAAGGCCAAAGCCGTTGCACAGATGACGGACGAGGAGAAAGCGCTGGTTGAAAGTTTCTACAACAACACACCCGGAGAGAGTCACGAAAAAATCTGTCGCCTCTACGACCAAGGCTGGTTTATCGCACCCCTCATCCGGCTGTCTGAGTGTCAGACGATGGGCGGCGGCAAGTCGTTCACCTATCTCTTCACGCCCGAATCATCCATACCAATGATGAAGAGCGGCCATGCCGTAGAGCTTTCCACTGTATTAAACAACCCGGAGCAGACCGAATTCACGGGAAGGATATTCGACCCGACATTCTCGAAGACCATGCGCCGGATGTGGGTGCAGTTTGCCAAGACGGGCAATCCGTCGATCAGTGCCGACCAGTCGCCAGACGGCAAGGCGTATGAGTGGCCGCTTTACGACGTGACTGACAAGAATATCATGATCTTCGATGAGTTCAACATCCATCCGGAGAAGGAATCTCAGAGAAAGATGGTGGATTGGGAGAGAACCTATTTCCTGACCAAGTATTATTGCATATAATAAATAACTCAAGTTTCCCACCCCTCAAACCTTTTAAGAACAACGAATTAAGACGAAT
>CAMHUC010000100.1 GCA_946188155.1 uncultured bacterium | reverse complement strand
GGGTTTATAGTTTAGGGTTTATAGTTTAGTTTAGGGTTTATAGTTTAGGGTTTATGGTTTAGGGTTTATGGTTGATAGGCGATTACTCTATAGTTGGAATGGCTTGCAAGGTAATCATCTATAAACTATAAACCCTAAACTATAAACTACCCCCTAAGGCTTATTCAATGACCACGAGGGCATCGTCCTCCATCACGCTCTCGCCAATCTTCACGCAGACGGCAGTCACCTGGCCTGCCTTTTCGGCAGTCAGGTTGTTGGCCATCTTCATGGCTTCGAGCACGACGACGGTGTCGCCCACCTGCACTTCGTCGCCCACGGCAACCTTGATGTCGGTGATGACACCCGGCAGCGGGGCCTTCACGGCGTTGGCCTTGTCTGCGACAGCCTTGCTGGCAGCAGGGGCATCGTCGCTGGTGCTGGCTGCTGCGGGGCGCACCACGGGCTTGGGCTTCTCTGGCTCGGGCTGTTTCTCCATTTCGACGGTGTACTCCTCGCCGTTCACTGTCAGCGTGGCGATGTTGTCGGTGATGTCGGTGATGGCCACCTCGTACTTGTTTCCGTTGATTGTATACTTATATTCTTTCATATCTTCCAGTAGTGATTTTAGGGATGTTGGGTCATTGTCTGTGAGTATCCGTTCCACTGAGTGGGGTGGGCACAGATGGTGATGATGCCTGGCTCCGCGTCGTGGACGTTGTTGCCCAGATGCTCATGTAGGGCAAGGGCAATGGCTGCACCTATTTCGTTTTCGATTTTCATATTTTCGATTCTCTATTTGATAGTTTCTTTCCATTAATAACTAACGGATTTCCAATTTGCAAGTCTTTCAAATCGCAAATTGAAAATCCGTAAATCGAAAATCACATCGGGATGTTGCCGTGCTTCTTGGCGGGCAGTGCATCGCGCTTGGTGGCCAGCTGGGCCAGTCCGCGGCAGATGCGGAAGCGGGTGTTGCGCGGCTCGATGACGTCGTCGATGTAGCCATACTTGGCAGCCTGGTAGGGGTTGGCGAAGAGCTCGTTGTACTCGTCCTCTTTCTCGGCGATGAATGCCTTCACGTCCTCGCCGGCCTCCTTCTTGGCCTTGGCCTCCTTGGCGTAAAGCACTGCGGCGGCTCCCGATGCACCCATCACGGCAATCTCGGCCGAGGGCCATGCGTAGTTGAGGTCGGTGTGGAGCTGCTTGGAGCCCATCACGATGTGCGAACCTCCGTACGACTTGCGCAGCGTGACGGTGATCTTGGGCACTGTGGCCTCACCGTAGGCGTAGAGCAGCTGTGCGCCGTGCAGGATGACGGCGTTGTACTCCTGGCCGGTGCCGGGCAGGAATCCGGGCACGTCGACGAGCGACACGATGGGGATGTTGAAGGCGTCGCAGAAGCGTACGAAGCGGGCACCCTTGCGCGAGGCGTTCACGTCGAGTACACCGGCGTAGCATGCGGGCTGGTTGGCCACGATGCCCACTGACTGGCCGTTGAAGCGTGCAAAGCCCACGATGATGTTCTTGGCGAACTTGGGCTGCACCTCGAAGAACTCACCGTCGTCGACCACGGCTCCGATGACCTTATACATATCATAGGCCTCGTTGGGGTTCTCGGGGATAATCTCGTTCAGCGAGTCTTCCATGCGGTTGATTGGGTCCTGTGTGGGCTTGTAGGGAGCCGTCTCCATATTGTTCGAGGGAATGTAGCTCAGCAGGGTCTTCAGCATCTGCAGACCTTCCTCCTCGGTCTTGGCAGTGAAGTGGGTCACACCCGACTTGGTGGCGTGTACCGAGGCACCTCCGAGGTGTTCCTGGTCGATATCCTCGCCAGTAACGGTCTTCACCACCTTCGGGCCGGTGAGGAACATATAGCTGGTGCCCTCCATCATCAGCGTGAAGTCGGTCAGCGCAGGGCTGTATACAGCACCACCGGCACAAGGGCCGAAGATGCCCGAGATCTGGGGGATGACGCCCGATGCGAGGATGTTACGCTCGAAGATTTCGGCATAGCCTGCCAGAGCGTTGATACCCTCCTGGATGCGTGCGCCGCCCGAGTCGTTGATACCGATGACGGGTGCTCCCATCTTCATGGCCATGTCCATCACCTTGCAGATTTTCTGGCTCATGGTCTCTGAGAGTGAGCCGGCATGCACGGTGAAGTCCTGTGCGAAGATGAATACCAGCCGGCCGTCGATAGTGCCGCTGCCTGCCACGACGCCGTCGCCGAGGAACTGCTTCTTCTCCATGCCGAAGTTGTGGCAACGGTGCTCCTTGAACATGTCGTACTCCTCGAACGACCCCTCGTCGAGCAGCATCTCGATGCGCTCGCGTGCAGTGTACTTGCCGCGGTCGTGCTGTTTCTGAATGGCTTTCTCGCCGCCACCGAGGCGTGCTTGCTCACGCTTCTCGATGAGCTGCTTAATCTTGTCTAATTGCTTTGACATTTTGTGATTTGCTATTTCGTTATTACGTTATTACGATATTACGTTAGTTTACTCCGGGTGTTCGCACAGTTCGGTGAGCACACCGGCAGTTGACTTCGGGTGGAGGAAGGCGATGTTCAGGCCCTCGGCACCCTTGCGTGGAGCCTGGTCGATGAGGCGTACGCCCTTCTCGCTGACCTCGGCCAGTGCGTTGGCCACACCGTCCTCGATGCAGAAGGCCACGTGGTGTACACCCTTGTTGCCCTTGTCGATCCACTTCTGGATGGTGCTCTCGGGCGATGTGGGCTCGAGCAGCTCCAGCTTCACCTCGCCGCACTTGAGGAAGGCAGTCTTCACCTTCTGATCCTCTACTACTTCTGTTGCATAACACTCCAGGCCCAGCACGTCGGTAAAGAACGGCAGGCTCTCTTCAATGCTCTGGACGGCAATGCCCAGATGCTCAATGTGGGAAATCTTCATATCTTAATAAAGTTTGTATATTTATAAATATGGTGCAAAGGTAGTAATTCTAATTAAGAATTAAGAATTAAGCATTAAGAATTAAGATATGGATGTTGATAATTAAGAATAATTAAAACTCTACCGTCACTTTTCCGTTGATTTGCCGCCCCGTGAGGTAGTTGGGCACTGCCCACTGTCGGTTGCTCACGTCGGTCACCCAGTAATAGCTGTTGACGTTGTTGATGCCGAAGAGGTTGAGGCAGTCGATGCCTATCCAGAGGTTCTTCACCGTCTTGCCTTCCTTGACAGCGCGGAAGCTCATGCCGATGTCGGCACGCTTGTAGGCCGGTGCTCGGAACGTCTGGTGCTCGATGCCCCGGTGTGGAGCTCCGAAGGGCAGTCCGTCGGCGAAGGCCAGGCGCAGGGTCATGCGCCAGCGGTCGGTCCCGGGGAAGTAGTCGGTGAAGTGCAGGTTGATGGCATAGCGTTGGTCGGTGGGCAGTGGCACCCATGTGCCGTTCATCTTCTGGCGTGTGTTCATCAGCGAGAAGGTGAGCCACGAGTCGGTGCCTGGCACGAACTCGCCGAAGAGCTTCAGGTCGAGTCCGGCGGCATAGCCCGAGCAGAGGTTCTGGCCGTAGTAGGTCACCTTGACGTTCTGCACGTTGTAGGGTATCAGGTTCGACAGGGCCTTGAAGTAAGCCTCGGCAGTGAAGCGGAAGGGGCGGTTCATCATCCGGAAACGGTAGTCCATAGCTCCGATGAGCTGGATGGAGCGCTGGCTCTTGATCTTGTCATTGAGGCGTGCGACGGTCACTCCGTTCTCGGTCACCGTGTCGCGCATCTCCTTGTAGAAGGGTGCCTGGTAGTAGAGGCCTGTGGCCACGCGGAAGGTCATGTCGTGGTTGAAGGCCGGCACGATGGCCAGTGAGGCGCGTGGCGAGACGATGGTCTCCTTGTTGAATGACCAGTTGGCCAGTCTGACACCGTAGTTCAGTGTGAAGAATGTCTCTCCTCTGGCGAATCGGTAGGTGTCCTGTATGTAGGCTTCGAGTCGGTGGCTGCTGACCTTGTTCTTCGACGAGAGGGTGTAGATCAGGTCGAGTCGCTGGGCAGAGTGGGGGATGGAGTATCCGCTGGAGTCGCGCATCTCGTACTCGCGTGCCTGTTCCTCCACGCGTTCTGTCTTGTAGGTTACGGCAGCCTCCAGGTCGTGGCGCTTGGTCTTGTGGTTGACCATCAGCTTGAAGCTTACCACGTCGGCCGTCAGGTAGTTGCGTGCGTGCTCCATGTAGGTGCCCACGCCCAGGTTCTCGCTCGTCTGTGTGTCGTCGAGCCAGTATTGTCCCTGTATGTCGTAGGTCTCCTTCTCCTTGCTGTGGAAGGCCGATGCCAGCAGCTTCACTTTCGTAGAGTCGGTGAATGCGCGGGTGATGCTGGCTGTGCCGAAGAGCGTCTCGAAGGCATCCTTCTCCTGGCCGTCGAAATAGACCTTGAACGACTTCACGTCCTCGAGGGTGCCGAAGCTTGTCTCGCGGTCGCTAGGCTTGAAGTTGTAGCGGTTTTCTGAGATATAGCCTATCAGGTCGATGGCCCACCGGCGGTTGGGTGTGTAGCTGATGTATGTCTGGTAGTCGAAGAAGTTTGGGCGGTACTCGCCAGTGGTCTGCAGCGAGCCGAGCAGGTAGCGGTTGGTCTTGTAGCGCAGTCCGTGGCTCATGGCAAACTTCTTCGAGCTCACGCCCAGATAGGCGCTGGTGCCGAGCAGCGATGCTGTGGCCGTGGCCTCGAAGCGCTTGGGGCGGCGGTAGGTGATGTCGAGTGCCGACGACATCTTGTCGCCGTACTTGGCCTCGAAACCGCCGGAGGAGAACCCGATCTTCTCCACCATGTCGGGATTGATGATCGACAGGCCTTCCTGCTGTCCGCTACGGATGAGCAGGGGGCGGTATACCTCCACATTATTTATATATACGGCGTTCTCGTCGAAAGAGCCGCCGCGCACATTGTATTGTGACGACATCTCGTTATGGGTCGATACGCCTGCCTGCTGCTGTATCAGTTCCTCAACGGCGTTACCCGTCGTCGAGGGTCCGTTTTTCGCAGCATTGATGTCCAGCTGCTCCGTGCCTGTAGTCTGTCGGCGACGCTCGGTGACGGTGATTTCCTGTAGTGCCTCCATCGGGTGCATGACGATTTGCAACGTCTGGCGTCCTTTCGGGCTTCGGAACACCCGCTTCCGGGTTGCATAGCCTACCATCGAAAAACGCACTTCGACAGAGTCGGCAGAACGGAGGGTCAGGGAGAACTCACCCTGAAGGTTGGTCATGGTCACTTTCCCCTGCTCCAAGCACGACACGGTCACCAGCTCCAGGGCGTTGTTCTCTTCATCAATCACTTTTCCCTTTAGTGTGAAATCATCAGCATAGCTGGCAATGCCTGTCATCAGCAATGCCAGCAGAAGGATATATCTCGTCAGACTAATTCTCATTACCTCCTTATAACGCTCTTTTCGGCTTATTATTGTGTCTCGATGTGAGGTTAAGCAGTGGCATTGGCATTTTTTAGCAAAATAGATTTGAGCGTTATGGATATTTTTTTGTACCTTTGCCGCCGAATTAATTACTTGACCAGAAAAAGGAAATGATAAAGAGACTGAAAGTGTTATTGGTGCTGTTGACGATTGCCCTCCTGGCATCGGCAGACAATCTCGGCTTTACGAAAGACAAGCCGCTGACGTTCAGTCTCGATAACAATTACCCCCCGATGCAATATGTCGACGGTGAAGGGCGCCCCAAAGGCCGTGATGTGGCTTTCACCGAGTTGCTGATGGAACGTCTGCATATCCCTTTTGAGTATTCGCCTAACACCTGGGAGATGGTGGCCGACGACATCATGAAAGGGCGGACCGATTTGGCGATGATGGTATTCTCGCCCTATAGGAAGGACAGCATCCACTACTCTCAGGCAGTGTTCCGCCTGTATTACCAGTTGGTGTTTCGCAAGACTGACGACAATCATGGAGGCCTTCGAGATATAAGAGGCAAGACGATAGCCCTGATGAAGTCGAGGCCGATTATTGACACCTTGTCGCGTGCGGGTGCCAGTTATGTCTTGGTACAGGACTTGACCACTGCCTTCAAGGAGCTTTCCGCCGGTTCGTACGACGGTGTCATCTGCTTCCGCTATCAGGCGCGCTACCTCATCAACAAGTATCAGCTCGACAATCTGGTGAACATCGACCTGACGCTGATGCCACGAGAGTATTGCTATGTGAGTCACAACAAGGAGCTGATAGATGCCATCGACCATGAATTGGCACAGATGGAGAAGGAAGGCTTGACGGAAGAGGTCTACGACTATATCATGAACAGTTTCGACAGGCAGGTGATACCTGTCTGGGTGTGGTATCTTCTGGCCTGCCTGGTATTGCTGGGGCTGGTGGTGGTCATCGTCATGCAGCGATTCAGTCGGAAACGAATCATGCGGGAGATGGAGCGTGCCCAGCGGAGTGAGCAGCTGAAGGATGTGTTCCTGAGCAACCTGAGTCATGCACTGCGCACCCCTTTGAATGCGATTATCGGATTCTCTGACCTGATGATTACTGCAGAGCCAGGCGAACTGTCGGCAGATGAGCAGAAGAACCTGCTGGAGCTGATCAACAGCAACGGCCTGCAGCTGCTCCATCTCATCAACGAGCTATTGTCTCTCTCCGACATTGAAGGCAAGGCACAACTGTTCGACCGCCAGGTGGCCGACATCGACGCAGAGATGAGCAGTTATGCCGCTGAAGCCAGGCTGCTGCTGTATGCAAGCGTGAAGCTTGAGGTGGAAGAGCCGGTAGGGGGTATTCGCGCACTGGCCGACACCCGCCTGCTGAAGCTGGTAACGATGCACTTACTGGAAAATGCCGTCCAGCATACCAGGCAGGGTCGTGTGACGTTGGCTTATTATTCCAAGGAGGATGGCCTCTATGTCGAGGTGAGGGACACTGGATCCGGCCTGCCGGAGACTCTGAAGGATAATATTTTCGCCCTGCTTTCCGACAAGAATACCTACCTCCAGGATGATACCCCCGGACTGGGACTCAGTATATGCAAGGCCATCATAGACAAGGCTGGGGGGGAAATCGGCGTTCGCGACAACGATACTGATGGACCGGGCTCCATTTTTTGGTACTGGGTTCCCGTCCAACTGCTTAACTGAAGTTTCCCACCCTTTTAAAGAACAACGAATTAAAACGAATGAAACGAATTACACGAATGAAACCTATTGTTCTACAAATTACACGAATTTGCTACGCACAGGCAATCGCCGCTTGCGGCGAACAATTTGTGAAATCAAGAATAATTTGTTGTGGTTCGTGAAATTCGTTTTAATTCGTTGTTTTTAGGAAGAATAAGGGGTGGGAAGCTTCAGCTGCTTAATTGACGAATAAAAGCAGGCACTCGTCAGTGAAGGGTGCCTGCTTGAATATGCTTCTTCTTCGATGCCTATCGGGCTGATACGTATTTGTGGAGCGTCTGGCGCACAGCTCCCGGTCCGGCATAGAGTTCTCGTACATACCCCTCTATCTGTTCCCCAAGACCTGCTTCGTAGAGGTCCAGGCCGAATATGTCCTTGCGGCTGTAGAGCTGGTGCAGGGGGCTCCAGTCCTGATCAGGCTTGCCGATCTCCAGCGGTGCGACGATAGCCTGCAGTTCGGCGAGCATCGGGTCGGGCGACGGCTCGAAGGGGGTAAGGTCGTCCTTGAGTCCCTTCAGGTAGCGGGCGTATCCGGCCAGGGTGAGTGGGATGAGTATGAGGTTCGACATGTCGAGGCCTCGTGTAATGTACTTCTTGATGGTCTCTCCGAAGCGGATGGGCAGCTTCTGGCTGGTGTCCATGGCGATGCGCTGCGGAGCATCGGGCATGAAGGGGTTGGGCAGGCGGCGGTTGATGACGGCTCCGATGAACTCGTAGGGGTTGAGCACGCCGGGATCGACAACCACAGGCATTGCTTCCATATAGCCAATCTTCTGGATGAAGGCCCGCAGGTCGGGGTCGGCCATCTCGGCGGAGATGAGGGTGTAGTCGAGCATGCAGCCGTAGATGGACATGGCCGTGTGGAGTGGGTTCAGACAGGTGGTCACCTTCATCGTCTCTACCTTGTCGACGGTCTCGCGGGTGGTGTAGAGCGCTCCGCCAAGGTCGAGTGGCGGGCGGCCGTTGGTGTAGTTGTCCTCGATGACGAGGTACTGCACCTCCTCGGCATTCACGAAGGGCGCGGTAAAGGTGTGCTTCTCGGTCTCGATGTAGTTGTTGTCCTCGAAACCGTCAGCCTCAAGCAGTTCCTTCACTTTCTGATGTGGGCGGGGGGTAATCTTGTCGATCATCGACCATGGGAAGGTCACCTTGCTCTCGTCCTTGAGATAGTCGATGAATGCCTGGGGCACGAGTCCGTCCTGCTGCCAGCGCTCAGCGTATGCGAACACCCCGGCACGCACCTTGTCGCCGTTGTGCGAGCAGTTGTCCATCGACTGCACAGTCAGCGGCAGCTGTCCAGCCTGGAAGCGTTCGTAGAGCAGTGCGCATACCTTTCCCATAGCAAACATGGGTGACAGGCCGCGTGCGAGGTCAGCCTCGTTGTAGGTGTATCCCTTCTCAGTGATGGTGAAGGATATCATCTGCAGTGAGGGGTTGCGGAATATCTCGACGAGGCGCTGCCAGTCGGCGAACTGAGGGTCAGCCTTGAGTGCCTCGGTGACGCTGGCGATGACTTTCTTCTCGATGCTGCCGTCGGAGCAGAGGTTGACGCACAGCGAGAGGTTCTCGTAGGGGGCGTAGGCTTTGTCGATGACCTCGAAGTCGAAGGTCTCGGCCACGATGACGCCTCGGTCGTACTTGCCCGTGTTGAGGGCGTCGTTGAGAATCGCAGCGGGGAAGGCGCGGAAGATGTTGCCTCCGCCGAAATGAACCCAAGTGGGTTCCTTGGCCGTTTTCTCACGTACGGCCTTGATGTCAAACTTGGGGAGCTCATAGCCTTTCTGCTCCCACTCTGCGGCGTTGAGTGCCGGGGATAAGATATCTGTTAATTTCATTTTTATGTTATTTTCCTTTTTTCTAAGGATTTTAGGATTTTGGGATTATCTGCTTCTGCTTCTGCTTAAATCCTTGAATCCTTAAATCCTTAGAATACTAATCCTTAGAATAAAATATTAATCCTTAGTCATAGAATCCGGGTTGCTTGTATTCGATGCTGAGCTCACGGTCTACGGTGGCGAGGATGCCCTGTACCTGTCCGAGGGCGAACATGCGTCCCAGGAGCGTGTAGCCGGCGTTGTGGCCGTGATTGGACTCGTCCATGACGCCGCCCGGCTCATCGGTGAAGGTCATACCGTGGTCTACGCGCATGGGCAGCTCGGGGTTCTCCTTCTCGAAGATACGGCATAGCTCGATCAGGTCGGCGCGCCCTCCGAGGTGAGAGGCCTCTGTGAAGTCGCCGTTGGGGAAGATGTGGCAGGAGCGCAGGTGAACGAAATGTGTGCGCGATGCGAACTTGCGTGCCATCTCCACCACATTGTTATAGGCCCCTGCCGAGAGGCTTCCGGCGCAGAAGGTGAGGCCGTTGTGCTGATTAGGAACGGCGTCGAGGAACCACTGGATATCCTCCTCGGTGCGCACAATGCGGGGCAGTCCGAGAATCTCGATGGGCGGGTCGTCGGGGTGTACGCACATATTCATGTCGCACTCCTCGCAGACGGGCATAATGGCTTCAAGGAAATATTTCATGTTCTCACGCAACTGCTTCTTGTCGATGCCCTTATACAGGTCGAGGAACTCGCGGAACTTCTGTATTGGTGCCTCGTCGTTCTCAGAGAAGTTGCCGCTGACGAAGCCCTGTGTCTTGATGACGATGTTCTCTACCAGCTTGTGATCCTTCTCGGGGGTCATGGTCTTGGCCAGCTCGTCGCACTCGGCCAGCACGTTGCGCCCCTGGCCTACGCCGGCGGGGAACTCAAACTGCGCCCATTCCTCACGGGCACCCGGCCGCTTGAGGATGTAGATGTCGAAGTAGGCGAATTCGGCATAGTTGAAGTAGAGGTTAGTGGAGCCGTTGGGGTTCTGGTGCAGCAGGTCGGTGCGGGCCCAGTCGAGCACGGGCATGAAGTTGTAGCAAATGCAGTGGATGCCCTCGGCCGAGAGGTTGCGCAGCGACTGCTTGTATACCTCTATCTGCTCGTCGCGGTCGGGACCGCCGTATTTGATGGTCTCCACCACTGGGAGGCTCTCCACAACGCTCCACCGCATGCCGTAGCTCTCGATGTACTCTCGCAACTCGCGTATCTTCTCGCGTGTCCATACCTGGCCGAGGGGCACGTCGTGCAGTGCCGTAACGATGCCCTCAACGCCGATTTGTCTCAGTTGGGCAAGGGTAATCTTGTCTTTCTTGCCGAACCATCTCCATGTTCTTTCCATA
>CAMHUC010000099.1 GCA_946188155.1 uncultured bacterium | reverse complement strand
GAGGCCTTCGGTGCCAGCCATGTGCTCCAGGAGATCCTGACCATCAAGTCGGATGACACCGTAGGCCGTTCGAAGGCTTACGAGGCCATCGTCAAGGGCGAGCCCATGCCTACCCCGGGTGTTCCCGAGTCGCTCAACGTGCTGCTCCACGAGCTCCGTGGCCTTGGTCTGAGTATCACGATGGACTAACAGGTAATTGCAGAGTGATTAATAGTAAGTAAATCTGTAAATCGTAAATAGAATTATGGCTTTCAAGAAAGATACAAAGACAAAGAGTAATTTCACCAAGATTACCATAGGCCTGGCTTCTCCTGAGGAGATTCTGGAGAACTCCTTCGGCGAGGTCACTAAGCCGGAGACCATCAACTACCGCACCTACAAGCCCGAGCGCGACGGCCTGTTCTGCGAGCGCATCTTCGGCCCGACGAAGGACTATGAGTGCGCCTGCGGCAAGTACAAGCGCATCCGCTACAAGGGTATCGTCTGCGACCGCTGCGGCGTGGAGGTGACGGAGAAGAAGGTGCGCCGCGAGCGTGCCGGCCACATTGAGCTGGTGGTGCCCGTGGCACATATCTGGTACTTCCGCAGCCTGCCCAACAAGATTGGCTATCTGCTCGGCCTGCCCACCAAGAAGCTCGATACCGTCATCTACTATGAGCGCTACATCGTCATCCAGCCGGGTGTCATGGCCGGCAGGAAGGATTCCGAGGGCAACGACGTCATCGGAGCCAATAAGTTCGACCTGCTCTCCGAGGAGGAGTACAATGATATCCTCGACAACCAGCTCTCTCCCGACAACGAGTACCTGGAAGACAGCGACCCCAACAAGTTCGTTGCCAAGATGGGTGCCGAGGCCATCTACGAGCTGCTCACGGGTCTCGACCTCGACTCCCTGTCGTATGAGCTGCGCGACCGTGCCAACAGCGACTCGTCGATGCAGCGCAAGAACGAGGCCCTGAAGCGCCTGCAGGTGGTGGAGGCCTTCCGCTCCAGCGTGGAGAAGGGCATCAACCGCCCCGAGTGGATGATCATGAAGATTATCCCCGTCACGCCCCCGGAGCTCCGACCGCTGGTTCCCCTGGACGGTGGACGCTTCGCCACCTCCGACCTGAACGACCTCTACCGTCGTGTCATCATCCGTAACAACCGCTTGAAGCGACTCATGGAGATTAAGGCCCCCGAGGTGATTCTCCGTAATGAGAAGCGTATGCTCCAGGAGGCTGTCGACTCGCTCTTCGACAACAGCCGCAAGTCGTCGGCCGTGAAGAGCGACTCCAACCGTCCGCTGAAGTCACTCAGCGACTCGCTCAAGGGTAAGCAGGGCCGCTTCCGTCAGAACCTGCTCGGTAAGCGTGTCGACTACTCAGCCCGTTCGGTGATCGTCGTAGGCCCTGAGCTGAAGATGGGCGAGTGTGGTCTGCCCAAACTGATGGCTGCCGAGCTCTACAAGCCGTTCATCATCCGCAAGCTCATCGAGCGCGGCATCGTCAAGACCGTCAAGTCGGCCAAGAAGATTGTCGACCGCCGCGAGCCCGTCATCTGGGACATCCTGGAGAACGTGATGAAGGGCCACCCCGTCCTGCTCAACCGTGCGCCGACGCTGCACCGTCTCGGTATCCAGGCCTTCCAGCCCAAGCTCATCGAGGGTAAGGCCATCCAGCTCCACCCGCTGGCATGTACCGCCTTCAACGCCGACTTCGACGGCGACCAGATGGCAGTCCACCTCCCCCTGTCCAACGAGGCTATCCTCGAGGCACAGCTGCTGATGCTCCAGAGCCATAACATCCTGAACCCGGCCAACGGCGCTCCTATCACCGTGCCGTCGCAGGATATGGTGCTCGGACTCTATTATATCTCCAAGATCCGCCCGGGTGCCAAGGGCGAAGGCCTTACCTTCTACGGCCCCGAGGAGGCTATCATCGCGCACAACGAGGGCAAGTGCGACCTGCACGCCCAGGTGAAGGTGGTGGTAGAAGACCGCGACGAGAACGGCCGTCCCTACAAGCACATGGTGGAGACATCCGTCGGTCGCGTGATTGTCAACGGCATCGTGCCGCCGCAGGTGGGCTATGTGAATACCGTCATCTCCAAGAAGTCGCTGCGCGACATCATCGCTGCCGTCATCAAGAATGTGGGCTTCGCAGAGGCCTGTGAGTTCCTCGACGGTATCAAGAACCTGGGTTACCGCATGGCCTACGAGGCCGGTCTGTCGTTCAACCTCGACGATATCATCATCCCGAAGGAGAAGGCAGAGCTGATTGAGAAAGGTAATCAGGAGGTGCAGCAGATCACTGACAACTATAACATGGGATTCATCACCGACAACGAGCGCTACAACCAGGTCATCGATACCTGGACGCACGTCAACAACGATATCGGCAACATCCTGCTGAAGCAGATGACCGAGGCCGACCAGGGCTTCAACGCCGTGTTCATGATGCTCGACTCGGGTGCCCGTGGTTCTAAGGACCAGATCAAGCAGCTCTCTGGTATCCGTGGTCTGATGGCCAAGCCCCAGAAGGCCGGTGCCGAGGGGCACCAGATTATTGAGAACCCGATTCTGTCGAACTTCAAGGAGGGTATGTCGGTGCTGGAGTACTTCATCTCCACCCACGGTGCCCGTAAGGGTCTGGCCGACACCGCCATGAAGACCGCCGACGCCGGTTACCTGACCCGCCGACTGGTTGACGTCAGCCACGACGTGATTATCAACGAGGAGGACTGCGGCACGCTGCGCGGACTCGTCTGCACGGCTCTGAAGAATGGCGACGAGGTCATCTCCAGCCTCTCCGAGCGCATCCTGGGCCGTGTGTCGGTTCACGACGTGGTCAATCCCAAGACGGGCGACATCATCGTGCCTGCCGGTGAGGAGATTACCGAGCCGCTGGCCGAGGCCATCGAGAAGGCTGAGATCGAGAGCGTGGAGATTCGCTCGGTGCTCACCTGCGAGTCGAAGAAGGGTGTCTGCATGAAGTGCTACGGCCGCAACCTGGCCACTCGCCGCATGGTGCAGAAGGGCGAGGCCGTCGGCGTGATTGCCGCCCAGGCCATCGGTGAGCCGGGTACTCAGCTGACCCTCCGTACGTTCCACGCCGGTGGTGTGGCTGCCAACGCAGCCGCCAATGCCAGCATCGTGTCGAAATACGAGTCGGCAAGAATCGAACTTGAAGAGGTGCGCACCGTTCCGTTTGAGGATGAGGACAACATGGAACTTAATGTTTCCGACTCTAATGGCGACACCACCTGCGAGATGGTGGTCAGCCGACTGGGCGAGGTGCGCTTCGTCGACCCGAACACTAAGATTGTTCTCTCCACTGTCAATATCCCCTACGGTTCAACGCTCTTCTTCAAGAACGGTGCCGTGGTAAGTAAGGGCGACAAGATTGCCCAGTGGGACCCCTTCAACGCCGTCATCGTCACCGAGTATGCCGGCACGCTGAAGTTCCACGATGTCATCGAGGGCATCACCTTCCGCGCCGAGACGGATGAGACGACCGGTCTGACGGAGAAAATCGTCACCGAGTCGAAGGACAAGTCGAAGGTGCCTACCTGCGACGTCATCGGTGCCGACGGTGAGGTCATCGGAACCTACAACTTCCCCGTGGGTGGTCACGTGGTGGTGGAGGACGGCCAGACCGTCCGCACCGGCGAGACGCTCGTCAAGATTCCGCGTGCCGCTGCCAAGGGTGGTGACATCACTGGTGGTCTGCCGCGAGTCACCGAGCTCTTCGAGGCTCGTAACCCGTCGAACCCCGCTGTCGTCTCCGAGATTGACGGTGAGGTCACCATGGGTAAGGTGAAGCGTGGCAACCGCGAGATCATCGTCACATCCAAGACCGGTGAGCAGCGCAAGTACCTCGTCTCGCTCTCCAAGCAGATTCTGGTGCAGGAGCACGACGCCGTGCGTGCCGGCACGCCGCTCTCCGACGGTGTCATCACCCCTGCCGACATCCTGGCCATCAAGGGCCCCACGGCCGTTCAGGAGTACATCGTCAACGAGGTGCAGGATGTGTACCGCCTGCAGGGTGTGAAGATCAACGACAAGCACTTCGAGATCATCGTGCGCCAGATGATGCGCAAGGTTCAGATCAACGAGCCGGGCGACACCGCCTTCCTCGAGCAGGAGATTGTCGACAAGCTTGACTTCGCCGAGGAGAACGACCGCATTTGGGGTAAGAAGGTTGTCACCGACGCCGGCGACTCCGAGAACCTGCAGAAGGGTCAGATTGTCACTGCCCGCAAGCTGCGCGACGAGAACTCTGTGCTGAAGCGCCGCGACCTCCGTCTCGTTCAGGTGCGCGATGCTGTGCCTGCCACGTCGACGCAGATCCTGCAGGGTATCACCCGTGCTGCCCTGCAGACCAAGTCGTTCATGTCGGCTGCATCGTTCCAGGAGACCACGAAGGTGCTCAACGAGGCCGCCATCCGTGGCAAGGTGGACTATCTGGAGGGTATGAAGGAGAACGTCATCTGCGGTCACCTCATTCCTGCCGGTACCGGTCTGCGCGAGTTCGAGAAGATCATCGTAGGCTCCAAGGAGGAGTACGAGCGCATGCAGGCCAACCGCAAGAATGTGCTCGACTTTGCCGAGGAAGTACTCGAAGAGAAGTAAACTGCCGTTTATACGAAAAAGCGGGGCGCTACCGATTGGCAGCGCCCCGCTTCTTTATGACAGCCCTTCGATTTCGCCGTCGACGATGGTGATGCGCTCTGCCTGCGGGCTCTTCGGCAGGCCGGGCATGCGGAGCATGTCGCCGGCGATGGCTACAATCATCTCCGAGCCGCAGTTCAGTATGACGTCGCGGATGCGGATGGTGAAGCCCTCGGGCGAGCCGTAGCGCGTGGAGTCGGCGGTGAATGAGAACTGTGTCTTGGCGATGCACACCGGGTAGCGGGCGATGGCCTCGTCGTCGCCGAAGATGGCGCGGATGGCCTCCAGCCGCTTCTTGCCGGTCTTGGTGAACTCCACGGCGGCGGCCCCGTAGATGCGCTTGCACACCTTCTCAATCTTACCCTCGATGGTGTCGTTCTCGGGGTAGGTGAAGTGGATGGGCAGCGGCTGGATGTGCTCGATGGTGTCCACCACCGTCTGTGCCAGCTCCGTGGCTCCCTCGCCGCCGCGCAGGAAGGCCTCGTTGACGGCAAAGCCCACGCCCAGGTCCTCGCAGTTCTTGCGCACCACGTCGATCTCCTCGTCGAGGTCGCTGTCGTGGCGGTTGAGCGTCACCACCACGGGCTGTCCGAAGCCCTGCATATTATTAATGTGGCGGTTCAGGTTCTTCAGTCCCTCCTTCAGACCCTGCATGTTGGGCTCGTTGATGTTCTCCAGACTGACGCCGCCGTGCATCTTCAGGCCCTGCGTGGTGGCCACGATGACCACCAGGCGGGGCTGGAGGCCCGTCTTGCGGCACTTGATGTCGAAGAATTTCTCCGCTCCCAGGTCGGCACCGAAGCCTGCCTCCGTCACCACGTAGTCGCTGAATGTCATGGCCATCTTCGTAGCCAGCACGCTCGAGCAGCCGTGGGCGATGTTGGCGAAGGGACCGCCGTGGATGTAGGCCGGTGTGTGCTCGGTGGTCTGCACCAGGTTGGGGCTGAGGGCATCGCGCATCAGCACGGTGATGGCTCCCGCCACGCCGAGGTCGCGCACGCGGAAGGGGCGTCCGTCGGCCGTGATGCCCAGCAGGATGTTCTCGATGCGCCGCTGCAGGTCTTGCTCGCTGGTGGCCAGACAGAGGATGGCCATCAGCTCTGATGCCGGCGTGATGTCGAAGCCCGTCTCGTTGACCACGCCGTCGCCGCGCAGGCCGGTGACGATGTTGCGCAGGGCGCGGTCGTTGACGTCGAGCACGCGCTTCCAGTAGATCTCGCGCAGCGAGAAGCCGTCCTTGCGGTGCTGGTAGATGTAGTTGTCGAGCAGGGCGCTGATGGTGTTGTGGGCCGACGTCACGGCGTGGAAGTCGCCGGTGAAGTGCAGGTTGATCTTCTCCATCGGCAGCACCTGGGCATAGCCGCCGCCGGCCGCGCCGCCCTTCATGCCGAAGCAGGGGCCGAGTGAGGGCTCGCGCAGGGCCACAGCCGCCCGCTTGCCCAGCTTGTTCAGACCCAGTGCCAGACCGATGCTGACGGTGGTCTTGCCGATGCCCGCCTTGGTGGGCGAGATGGCCGTCACCAGGATCAGGCGGCTCTGGCGCACCCGCTCCTCGTCGATCATCGATACCGGCACCTTGGCCATGTAGCGTCCGTAGGGATCTATCTTCTCCGGGTCTATACCCAGCTGTGAGGCTATCTCGCCGATGGGCTGTAGCTCGCACTCCCGTGCTATCTGTATATCTGTCTTCATATCCGCTTGTGTTAAGTTAGTGGGCGCAAAGTTACGGATTTATTTGCGCACTGCCAAGAAAAAAAACGAAAAAAACGCGAAAAGCCAGTGCCGTGTCTGCTTTCGGTGATGCTGGGCGAGCCTCGCGCGCGCGATAGTGGGTTATTGCGAAAACATGTGTGCCATGTGTGCCATCTGCCACACCGCGTGTCAGATGGTACACATGGCACACATGTTTTCTGGAAATGACAACTATATAGGGAAGTGGGTCTTTGAACCTGCCGTAGTCCATGCGCAGGCTGGCCGTCGGTTTCTTGTCTTTGGTCCAGAGCCTGGGACTGTTCAGTTGAGGCTCCCCCCGTCAGATAGAAGGCTCCTGTCCGGAAATAACAGGCTCCTGTCGGCAGAAAACAGGCGCCTCTCTGGCGATTATAGGCTCCTGTTGACAGTCTCCAGGGCGTTTATTAGTCAAAGATTGTTAATTTGCCGCAATGGATTGCTCTTTTCCAGAACATTTTCCTACCTTTGCACTCCAATTACTTAATTTAAAACATCAGACTAATGAACGAGAAAGATAATCAGCAGCAAGGCCTGCAACTGGAACTGCCACAGCAGGTGGCACAGGGCGAGTATGCCAACTTCGCCATCATCACCCATTCGAGTAGTGACTTCATCGTAGATTTTGCCCGCGTCCTGCCGGGCGTTCCAAAGGCTCAGGTGAAGAGCCGCGTCATCCTGGCCCCGGAGCACGCCAAGCGGCTGCTGGCAGCGCTTCAGGAGAACATCTTCCGCTATGAACGCGAGTACGGGCAGATTAAAATTCCCAATCAGGAGCCGCGTACCATCTCGCCGTTCGACATTCCTAAGGGCGAAGCATAGACAAACGAGTGTCTAATAATTCTTAAAAGTGTTATATCTTGTTAAATATGACGGGGTATAGCACTTTTTCTTGCATATATATTAGGTGGAATCGGAAAAATGTTGTACCTTTGCAGCCCGAAACGCCTTTGAGTAGGCGAGCTATCTGCGTAAAGTGCTGAATATAAACGAAATAAAATATATAAATAATTAAAAAAGTTAAAGTATTATGCCTACAATTTCACAATTGGTAAGAAAAGGCAGAAGGGTAATTGTCGACAAGTCAAAGTCGCCCGCGCTGGACAACTGTCCTCAGCGCCGTGGTGTCTGCGTACGTGTGTACACGACAACCCCGAAGAAGCCTAATTCGGCTATGCGTAAGGTAGCCCGTGTTCGTTTGACCAACCAGAAGGAAGTCAACAGTTACATCCCCGGAGAGGGCCACAACCTGCAGGAGCACAGCATCGTGCTCGTACGCGGCGGTCGTGTGAAGGACCTGCCCGGTGTGCGTTATCACATCGTTCGCGGTACGCTCGATACAGCCGGTGTGGCAAACCGCCTGCAGCGTCGCTCTAAGTATGGTGCCAAGCGCCCGAAGGCTAAAAAGTAACTGACCGGAGAAGGTCACTGAGCCAAAAGTTTACTGTTTATAGTTTATTGTTTACAGTTTATAGTTTACAGTTTACTGTTTATAGTTTACAGTTTACAGTTAGAGTGATTTTTTTAACCCGTTTTGCTGGAGAAGTGTCATAAAGGTTGAGTAAATGCCCGAGCGATGGGCGTTGAAGAACAAGTAAGAACAGCCCCCAAGCAGAATTTAATCATTTAAAAGCAAAAATGAGAAAAGCAAAACCAAAGAAGCGCGTGATCCTGCCGGATCCCGTGTTCAACGACCAGAAGGTGTCGAAGTTTGTTAATCATCTGATGTTCGACGGCAAGAAGACCAAGTCGTACGAAATCTTCTACAATGCTCTTGACACCGTGAAGGCCAAGATGCAGAACGAGGAGAAGTCGGCTCTGGAAATCTGGAAGCAGGCCCTCGACAACATCACCCCGCTGGTGGAGGTGAAGAGCCGCCGTATCGGTGGTGCCACGTTCCAGGTGCCTACCGAGATCCGTCCCGACCGCAAGGAGAGCATTTCGATGAAGAACATGATCTCGTTTGCCCGCAAGCGCAGCGGCAAGTCGATGGCCGACAAGCTGGCAGCAGAGATTATGGATGCCTTCAACAACCAGGGTGGTGCCTTCAAGCGTAAGGAGGACATGCACCGCATGGCTGAGGCTAACCGCGCATTTGCACACTTCCGTTTCTAATAGTTAAGGTAAAAAGGTAATAAAAGATAAAGGATAAGACAAGAAATGGCAAATCGCGATTTACATTTGACACGTAACATCGGTATTATGGCTCACATCGATGCCGGTAAGACAACCACCTCGGAGCGCATCCTGTTCTATACGGGTAAGACGCACAAGATCGGTGAGGTACACGATGGAGCAGCCACGATGGACTGGATGGCTCAGGAGCAGGAGCGCGGTATCACTATCACCAGTGCCGCCACCACCTGTAACTGGACTTGGAATAACAAGCAATTCAAGATTAACCTCATTGACACTCCGGGACACGTCGACTTCACCGCCGAGGTGGAGCGCTCACTGCGTGTGCTGGACGGAGCTGTTGCTACCTATTCAGCTGCCGACGGCGTGCAGCCTCAGTCGGAGACTGTGTGGCGCCAGGCTGACAAGTATAATGTTCCCCGTATCGGCTATGTGAACAAGATGGACCGATCTGGTGCCGACTTCTTCGAGACCGTGCAGCAGATGAAGGACATCCTGGGTGCCAACCCCGTAGTAATCCAGGTGCCCATCGGTGCCGAGGAGAACTTCAAGGGTCTGGTAGACCTGATCAAGATGAAGGCCATCCTGTGGCACGACGAGACGATGGGTGCCGAGTACGACGTGGAGGAGATTCCCGCCGACCTGAAGGCCGAGTGCGACGAGTGGCGCAACAAGCTGCTCGAGGCTGCCGCCGAGTACGACGAGGCCCTCATGGAGAAGTACTTCGACGATCCCAACTCTATCACCGAGGACGAGATTATCGCCGCCATCCGCAAGGGAACCATCTCGATGCAGTGTACACCTATGCTGCTCGGCTCTTCCTATAAGAACAAGGGTGTGCAGCCCCTGCTCGACTATGTGTGTGCCTTCCTGCCCGCACCTGTCGACATCGACGTGATCAAGGGTACCAATCCCAACACCGAGGAGGAGGAGGACCGCGAGCCCTCAGAGACCGCTCCCACCTCTGCCCTGGCATTCAAGATTGCTACCGACCCCTACATGGGCCGTCTGGTGTTCTTCCGTGTCTATTCGGGTAAGATTACTGCCGGAAGCTATGTGTTCAATCCCCGCTCGGGCAAGAAGGAGCGTATCAGCCGTCTGTTCCAGATGAACTCCAACAAGGAGATCCCCATGGAGTCGATCGACGCCGGTGATATCGGCGCTGGCGTAGGCTTCAAGGACATCCGCACCGGCGATACTCTCTGCGACGAGGCCAATCCCATCGTGCTGGAGTCGATGACCTTCCCCGACACGGTGATTTCTATCGCCGTGGAGCCCAAGAGCCAGGCCGACGTGGCCAAGCTCGACAACGGACTGGCCAAGCTGGCCGAGGAGGACCCCACATTCACCGTTCGTACCGACGAGCAGTCGGGCCAGACCATCATCTCGGGTATGGGTGAGCTCCACCTCGACATCATCATCGACCGTCTGAAGCGCGAGTTCAAGGTAGAGTGCAACCAGGGTAAGCCCCAGGTTAACTATAAGGAGGCCATCACGAAGACCGTCATGGGCTATCGTGAGGTCTACAAGAAGCAGTCGGGTGGTCGCGGTAAGTTCGCTGACATCATCGTCAACGTCGGACCTGTCGACGACGACTGGGATATCAAGGAGAACGGTGGCCTGCAGTTCGTCAATGAGGTGAAGGGTGGTAACATCCCCAAGGAGTTCATCCCCAGCATCCAGAAGGGCTTCGAGGCAGCCATGAAGAACGGTATCCTCGGCGGCTATCCCATGGACTCGCTGAAGGTTGTCGTGGTCGATGGTTCGTTCCACCCCGTAGACTCCGACCAGCTCTCGTTCGAGATTGCTGCTCAGATGGCCTACAAGGCAGTGTGCGCTCAGGCTAAGCCCGTGCTGATGGAGCCCATCATGAAGCTCGAGGTGGTGACACCCGAGGAGAACATGGGTGACG
>CAMHUC010000098.1 GCA_946188155.1 uncultured bacterium | reverse complement strand
TGCTGATAGCATGGCCAACAGGAGCAGGAATCGTCTGTAGTGTCTCTTCTTGTTCATATTCATTTTGTTTTTTATTTGCTGCAAAGTTACGGAAAAGGAATGAAAAAGCCCTCGGCAAAGGCGGAAAAGTGGGGGGCGAGGGTGAAAGTCTGAACAAATGTTCAGGGGTTTTGTGAATATTTGGAATTATTTCTCCGAAAACGTGACGGCCTTGCGGATGCGTGACAACTGTTGGGGAACTGCCAGATTCCTGAGAGTCAAGCACAAAGCGTCAAGTAACGCCTTTCCTATATATAGGTTCCCGTCCCGCAGCCTCCACCCTTGGGCTTCGGCATTCTTACTTCCCGATGGCAGCAAGCCAGCAAACTGGTACGGTTCGGAAACACTGCAAAGATACGAAATTTTTAGGAATTTGTATCGCTTTATCCAAAAAAAGAATATAAAATA
The DNA here is from genome assembly GCA_946188155.1 of uncultured bacterium. Classification (GTDB taxonomy): domain Bacteria; phylum Bacteroidota; class Bacteroidia; order Bacteroidales; family Bacteroidaceae; genus Prevotella. The sequence continues at coordinate 10,339 of CAMHUC010000098.1, read as the reverse complement.
ACCTTTCACAAGGCTTGTGAAACCACTTTTTGGGCGAAAAATGACAGAAAAGTCTCAAAATACTTGTTAGTTAAAAGAAAAATGCCTATCTTTGCAACGACAAATATTTTGAAGAGGTATTAGCTTGTTACTTTTTCGACAAGGATTTGAAGGCTTTGCTCTTCAAGGCTAGTATCTTTGCCGAAAATATCTTCAGCATAAGGAAATATGGAGCAAAAACGTACAACACCAGAGTTCATCACATCGCTGGAACCGAACGAGATCTTCGTATTCGGCAGCAACTTGAAGGGTATGCACGGCGGCGGTGCGGCTTACATTGCCTACCGTAAGTTTGGGGCCATCATGGGGCAGGGCGTGGGCTTGCAGGGGCAGAGTTATGCCATCCCCACGATGCAGGGCGGCGTGGAAACCATCCGTCCATATGTCGATGAGTTCATCCAGTTCGCCCGGCAGCACCCCGAACTGACGTTCCTCGTCACTCGCATCGGCTGCGGCATCGCCGGATTCACCGATGACGAAATCTCCCCGCTGTTTGCCGAGGCACATGGCGTGGAGAATATCGTGCTGCCTCCGAATTGGTAGTCTATGAGCAAAATCGCAATTCGCCAGGCTGAACGGCATGATGAGCCGTTGCTGCTGGAGTTCATCAGGGGCATTGCCAGATTCGGCAAGATGGAGAACGAGGTGATAGCCATCGCCGGGCACTACTTATGCTTCTGATAGTAGTCGAGCCCCAGCCTTACGTTCTGGATGAGGGCCTCTGAGGTGTAGGTGGCCCCAGTGACGGCATCCACCTGTTTCTTCGAGGCATCCTTCACCTTCAGCCCGTTCCATACGTCGAGGATGGCCCGCTTGACCTTGGCCAGATACTTAGGACTCTCCTGGCACTTGAGCACCTCGACCTTCTCCACCTTGTTCTTCTTGATATAGACCTTGACGGGCACGGGGCCGTTGTAGCCCTCGATGCTCTTGCCCAGCTCGGTGGTGTTGACCACGTAGCGGCCATTCTCCTTCGTCATGGCCGACTGAGCAGGGGAAATGATAAGTGATAAGTGATAAGTGATAAGTATCAGTAATATTTTTCTCATATTATGAACTATGAACTATGAATTGTAAACTATAAACTGTAAACTATAAACTGCAACCTACTCCGACAGCATCGTCACCTCGATGCAGCGCTTCGACTCCAACAGTCGCTGCGCCATGCGCTGTACGGCCTGAGGCGTCATCTGCTCCACCATCTGGCAGTAGTCGCGGTCGAAGTCGGCATCGTCGTCCAGCTCATGCCAGGCGATGTAGCTCCAGTAGTCGTTGGTGATGGCCACCTGTCGGTACTGCTTCACGAGATACTCCTTCACCTTCTGCATCGATGCCGCTGCGGGGCCGTACACGGCCATGTTGCGCAGCTGCTGGTAGATGATGGGGTTCAGCTCGTCGTAGCGCTGCGGGTCGGCATTATAGGTGACACTGAACGTGGCGTTGGGACGGTCGTCGCGGTCGAGGTCGAAGTTGACGCTCACGCCGTAGGTGCCGCCCTTCTCCTCGCGCACGGAGTCGGTGTAGGCTATCTGCAGGCAGCGCTTGAGGAAGTCGAGTTCGAGGTCGCTCTGCGGCGTGAAGGGCACGTCGGCGCTGAGGTAGATGCCCACGTTGGCCAGGGGCGTGGCCTGCTTCTTGGTGAACTTATGCACCGACTGTCCGCCCACAATCTGCGGTATGCGACTGAAGTCGGTCTGCTCATGCCTGTTCGTGGCGGGCAGCGTGGCCAGATACTGGCACACCAGGCGGCGCATCTCCTGCTCGTCGTAGTTGCCGATGATGACGGTCTTGAAGTTGGCGGCGTCGCTGAAGCGCTCGCGGTAGATCTGCAGGATGCGGTCGTAGCTCACCCCGTCGAGCGTCTCCACCGTGACGGGCTGCAGTCGCGGGTGATGGCCATATAGGATGGCGCGGATGGAGTCGTTGTAGTCCACCTTCGGCGATGCGTTGCGGTTGGCCAGGAAGGCGCGGGTGCGGTTCATCAGTCCCTCAAAGGCGGCGGTGTCGCGGCGGGGCTGTGTGAAGTACAGCCAGGCCAGCTGCATCATGGTCTCCATATCCTTCACCGACGAGCTGCCGCTGATGCTCTGCGAGCGGCTGCCCACCGACGGGCTGATGCGCACGGACTTGCCGGTGAGCATCTTGCGCAGGCTGACGGCATCGAGCCGCCCCACCCCACCCTCGGCGACAGCGCTCGAGATGAGTGAGAAGTTGGGAATGTCGGCATCGGGGCAGAGCGAGGTGCCGCCGTCGGCCTTCATGCGCAGGCTGACGGCATCGGCCTCGTAGTCGGTCTTCTTGGTGTATACCTTCATGCCGTTGGAGAGCGTCAGCTCGGTGAAGCCGTGGCGCCAGGGCTTCTCGGCGGTGATGGTGCCGGGCTGCGGCAGCGGGCCTGTCAGGTCGTCGCCGAGCTGTGCCTCCTCGTAGGGTGCGTAGCTCAGCTTCTGCGCTGCCAGTATCACCTGCTCTATCTCCAGCTCTGAGGGTATGTCGAAGCCCTCCTTGTCGGGGGCGTACATGGTGACCACCTGGTTGCGGTCGGTGATGAGGGCCTTGGCGGCGGCGTTCACCTCGTCGAGTGTCACCTCCTGGTTGAACTTACGGGCGTTGGCCAGTTTCAGCTCCGCCGACAGGATGGGCTCGGAGGCCAGGAAGTTCTGCACGCACTCGTTGACGTAGTGCGAGTTGCGGTAGTCGTCGCGCATCTTGTAGCGCCGCTCGGCGGCGTTGAGGTAGAGGCTCTTGGCGCGGTCGAGCTCCGACTGCGTGAAGCCGTGCTGGCGTGCCCGCTCGGCAGTGGCCACGGCGGTGACGATGCCGCCGAGGATGTTGTCCTGCTTACAGCTGACGCTGAGCGAGAAGGCCTCCTTGGTGCGGCTGACAAAGAACATCGATGCGCGGCCCGTGGCACTCTGGAAGGGAGGCACGGCCTGCTGGCGCTCCTCGGTGAGGCGGTCGTTGAGCATGGCCGTGACGAGTCCGTCTACATAGTCGGCACGCAGATACGCCTCACTGTTCTTCTCCGTGTCGGGCGTGGCGTCGCGCTTCTGGTAGAGGTTGAAGAGCACGATGGGCTGCTCGGCATCCTTCTCGATGGCCACGATCATCGAGTCATTGTCGGCCACGGGATAGTAGACGCGCTCGGCACGCTTCTTGGGCAGGGGGATGCCGGAGAAGGTCTTGCGGATTTTGCGTTCCATCTTGTCAACGTCGAAGTCGCCCACCACGATGATGGCCTGCAGGTCGGGGCGGTACCACTTCTGGTAGTAGTCGCGCAGGTCCTGGTAGAGGAAGTTGTCCACGATGTCCATCGAGCCGATGGGCAGGCAGTCCTCATATTTCGAGCCGCGGTAGATCTTGGGCATGGCCTGCTCCATGAGCCGCTGCACGGCCCGACCGGCGCGGCGCGTGCGCCACTCCTCGTGGATGACGCCGCGCTCCTTGTCGATCTCGGCGTCCTCGAGCAGCAGGTAGTGGCTCCAGTCGTGCAGCACCAACAGGCAGGAGTCGATGATGCCGTCGCGCTTCAGCGGTGCCGAGCCGATGTGGTAGACCGTCTGGTCCACCGATGTATAGGCGTTGAGGTTGGCGCCGAACTTCACGCCGATGGTCTCGCACCAGGGCACGATGCCCAGCCGCTTGCCCTTACCAGGGAAGTTCTTGGTGCCGTTGAAGGCCATGTGCTCCAGGAAGTGGGCCAGGCCGCGCTGGCGCGGCTCCTCCAGGATGGAGCCCACGCGCTGGGCGATGTAGAAGTCGGCCAATCCAGCCTCCTTGGCGTTGTGACGGATGTAGTAGGTCATGCCGTTCTTCAGCTGCCCCTTGCGCACGGCGGGGTCCTGCGCTATGCCTTGCGCCACGCTGAGTGACAAATGGCAAATGATAAATGACAAAATCAGCGATACTCTCTTCATATCAAAACCGTAAACTATAAACTGTAAACCGTAAACTATAAACTGTAAACTGTAAACTATAAACTGTAAACTACGCGGCAAAGGTACGAAAAAAAGATGTAACTGGAAAGCAATTTCAGAAGATTAACGCAAAACGGCTGCAAAAACAGCGACAATCAAGGCCAGTCAAGGATGCGGCCAGTGGCCATCTCGGTCACAGGACGACCTTCTGCCCGTTTCGTATATACACTCCATGCGACGGCTGCTTCACCTTCCGTCCGCTCAATGTGTAGTAGGCATCATCCTTGCCAGAGGTGCCGACGTGGCGGACGGCAGTGGTGCCCGCGGGCAGCGAGAGCGTGACGGAGATGTTGCTCTGTCCGCCGTTGAGGAATGCCTTCAGCTGCGATGCCGTCAGCCCCTCAATCCTGCCCAGACGGGTGTAGCTGTAGGAGTTAGTGCCATAGAAGATGCAGATGTTGCTGCCGGCGTAGAGCACCACGTCGCCCGGCTGACCGTCGATGTGTTCATTGCTCGTGGGCAGCGAGAATCCTAATGAACCCCAGATCTCGAAGTCGCCGTTGGTGTCGAGCGAGAGCGTCACGGGGCCATCCTGTAGTTTTGCCACCAGTGCCTGAGTTGCAGCATTGTCGGCCAGCGTCACGGTTTGCGTCGCGCCGCCGATGGTGATGTTCATTGTCATACCGCTTGTGGATGGCAGCGTCTCCGCCTGCGTCTCGTGGTCCGACGAGCAGCAGGCGAAGAGCATAGTTACGAGTGTCAGTAGGAAGTGTCGCATGGCTTTACTTCAGGTTCTTGGTGAAGAAGTCTGCGAGCTTGTCCCAGGGGATGAGATTCTTAGGTTCACCCTTGCCCACGAGTTCCGTATATCCTCCGTCATAGAGGTCACAATGCGATGCACCGGGGATAATGAGCAATTCCTTGTTTTCCGGATTGGGATTGGGCTTGCCCACGACATTGTATCCCTCAGCCTTGCCTTCCACCATATACTTATAGGCTGCCTCACCGAAGTAGCGCGAGTGGGCCTTCTCGCCGTGCATGACGAGGACGGCAGAGCGTATCTCGTTGATGTAGTAGAGGAAACGGCTGTTGGCGAAGGCCTGGGTGCCGATGACGCGCCAGCCGTCGTTGGAGTTGCCGCTGCGCTTGTGGTAGCCGCGCGGGGTGATGTAGTAGTCGTAGTAGTCCTTCACGAACTGCGGCGCATCGTCGGGCAGCGGATTCACCACGCCTCCGGCCATCGCCATCGGGTCGGCGAGGCGCTGACGGGCCATCGCCTCGCGGGCAGCATGGCGCTTCTCCTCGCTGTCGTCGCTGTCGAAGTAGCCGTTGCCGCTGACGCGGGTCATGTCGTACATCGTGCTTGCCACCGTGGCCTTGATGCGAGTGTCGGCGGCGGCGGCGTTGAGGGCGATGCCTCCCCAGCCGCAGATGCCGATGATGCCGATGCGATTGGCATCCACATTGTCCTGACGCGACAGGAAGTCAACAGCCGCCATGAAGTCCTCGGTATTGATGTCGGGCGATGCCGTGCGGCGCGGCTCGCCACTGCTCTCGCCGGTATATGACGGGTCGAAGGCCAGTGCCACAAATCCGCGCTCTGCCATCCGCATGGCATAGAGTCCGCTCGACTGCTCCTTAGTGGCTCCAAATGGGCCGCTGACGGCGATGGCTGGGAAACGCATCTTTTCGTCGTTTCCGCCGTTGAACATACCGATACGCGGTATGTACAGGTCGGCTGCCAGCGTCAGCCCATACTGTGTCTCAAACGTCACCTTCCGGTGGTCAACCTTCTCACTCTTTGGGAACACCTTGTCCCACTCTTGTGTCAATTCCAATTTCTGCATATTCTCTTCTGTTTTAGTTTGATTGTCTTTCTGATGGCATGCCGCAAGCACTCCGGCTGCGAGCATGGCTGCTATAAAACCCTTCTTCATAGTCTGCTCTTATTTGTTATCCACTTGGTATCTCATCCATACGATGCCGTCCTGCTCGTCCACGCTCTTGAAGGTGAGGCGCACGGGCTTGCGGTCCATCGGGCGACCGTCGAAAGCCGCAGCCATGCCACCGCGCCCGTCGATGCCGTAGCCGTACATCATGCTCACCTCGTCTATCAGCCCCTGGTCGAGCATGGAGCCGTTGATGTGGCCGCCGCCCACCACCGCCAGACGTTCTACGCCGAAGACTGTACGCAATGTCTCCATTGCCGAGGCGAGGTCAATGCCGCCGCGCCCAGTGGTAATATAGGAGATGTACTTGCTCTTCAGGTAGTCAAGATACTCCTGACTGGCCTGCTCCGAGAGAATCATCAGCAGCGGACGGCCAAAGAGTTCCGTGGTGTCATCATCCCAAAGCAGGGTGCCACGTGTGTCTACGCCGATGGCATAGCCCGTCCCGTCTGTAGCCTTGTAGAGCTGCTGCCCGGCATCTTCGTGGGCTTTCAGGCATTGGAACTCGCCCTCCTGTGCATAGTGCATGGCCAGGGTGGTCTTGCCCTCCAGCGTGGAGGGACAGTCGAGCCGGGCCAGCGCCTCGTAGTAATGGTTGGTGTCGTCTATCTGCTCGGTCATCGCGCAGTCAATCCTGCCGTCGAGCGAAGCCATCATGTGGCAAACAGTGTAGGGTCTCATCTTTCGTCTTACTTTTGATTTCGAGTGCAAAGGTACGACGAAAAGTCCATAACCCGCATAGACAGATCACGGACAAAACTACCCGAAATGAGGAATGTCATTTCCGCCGCTGGCTATCGAAGAACTGTCGTGGCGTCTGCCCCGTAGCATTCTTGAACATACGGGTGAAGTGCTGGGGGTATTCGAAGCCCAGCTCGCCAGCCACCTGGTCGATGGTCCTGCCGCTGAGGATGAGGTTCTTGGCACGCCTGACGATGAAGTTACGGATGTAGTCCTTCGGGCTCTCGCCAAGGGCCCCGCGGATGATGTCGCCAAAGTAGCCCGGCGACAGGCATAGCTCGCCGGCGCAATACTTCACGCTTGGCAGTCCGTTCTCCTTCTGCATGCCGTGCGCATAGTAGTCGGTCAGCACCTGCTGGAAACGGCTGAGTATGTCGCTGCCCTCGGCGGTGATCTCCTCGTACTGACGGCGGTAGAAGCGGTTGCAGTAGTCGAGTATGAGCAGGATGTAGTCGCGGATAATGTCGTCGTGCCCGAATGCCTGCGATGGCGCTGCCAGTTCCCTGCGCAGGTTGGCCATGAGCTGGCTCAGCGTGTCTTTTTCCTCGGGAGTCAGAAAGAGCGCCTCGTTGGAGTGGTAGGAGAAGAACTGGTAGCCGTCGAGCTTCTGCTCGATGGCCGACCCTTGGATGAACAGGCTGTCGAACAGCAGCACCCAGCCGTGATACTGCCGTCGCGTGCCGTCATCCCGCTTGCCGCCTATCTGCCCGGGGGCGAAGGCTATCAGCGAGCCGTCGCCGTCGTGGTAGGTGCCGATGCCGTAGGTCAGCCCCTCGGGGAACTCCTCTTGCATGAAGATGCCATAGCAGCCGGTGCGGTTCAGCGTGTGGCGTATCTCCCCCGCCTCGTCGTAGTGTATCACCGAGACGTGGGGATGCAGCACGGGCGCACCGATGTCCCGTGCGTAGTCGTTCGCTTCGTTGATATACAAGTCTATCGTCATAACATCCTAAATTCAGCCACAAAGTTACTCATCTTTCTCCAATATTCATCAGGACCGACTCATTTTGCCGCTCTAATTTATCCGCTTTTCACAGAAAAGAACAAAGTTTAACTCATCTTTCGGAAGTAGCACCGACTGTAGCCTACATACAGTTTTTTGAATTATAGGTTGTAACGTTGTTACATCGCCCTGCCACAAAGGGCGTGCAACCTGTTTTGCAGGTTGTAAGGTTGTAACAAGGTTGTAACATTTTCCTGTCTCGCAGCAGGCATGTCGGCATGGTTTTTGGATGACTACTTACAGTGCTGCGGAGCCTGATGCCATACGGCAGAAGGCTCCTGACCGATGTTAGAAGGCCATCTTTCACTGAATTTACTAGTAAATCGAGCCGTTAACAGCCCTCTGACAACCGTGGAGCGCCACGCTACAATCGAGGAGAGGCACGCTACAATCGTGGAACGGCATGTTACAACCTTGTAGCAACCTTACAACCTCTGAAACAGGTTGCACGCCCTTTGTACATCGGCGATGTAACAACGTTACAACCTATAAATCGATTTTCCTGTGTACAAGGATGCAGGTAATGTGACCACGCTCGTTGCCTATCCTTGCAAGATTCCGTCGCTTCGCCCGCCTTTTCACACTTTTAAAGCACAAACTGCTCGTAATTCCAAAAACTTTTTGTACCTTTGCACCCGTTATAACAAAATAATTCGAATTATGGTAGACTTGAAGAACCCGAAGTGGGAGGATTTCCACATCACCAAGTCCTTGCAGCGTGAGCTAAGTCCAGGCGAGAAAGTCCGTTGCGGCATTTACCGTGCGAAGCCAGGCAGTCCGAGGCCTGAATACAAGCAACATCGCATTGTTAAACTTCCAAAAGGATTCTTCAATGGGCAAATTCAAACAGGAGTACACAGGAACGGCTGAAGCCATCGTGTCTCATGCCATAGTCATGCCGCCGGTGGATATGGAGGATGGCCAGTTGCCCCCTCTCTATTATTTTATGGTACATATCGGTCTTTCTAACGGCGAACTTATTACCGAGCATGAAGTCTATTGCTCAGACATTGATGATTACGACCTGTTGCTGGGTATGGACATCATCACGCAGACCGACTTCCTCATTACCAATGCTGGCGGCAAGACCACCTTCCAGTCCCGCACGCCCAGCGAGGGCGGCGTGGAGCTATAAAACGCAGAAACTCAATACAACACTTAACTTATATGCCTCACAGGTATCCACCTACGATAGCCCCACCTTTATGTACTGCCCGCGCGGGCGTGTAGATTTACGGCTTTTCTTGGAGATGTCCAAGGGAGGCCGCAGCGGTTTTTAGTGACAATCAATAAGCAACAAATAAAATAGATACAATATGAGAAGCAAACTATTATTTCTGACGCTCACCCTGCTCTGCGCCGTGGTGCAGGGGACGCGGGCGCAAGCCAACTGGGAGGAGGTCTATGCTCTGACGAATACCACGGCTGCAGACTGGACTCAGCTTAATGCGGGTTCCACGGCGGGAAAGACGCTCGGCACGGCAGGTGCCACGAGGTACTATTACGCCGACGCGAACCTCACGTTCACTAACAGCACGGCTGGCGGCAGCGGCCTGACCATCCAGGGCACGGTGTATCTCTACGTGCCCCAGGGCGTGACCGTCACCTGCGCGGGAGCCGATGCTGACGGACAGACGGGTGCCGGCGCGGGCGTTGAGCTGGCGGCGGGCCACTCGCTCTACCTCCTCGGCAAGGGCGCAGTGAAGGCCACGGGCGGCAATGCTGCGGGTGGCGGCAATGGCACGAATGGCCATAACGCATCGTACAGTTCTAAAGAAGACGCGGCATGGGTTGGCGGCGGTGGTACCGGCGGCAACGGTGGCGGCGGTGCCGCCGCAGGCATTGGCACACGTGGCGGCACTGGCGGTGCCGGCGGCAGCGCCCCTGAAAGCGAAATTTATTATAAGAAATGGGTTGAACCTGGCGTGGCTGGCAGTGCCGGTAGTGCTGGTCTGACCGCTGATGACATGGGCGCCCTTTATGCAACCAATGACATCACGGTGAATGCTACGGGCGGCAGCAAAGCCGGCACTGCCGGTACTGCCGGCAGTGCCGGCAAGAGCTATTTGTTAGTTGGAGCTAATGATTACAGTTTCCCCGGCGGTGGCGGTGGCGGTGCCGGTGGCGGCGGCGGAGCTGCCAACGGCATCGGTACCGGAGGCGGCGGTGGCGGCGGCGGTGGCGGCGGCTCCAAAGGCTCGCATACCTGGGCAGCGTATGGGTTCTTCCAACTCTTTGCAGAAGGCGGCGGCGGCGGTCAGAATGGTGACGGCTCTTTTGCCGCCGACGGTGGTATCGCAGGGGTGACTAAAGCCAATGTTGAAAATGGCCTTTGTGATACCAATAACGCCAGTTGGGTTAAAACAGCCGAAGAAAGAACAAGCGGCGGTGGTGTAACCATATCCACCCATGGCGGCAGAGGCGGCGCGGCAGGCGCTGCCAGCGCCAGTGTGCAGACCATCGCCCTCAATATGAAACAGCCTACGCAGGACGAATTGGAACAGGTCTGTCTGCAGACGAATACCAGCCGGGACCAATGGAGGGCGCTGCCTCCCGGGGGCCTTAAGGGGACCACAGTTGGCACGGCAGGTACCACGACATATTACTACGCCGACGCGAACTTCACGTTCCTTAACAGCACAGCTGGCGGCAGCGGCCTGACCATCCTGGGCACGGTGTATCTCTACGTG
>CAMHUC010000097.1 GCA_946188155.1 uncultured bacterium | reverse complement strand
ATCAGCTCGTTGCCCTTGAAGTGCTTCGAGCCGTTGAAGGCCATGTGCTCCAGGAAGTGGGCCAGTCCGCGCTGGTCGTCGTTCTCCTGGATGGAGCCCACGCGCTGGGCAATGTAGAACTCGGCCCGCTGCTCGGGCCAGTTGTTGTGGCGGATGTAATAGGTTAGTCCGTTGTCAAGTTTTCCGATGCGCACGTCGGGGTCTACGGGCACTGCCGGCATCTCCATCTGCGCCATCATTCCCATGGTACTGGCTATCGTCAGCAAGAGGGCTGTGAGGAATCTCTTCATCATCTTAATTATGGTTACTGTTAATTATTTGGGTGCAAAATTACTGCTTTTTTCTTAATTAGACGCAGCAAAGGCGAAAAAACTACATCTTTTCTAATGAAAAAACGCCTTCACCTTTTCCCAGTCCACGCCGACCACCTCGGCTGGCTCATCGAAGTCGGTGGCCGTCACCCGCTGGTTCTTCAGGTCGAAGCGCACGATGAGCCTGTCCTCCACGCAGACGGCATCCTTGAGGCTGTCGAGCCGGATGACGTCGAAGCGGTCGGTCTCGTCGTCTACATAGAGGCTGTCTTCGCTGTCATACTCTTGTTTCTTGTGTATCTTATAGTCCACGAGGCACTCCTCGTCGGGCTTCAGATGCCAGGTGATGGTGTCGGTGCCGTAGGTGCCTGCCTCAGTGCTCCTGACGGTCACCATGGCCGCCTTGCGTTCCTTGTTGATGCGGTAGTCGGACATGACGCCGAGCCCCCCGAAGAGCAGTACAATGACTATGCCACAGGCCACGGGCTGCAGCAGGCATCCCAAGGCCAGGCCCTTCAGCCGTCGGCGATAGTATCCGTACACTGGAATCACTACCGAGGCGTAGATGATCAGGAGTGTTCCTAACGTCAGCGCCAGCACTTCATTCGTATTAATATCTTCTGCCATCTCTTCTGTCTTTTGGGTTCTTATTTCTTCTGTATGGCGAGCATCGTCAGGTCGTCGCTCTGCTCGGCATGGTTGACGAATTGCTCTACGGCCTGCGTCATGGCGCCGATGAGTTCTTCGGGCCGTGGGCTTGCCGCCCTGGCCGTCTGAATGATGGTTTCGAGGCCGAACTGCCCGTGGTTGGCGTTCTCGGCCTCGTTCAGCCCGTCGGTGTAGAGGAAGAGGGTGTTGCCCGGCCTGAGCTGGGCGTGCTGCAGGGTGAAGTCCCATCCCGGCAGTACGCCTGCGGGGATGTTGGGGTCGCAGTCCAGCACGGTCACCTCGCCGTCGGCGATGAGTAGCGGCATGTCGTGGCCGGCATTCGAGTAGTCCAGCTGTCCTGTGGCCAGGTCGAGCGCGCCAACGAAGAGTGTGACGAACATGCCGGTATCATTGTTGCTGCTGAGCGACTCGTTGATGCCCGTCACCATCTTTTGGGGCTCTGCCGTATGGGCAGCGATGTTGCGGAACAGCGAGCGGGTGACGGCCATCACCAGCGAGGCCGGAACGCCCTTGCCCGACACGTCGCCGATGCAGAAGAACAGCCGTTCGTCGCGGATGAAGAAGTCGTAGAGGTCGCCGCCCACGGCCTTAGCGGGGTCCACCTGGCCGTAGATGTCGATGTCCGTACGCTCAGGGAAGGCCGGATAGGTCTTGGGCAGCATCGACATCTGTATGTCGTGGGCTATCTTCAGCTCGTTCTCGATGGAGGCCTTGGCGGCGGTGGTGGACTTCAGCTCCTCCACGTACTCGGTCAGCGAGTGCTGCATGTTCTCAAACGAGTCGCGCAGCTGGCATATCTCGTCGCGGTGCTTCAGCGATGGCAGTGGCGTGTCAAACTGTCCCTGCGCCACCCGGTCGGCCGTGGTGGCCAGCAGTTTCAGGGGCCTGGTGCCGCGCTTGATGGTGAGGTAGCACACCAGGAAGGTGATGAGCACCACGAAGGAGATGATGACCAGCATCAACAGGCCTGTGGCCATGGCGAAGTAGTCGATGCTTGTCCTGGGGCACACCACGGTGAGTATCCAGTCGGTGCCTATCACCGGGGTATAGAAGAGGTAGGTCTGCTTGCGGTTCACCAGCAGCACACGTTCCGTCTCCCCCTGGCTTGTCTGGCCCTCCTTCATCGCCTGTATGGTTTTCTCGGCCAGCCCCTGCTCTTCGTAGTCCTTCATGTGCTGGAAGAAGTTGCCCTTCATGATGCGCCTCGGGTCGCGATGGGTCAGTGGGGTGCCGTCGTTCAGTATGATAGAGCTGCGGAAGCCGACACTCTTGTCCGTCACCACCCAGGCTTCCTGCTCCAGGATGTGGTCCTGCTCGGTCAGAAGTTCGGACAGGAAGTCGAGCGAGAGGTTGGCTTCCAGCATGGCCACCACCTCCGCCCGATTGTTGCGCAGGGGATGCCTGTAGGCCACCGTGGGGGCCTTGGCGCCGGTGCTGTCGATGAAGGGCCTCGACCAGTAGGCCGTGTCGCGGGCGACGTCCTTCAGGTCGTAGTTGATGCTGCATCTGCTGATGCGCGGGTTCTGCGTCTCGATGCGCTGCGCGATGGTGCGTAGTTCTGCAGCCTGGCCCAGGTGGCGCTCTATGTCGGCGACGTTGTTGTCCACGGCTGTGCTGACGTTCGACATCACGTTGATGATGCTCTTCTCAGTGCTTCTCATGCTGCCGTGGAAGCTGAGGGCACTGAGTTCCACCACGATGCTCTCCTGTAAATAGTACACCAGTACTGACAGGGCGCCCATCATGATGAGTAGCACCAGAATGACCCACTGCGACAGGCGCGTGGCAAACGAACGGTTGTATTTCTTTTTCTCCATCGGCTTGCTTTTTGCTATTGACGCTGCAAAGGTACGAATAAAAATGAAGAATGAAGAATGAAGAATGAAGAATTTGCTGCCGCCATACTGAATTATGTGTTGAACTTTCCCACCCTTTTCTTTTCAACAACGAATTCTTGCGTCCCCATTCCCGCTGTCGCGCCTACCCGTAGCAAGCGAGCAGAGCTCGAGCGAAGACGAATCTCACGAATTGTACGAATTATAACTAATTTCACAGATTTTCGCCGCAGGTGGCGACTGCCTGTGCGTAGCAAATTCTTGCGTCCCTTCGGTAGCAAGCGGCAGAGCCGAGCGCGTGTAATTTGTAAAACATCAGGTTTCATTCGTGTAATTCGTGTAATTCGTCTTAATTCGTTGTTCTTAACATAAGGTGGGAAACTTGAGTTATGTATTATGAATTGAAATGTTTCTCGGGTGGTGCTCCAGTATCTCGCGGCGCAGGGTGGAGGTGTCGATGTGGGTGTAGATCTCCGTGGTGCCGATGTCCTCATGGCCCAGCAGGGCCTGGATGAAGCGAAGGTCGGCGCCCCCTTCGAGCAGGGCGGTGGCGAAGGAGTGGCGCAGCGTGTGGGGCGAGATGGTCTTCTGGATACCTGCCTCCTGGGCCTGCCGTTTGATCATGATGAGGATCATGGTGCGCGTCAGGTGGGCGCCGCGACGGTTCAGGAACACGTAGTCCTCCTCGCCTGCCTTGATGTTCATCTGCTGCCGGTCGTCGAACCAGAAGGTCAGCTCGCGGATGGCCTTCCTGGAGATGGGCACCAGCCGCTCCTTCGAGCCTTTGCCCATCACGCGGACGAACTCCTCGTCGAGGTAGAGGTCGGAGAGCTTCAGGCTGACGAGCTCGCTGACACGCAGTCCGCAGGAGAAGAGTACCTCGATGATGGCACGGTTGCGGTGGCCCTCCCATTTGCTGAGATCTATCGAGGCCTCCAGCTGGTCTACCTCCTCGGTAGACAGTACCTCGGGCAGGTGGTCCCCTATCTGTGGCGACTCCAGCAGCTCTGAAGGGTCGTCGTCGCGGTAGCCGTCGAGCTGTAGGAAGCGGAAGAAGCTCCTCACGCCGCTCAGTATGCGGCACTGCGAGCGGGGGCCGATGCCGATGTCGTGCAGACTGGCGGAGAAGTGCTCCAGGTCGTCGAGTGTCACCTCGCGCACGTCCTTCTGCTCCTGCTCCAGATAGTGGAGCAGCTTGCGCAGGTCGCGGCGGTAGGCGTCGAGCGTGTTGCCCGACATGTTGCGCTGCAGCTTCAGGTAGCGCTCGTAGCGACGGCCGATGTCCTTCTCCATCAGAGGTCGCCGGAGCGCAGCTCCTGGATGCCGTAGTGGTTGATGTCAAGCTTCTCCACCTCGCCGAGATAGTGCTCGCTGCGCTCCCTGTCGCCCAGTCCGCGGTAGCCCAGGGCCAGCATATAGAGACAGTGGATGCGGTTCTTCGCGTCGAGGCTGTCGTCCCAGATGAGCAGGTCGGGCAGCGAGACGGCGAAGTAGTCCATCACCTGCGGCTCGAAGATGTGCTGACGGCCGTAGTTCACCAGGCGGTAGAAGCGGCCGTTGGCCTCGTCGGTGCGCCCGAGTTTCAGCAGGGCCAGCCCCTGATAGTATATCTTGTTGGGCTTGGCGTCGTTGTAGTACATGGCGGCGGCTGGCTCCTGGGGGCCCAGCGTGGCCTTCTCCCAGCAGCGGCGGGCCTCGGCGGTCTGGCCCATTGCGTCGTAGGCACAGCCCAGGTAGTAGTAGAAGTCGTTCTCCTGGGCGCCGTAGAGCTTGCCCTCGCCCAGGTGGGGCGGATAGTCGAGGCACTCGCTGAGCAGACGGATGGCCTCCTCATAGCGCCTGGCGGCGATGGCCTTCTTGGCCAGCTCCACGCGGCATGCCTGGTATTGGCTGGACACCTTGCCTTCGCCACCCTCCCAGGGGTGGAACCGGTGGGCGTCGAGCCGCTGCATGGCCTCCTCGTGGTGCCCCAGCTGGTTGAGCAGGGTGATCTCCTCGAGCACCAGGTCGTCGCGCCGGGCTATCAGCTGCGGGTACTGCTGCATGAAGGCCAGCCGCTCGGCGTGGGGCTTCTGCAGCCGCTTGTAGAGCTGGTCGAGCTCCATGAGCATACGGCTGTCCGTCGGGGCCAGGCTGAAGGCTTTCTCCATGCACTGGAGGGCTTCCTCCTGGCGGCCCTGCTTGTTGAAGCGTGCCAGCGCCAGGCAGCGCCAGGCTGTGGGGAAGTCGGGCTTTGCCTCCGTTGCCTGCTCCCAGTAGGCTATGGCGAGGTCGTACTGTCGCTTGTCGTAGTAGAGACAGCCCAGATAGTAGGGCGTATAGCCGACGGGGGCGGAGGGCATCTCGGCGATGGCGCGGAGCATGCAGGCATCCTCCAGGCGGTTGGGGAAGCAGTAGGCGGGGTCGGCCTCTGCTGCCTGCTGCAGGTAATGCCTGTCGGAGGGGGTGCCGTAGTAGGCGAGGTAGTAGTAGGTCAGCGGCGTGGGCTCGACACCCTTGCCGATGGCATATTCGAGCACGAGCTTCACCTCGCTGCTGAGTGCGGCATGGGCGTAGTCGAGTGCCGCCTCGTGGTAGTTCTGGATGTTGCCGTGCATCAGCGTGGCCATTCGCTCCAGCGGCTCCTCGCTGCCGCCGAGCAGGTGTTCCTCCACCATGCAGACGTAGTTGAAGGGGTCTGTCTCATACGACTCCCTTATCCAGGCCAGGGCCTCGTCGGTGCGTCCCTGCTTGCGCAGCACAACGGCCTTCATGGCACGGGCCTGGTGGTTGCGGCTGTTGCTGATGAGCGACCGCTCCAGCTCGTCGAGGGCATCCTCCCAGCGCTCGTCGGCCATGCTGATGCAGGCGGCCTCGTAGTAGGCGGCGTCGGCCCAGGCCTTGTTCCACGATGCCTTCCAGAAGCTGTCGTAGGCCTGCTCCGTCATGCCCAGGAATCGGTAGGCGATGCCCAGATAGAACAGGGCCTCGCCGTCGTAGGGGTTGGGATTGCGCTTCTTAATCACCTTGACGGCCGTCTGCAGGTAGCCCAGTGCCTTGTCGAAACGGGCGCGGCGCAGATACCAGAGTCCCGTCTGGGTGTTGCAGCGGTAGTCGAGCGGGTCGCGTCGGAGGGCCTCCTCGTAGTAGTCGAGTGCCGACCAGGTGGCGTGGCGGTACTGCTCCAGGTGGAGGCCCGTCAGATAGAGCTGGTCGATGGTCTTCGTGGCCTGTGGCGATAGGGGTGCCTCGGCAGCATCGGGAATCGGGCGTATCTCGTCGGCCTCGGCATGCCATTCCAGCAGCGGGCAGCGGCGCGGCTGCTCTGCACGGTCTATCGTCAGGTGGAGGTCGCTCAGAGTCTCCTCGCCTGTATAGACCGTCTCGTCGAGTATCCTGTCGGGCGACAGCGTCAACACCTTATAATAATAGTATTCGTCGCCGCCGCCGCCGAGCGTGATTCTCACCGTCTGCCTCGAGGTGGCCATCACCTTGAAGCGCACCTTGCCCTTGCCGGCTTCCTCGATGTTCATGATGAAGTCCTTGGAGGCCTGCTTCACGATGCCGATCTCGCGGTAGGGCATGAAGTACTGGGTGAACTGCTTCTCCTCGTAGGGCATCAGCCAGCTGAAGTCGGGCTGGTTCTCGGTGTATACCCCTGCCATCAGTTCTATGTAGGGCCGGAAGCCGCCGCCGATGTTGTGCGCCACGCGCTCCTCGGCCGTGGCCTCGTCGGTCAGGTTGCGGTCCCAGGCGCGGCCGAAGTCGCCGTTGCCCCATGTCCACTGCTTCTTGCCGGGCGACAGGTGGTGGGAGGCCACGTGCAGCATGCCTGACGCGCTGTCGTTCTCGTAGCCGCCCACGAAGTCGTACTTGGAGTTGACGGCCATGTAGCTCGTCGGCACCTTGATGTTCCTGTAGTTGGAGATGTCCACACCGGCCGAGTAGTCCATCTTGTAATAGGTTCCCGTGGCGATGGGGAACGATGACACGGCGCGCTTGCCGTGGTCGAACACCGCGTTGACGTCGGGGGGGAAGACGCTCTGGTACTGATCGTTCACCTCTACGGCGGGATTGGCCCACCACAGGAAGGTCTGAGGCAGGTTCGTGCGGTTGCTGACGCGCCCCTTGATCTCCAGGTAGGCACGGCCGGGGTGCAGGGTGAAGCCTGCCATGCCCTTCTGGTGGAACATCTGCTCCATCTCGTTCACCCATACTGTCACCGACCCGTCCTCATTCTCCACGATGCTGCAGTCTACGGGCTGATAGGTGCTCGGACGGTGGTGCTGGGGCCAGTTGAACTCGATGCCTCCGCTGATCCACGGCCCCGTCAGCCCCACGAGGGCAGGCTTGACGACGTGGTTGTAGTACACGAAGTGGCGCTGCCTGATCTTCTCGTAGGCCATCTGGATGCGGCCGCCCAGTTCGGGCAGTATCATCACCTTGATGTATTCGTTCTCCAGATAGACCGCTTGCCACTGCTTGTCGACTTTCTCGTCGGAGATGCTCTCGACGACAGGGTAGGGGTAGACCACTCCCGACGATCCCTGATAGACACGCTTCTCGAGGAACATCGGACTTTTCTCCGGCTTACCCGTCTCATAGGTTGGTATCGTTACCAGCTCTCT
The DNA here is from genome assembly GCA_946188155.1 of uncultured bacterium. Taxonomy (GTDB): domain Bacteria; phylum Bacteroidota; class Bacteroidia; order Bacteroidales; family Bacteroidaceae; genus Prevotella. The sequence continues at coordinate 3,445 of CAMHUC010000097.1, read as the reverse complement.
CCATGCTTTTACCATATCGGTTATTGTTTGATGATTTCCTGTTCAAGTTGTTCAAGACTCTTGCCCTTCGTCTCCGGACAGCGGCGCCACAGGAATACGAAGGCGCAGAGGCAGATGGCGCTGTAGATCCAGAACGTGCCGCTGCTGCCTAAGGCTGCGTTCATCGAGGGGAACGAGAAGGTCAGCGTGCAGCAGCCCACCCAGAGGGCAAAGGTACAGGTGGCCATGGCGATGCCTCGGATGCGGTGGGGGAATATCTCGGCCAGCAGCGTCCACGTGACGGGCCCCAAGGTCATGGCGTAGACCGAGATGGCTGCCACCACGAGGGCCACCATCGCCACGCCCGTCAGGCCGAGGAAGTAGCAGGTGCCCAGGGTCAGGTAGATCAGCCCCAGCCCCCCGGCGCCGATGAGCATCAGCGTGCGGCGGCCCCATTTCTCGATGGTGTAGAGGGCCACGAACGTAAAGACCACGTTGGCGATGCCGGTGATGACGATGTTGATGAACATGCCGTCGACGTCGAATCCCGCGCCGACGAAGATCTCCTGGGCATAGTTGAAGATGACGTTTGTGCCGCACCACTGCTGGAACACGGCGATGAAGAGGCCTAGCAGCAGCACACGGCTGTACTTGGCCTCGCGCAGCTCCCGGAGGCCTGCCTCGCCTGCCGAATGCTGCGGCGCAGCAGACTTCATCCGTAGGAATACGGGGCTCTCGGGGATGAAGAAGCTCATCAGCAGGAACAGGGCGGCAGGCAGCGTCTCGGCCCAGAACATCCAGCGCCAGCCCCACTCCAGGTTCCAGGCCTGACCGACTGCCGACGATGTGTCGCGGGCCACGAGCAGATTGACAATCTGTGCCGACAGGATGCCCAGCACGATGGTCATCTGGTTCAGACTGACCATGCGCCCGCGGATGTCGGCCGGGCTCACCTCGGCGATGTACATCGGAGCCAGTGCCGAGGCCACGCCGATGCCTATGCCGCCGATGAAGCGGGCTATATTAAATAAGGTGAAGTCGTTGAACAGGCCGGTGGCGACGGCCGACACCGTGAACAGCACGGCGGCCGTCGTCAGCAGTGGCTTCCGCCCCAACTTGTCGGCAGCGGCGCCTGCCACCATCGCGCCCGCCAGGCAGCCTATCAGGGCCGTGGTCATGGCCACGCCCTGCATCAGCGGCGACTGGCTGATGCCGAAATACTGCTCGTAGAAGGGCTTGGCACCGCCTATCACCACCCAGTCGTAGCCGAAGAGCAGGCCACCCATGGCCGAGACGGCGCAGATGAAATAGAGAAATCTCTTGCTGTATTGGTTCATAATCTTTGGCGTTTGCTATAGTCCTTCGGTGGTGGTCTCGATGAGGCCTACGCGCTCGCCGGGCGTCCTGTCGGCCTCACGGGGCAGGTAGATGGGGGCATCCGGCTGAAGGGGCAGGATGCGCAGTTCCAGCTCGGTGCAGCCCTCGGGCAGTCGCCAGAGGCCGTAGAGCATCGGGCGACCGTTGTAGAAGTTGTCGGCTATCAGCCTGCCGTCGGCATAGAGCCGGGCGCAGTCGCCCTGATAATGGATGCGGAGCAGACGGTGACGGATTGTCGGGTCCTGGGGCACGGCGATGCGATAGACGGCGGCCTCGGCGAAGTCCTCGTCGGTGGGCTCCTCGGCCACTTTGTGTACGCCGATGGTGATGGTGCGCAGTGCCCCGGCCTCTTTCACCTTCTGATAGGCGACTGTCTGGCTGCTGTCTCTTGTCGGGGCAGCGGGCAGGAACAGGCGGGCTGCCTCATCGCTCGTCAGCAGGTAGATGTTATTGCAGACGGGCTTCGCCGTCCCCTTGGGCTTCACGTTGCGCAGTGTCTTCCCGTCGGCGAGGGCTATCGTGGTGGGGATGCCGTCGATCTGCTCGAGATAGATGCGACCGTCGCGCTTGGCGACGATCTGGGCGGTGGCGTAGCGGATGCCGTCGATGTTGACGGGCAGGATGCACATCGCTCCGGCAGGGATGGTCAGTCGCGGCAGCCTGACACCGCAGACCTCCAGTTGCACGTCCCGCTTGGCTGTCAGGCGCTGCAGGCGCTCGTAGTTGTTGATGAAGATGAAGGCGCTGCCGTCCTTCTGACGATAGGCCCATCTCAGTTGGGAGTCGTCGCCCTTGGCGATGTCTTGCGGGGCGGGAAAATGTGCCTCCATCGGGGCCAGCAGTTCGCCGTAGTCCTCGAGGAACAGGTGGAGCTTGCGCAGGCTGTAGTAGTGGGGACTGCGCTGTCCGAACTCGCCGAGGGGCGCCTGGAAGTCGTAGTTCTTCACCGGCATGTCGTTGTAGTTGGTGGCCACGGTGCGCTGCATCTCGTTGAGCCACGTGCGGCCCTCGGGGTTGGTGCCCCCGTGGTACATATAGTATCCCAGCAGGTTCGACCCGCTGCCCAGCTTCACCAGGGCCATCGAGTAGGCATCCTCGGGGTAGAGGTAGGGCCGGCGGTGGTAGGCTGTCATCATGCCGCCGCCCAGCTCGCAGGTGAAGTAGGGGTATTGCTCCTCGCCATCGCCGGTCTGCTCCCGTTGCTCTCCAAGCTGCTCGGTGGCAATGGCCGTCGACCGCCGGAACGCCCTGAAGTTGAAAGCCTTGTAGTAGTTGCCGGCCGTCTCTGCGAGGCTCCGCTCCCAGAATCCGTCGGCATAGTCGCCGTAGAGGGGCACCATCTCGCCGAAGGCAACGGGCTTCGACAGCTCGGGCCATCCGGTGCGGGTGTAGAAGGGCAGGTCGAAGCCGATGCCGAGGGCCATCCGCTTCAAGGCCATCAGATAGTCGCCAGAGCCTCGGTACTCATTGTCGAACTGGGCCGCTATCACCGGGCCACCGTCTTTCCACTGCAGGCCCTGCACCTGGGTGAAGATCTGACGGTAGAGCCTTTCGACATACGACAGGAACACGGGATCCTGCGAACGAGACTTGCAGCCCTTGGTGAAAATCCAGTCGGGTATGCCGCCGTTGCGCACCTCGCCGTGGCAGAAGGGGCCGATGCGCAGCACCACGGGCAGCTGCTCGGCACGGCACACCTCGATGAACTGCCTCAGATTGCGCTGGCCGTCCCAGCGGAAGATGCCTTCCTGCTCCTCCACGTGGTTCCAGAACACGTAGGTGGCTATCATCGTCACCCCGCCTTCTTTCATCTTACGGACCTCGCCGGCCCACTCCCCGGCAGGGATGCGGGAGTAGTGTACCTCGCCCATCACCGGACAGACGCGACGCCCGTCGATCATCAGGCTGTACTTGTCCCACGTCACTTCTCTGACGCCTGCTGCCCAGAGGCCTGCCAGCCCCATCAGGGCTATCATCATTGTCAATGTCAGTCTGCGTATCATCTTTCTATGTCTTTAGCGATGCAAAGGTACGAATAAGTATGTGAAAAACCAAATTTATTGGCAGTTTTTCGTTTTGTCTCATGTGT
>CAMHUC010000096.1 GCA_946188155.1 uncultured bacterium | reverse complement strand
GAACAGATGATGGTGATGAGTTTTATTGACAGCGTGGTAGAGAGTTTCATGAACAACCTGATAGCAGAGGACCGTTACAGGATGATACTTGACGGTCTGCAGGTAACGCTGCTCATCACGCTCTTCGCCGTGCTGTTAGGCACGCTGCTGGGAGGACTGGTATGCTGGATGCGCATGAGCCGGCGGGCGTGGCTGCGACGCACGGCCAGCGTGTATATCGACCTGATGCGCGGTACGCCCGTGCTGGTGCTACTCATGCTGATGTACTATGTGATTATGGCACCGATGGAAGCCACGGGCATCGTGGTGGCCATCGTGACCTTCGCCATGAATACGGCAGCCTATATCAGCGAGATGTTGCGCACCACGATACAGGGCATCGACCGCGGACAGACCGAGGCTGGTCTCGCCTTAGGCTATTCGCAGCGGCAGACCTTCTTCAGGATAGTGATGCCACAAGTCATCAGAGCGGTGATGCCCGTCTATCAGGGCGAGGTGGTGAGCCTGCTGAAGGGCACGAGCATCGTGGGCTATGTGGCAGTCATGGACATGACGCGTGCCTCTGATCTGATTCGTGCGCGCACGTTCGACGCTTTCTTCCCGCTCCTCGTCACGGCCATCATCTATTTCCTCGTGGCTTGGCTCATCGGACTGCTGCTGAAGGCCTTGGTGCAGCGAAAGCGCATGAAGGCTGGTGTGGTGGCGATGTTGCTGGTATTGCTGGGAATGGCAGGCTATCAGCCGTCGCAGCATGCCGATGCGGCATCGGATATGTCGGAGGCATCTGCAGCCGATACTATTTTGCCGATCAACCAGTTGAACAATCTGCGGATTGCCGTGATTCTCGGTGCTATCCAGGACCTGGCTGTCAGCAAGAATGCTCCCCATGCCGAGATACTACGCCTCAGCACGACGACCGACATCATGGCTGCCCTTGACAAGGGCAAGGTGGATGCTGCTGTCGACGAGAGCCTGACCTTCATGTTTGACAAGAAGCTGTCGTCGAAATACAACTTTGTGAATGCCGGCCTGCCGTCGATACCCCTTGCAGCCTGCTTCCGTCTGGACAATACGGATTTGCAGCAGGACTTCAACAGCTATCTGGCCGAGATCCGTGCAGACGGTACTTATCAGGAGATACTTGACCGCTGGCGCAATGCCGACGATCCATCGGCTGTCCCCGTGCCACAGCAGACGGGCAAGGGACGGTTGTTGCACGTGGCCGTCTTCCCGTCGATTCCACCGTTTAACTTCATCAGCTACGGCAAGCCGTCAGGCTTGGAGATCAACTACCTGACAGAATGGGCCAACCGGCGCGGCTGGCGCATAGAATACCTGACGATGGACTTTGCCTCGCAGATTCCCGCCGTGCAGACGGGCAAGGCCGATATGGCCATGGGAGGCATCAGTGCCACTGAGGAGCGCAAGAAACAGGTACTCTTCTCCAACGGATACGTCGACTCCCACTCAGTGGTCATCACCAGGAAGGGAGAGACACTTGCCGACCTCATATCTTCTCCCAAGCCCCAAGAGCACTCGCCATGGTTCTGGGTTGCCCTACTGGTTATCGTGTCTGGCGCTGGCGCATGGCTGGCCTATCGTCGGCAGTCAGGCCGCCATTCTGCCATACAGACTACGGACTCGCATCAGGATACTCCCGACGACACCCCCATCATCCGCATATCCCACCTGAAAAAGAGCTACGGCACACTCGACGTGCTGCAGGATATCAACCTCGACGTACACCGCGGCGAGGTCATCTCCATCATCGGGCCTTCAGGCACGGGCAAGAGCACCTTCCTGCGCTGTCTGAACCGATTGGAACAGCCGACAGCTGGAAGCATCATCATTGGCGGACAGGATATGCTGGCACCTGATGCCGACGTGTCCCTGCTTCGCCAGAAGATGGGCATGGTTTTCCAGTCGTTTAACCTCTTCAACGGCATGTCGGTGCTCGACAATATCACCATGGCGCCTATCGTACTACTGGGTATGAATCGCCAGGAGGCTGAACGGCAGGGGCTCGAACTGCTTGCGATGGTAGGACTGGCAGAACGTGCCGACGCCATGCCCGACCAACTCTCGGGCGGCCAAAAACAGCGTGTGGCCATTGCCCGCGCGCTGGCCATGAAGCCCGAGATACTGCTTTTTGACGAGCCTACCTCTGCCCTCGACCCCACGATGGTGAGCGAAGTGCTCGGCGTGATGACACGGCTGGCCCGTGATGGCATGACGATGATTGTGGTCACCCATGAGATGCGCTTTGCTCAGCAGGTGAGCAGTCGCGTGCTGTTCTTCGCCGACGGTGTGGTCTATGAGGACGGCACGCCCGAACAGCTCTTCGACCATCCGCAGCGTGAGTTGACGCGCAAGTTCATACGGCAGATACACGAAACAACGTTCCTCATTGAGAGCGAGCATTCTGACCTGTACGCTATGGTGGCACAGATGGAACAGTTCTGCCAGCGTTATAACCTGACGCACAAGCAGACCCAACGCGTGATGCACGTCATCGACGAGCTGCTGATTATCATCGGCACAGCACCAGGCACCAGGCTCACCCTGTCGTACACCGAACAGAACGAAGAACTGGGTTTCGCAGTCAGTTGTCCGCAGCCTATCGATCCGGCTGTACTGTCGAAAGCAGAAAACGAGCTGTCTGTTTCCTTCCTGCGTCACTTCAGCCGCGATATCAGCATTGAAGGCAACACCCTGCGTCTGTTAATATGAACGATAAAAAAGAGATCACTGATGATAAAGAATTTCCATACCCTAAAGTACGCTGCCATCGCCCTCATGGCAATGATGGCACTCACATTTGCCTTCTCCTCGTGCGAGAAGAGCAGTCCGTCGGCACAAAAGGAATCGGAGGCCGACAGCCTGATTGATGCAGCTCGTAATACTATGGATTTTAAACGTATACTGGCATTGTGCGACAGTCTGGAGCAGACGGGCGACATATCACCAGTGAGGTCTGCGTATCTTCGAGGAGATGCCTTATCTCACATAGGGGACCATGTGCATGCTCTGGAGGTGCTGAAAACCGTCATAGACATGGAATCCATCCCTTCTCAGGACAGCGTCTATTACGTTGCTTGTGTAAGTGACATGGCTGAAGTGCTTTATCAAAGAAGAGACTATGATGGTGTGTTGCGGATTGGGCTTCCTCTGATGGAGAAGATGAATGGCGCAGAGGGTAAGGGAAAAAAGTATTTAGCGATTCTAAGACAATGTGTCGGTGATGCCCAGTTTGGACTCGGCATGAAGGATGATGCCGCCAAGTCGTATGATCTGGCTTTCAACGCCATTCAGGAGATAAGTGTGGAAAATCCTGTCTGGCAGTCTGTCCACAACGTTTACGTCTGCGCCTTTAACATCTTTGACAGATATCGGGAAACAACCGATTACGAGAGCGCAGAGAAGTGGTACAACCGGCAGGATTCCGTCCTCGCCATCTTTCTGAAACTGGATGGCGTTCCGTCATCGGTGGTGGATAGAATGGTAGCAATAAACTGTCTTGCCCATGCTCAGTTGGCAATAGGTCAGAAAAATCTGGCAAAGGCCAATCGCGCCATCGCAGATTATCAGAAGACCGAGAGTTCGAAAACCCTACGAGGGCAAATCGACGGTGCAGCATTCCTACTGGAAACCGGGCGTTACGCCGAGGCTGCCGATGCCTACGTTGGACTTGAACAGCTCTTTGCAGAACTTGGTATGGATGCCTCGCTTGAGAACATCACCGGTTATGTGTTAAACAAGTTTCAGGCGAACTACAAGGCCGGTCGTCGCGACTCGGCACTGGCCGTAGCAGCATATATTGTTGAACATCTCGATTCGGCCTTCGCGAAGCAGAAAGCAAGTGATGCTGCAGAGCTGGCCACCGTCTATCAGACACAGCAGAAGGATGCCGAGATAGCCCAGCAGCAGATAGAACTCTCCCGTCAGCGGTGGATAGGCACTTTGGTGGCGCTGGCGCTGCTCACCACCTTTTTTATTATATACACATGGTATCGTCGCCGCGCAGAACATCGCCTGGGCGAGGCACATGTGAAACTGCTTAAAGCCTACGACCAGCTGGAGGAGACAACTGCTGCCAAGGAGCGCATCGAGAGCGAGCTGCGTATCGCGCGGGATATCCAGATGTCGATGGTGCCCAACGACTTCCCCGAGTACGAGGGCCTCGACATGTACGCCGAGATGAACCCTGCCAAGGAGGTGGGCGGCGACCTGTATGGCTACGTGCTGCAGGGCAGCAGGCTGCACTTCTGTCTGGGTGATGTCTCAGGTAAGGGTGTGCCTGCCTCGCTGTTTATGTCGCAGAGTGCCCGTCTGTTCCGTACCCTCGCCACTGAGGGTCTGTCGCCTGTGGATATCGCCGTGCGCATGAACAATGAGCTGGCCGAGAACAACGACCGAGGCATGTTCGTCACCATGTTTATCGGCATGCTGCATCTCGACACGGGCCGTCTCGACTACTGCAACTGCGGACACAACGCGCCTGTCATCGATGGAGAGTTCCTGAAGATGCAGTATGACAACCAGCCGCTGGGGCTCTGGGAGGACGATCCTTTCGAGGGCGAGACCATTGAAGACATCCGCGGACACCAACTGCTTGTTTACACCGATGGCCTGAACGAAGCGGAGAACGAACAGAAGCAGCTCTTGGGCAATGCCAGGCTCTTAGAGCTCATGGCCGACACTCAGGATATGAGTTCGCATGAGGTGATCGAAAAACTGAAATCTGCCGTTGAGGCACATCGTGCTGGTGCCGAGCCTAACGATGACCTCACACTGATGTGCATCACGCTGAAATAATTGATGAAAACAATATTTGAACCAGCGAAGCCCTATTTCAAGCTGTTGGGCGAACAGAAGGTGCAGGCGGGAGCGAATTACCGCCTGATGACCTTCGTGGTGCAGGCCGCGATTGACGACGGTCTGCTACTGCTGCATAACATGACCAAAGAGATGGTGCTGTTGTCGCAGGAGGAGCAGGCGGTGTTTGAACAACGCCCCACCAATCTGCCCGAACTGATCAGCCACTGGTTCCTGGTGCCTGAGGAGCACGACGACTGCCAACTGAGTCTGCAACTGAGAAACGTGGCCCGATTGATGGCGCCTAAACAAACTAACATCACGGGCTATACCGTTATGACCACCAGCGACTGCAACGCCCGTTGCTTCTACTGCTACGAGCTGGGGCAGGCCCGCAGACCGATGACGGAGCAGACGGCACAGCAAGTGGCCGAATACATCATCAAGCACAGTGGCGGCGAGGAGGTCAGCATCGGGTGGTTTGGTGGTGAACCACTCTTCAACAAGCCCGTTATCAACCACATCGCGAACCGGCTGAAGGAAGCTGGCGTCAAGTATAGCTCGACGATGATCAGCAACGGTTTTCTGCTGGATGCCGAGACGGTAAAGGAGGCGCACGACCTGTGGAACCTGAAAAGCGTTCAGATCACCATCGACGGCACGGAGCAGACCTACAACCGTGTGAAGGCCTTTATATATAAAGGTGTGAATGCCTATGAGACGGTGATGCAGAACATCGGCCACCTGCTGGCGGCTGACATCGCTGTGACCATCCGCATGAACATAGATATGCATAATGCCGACGACCTGGAGCGGTTGGCTGAGGAGCTGCACGAGCGCTTCAAGGATGATAAGCATCTGAGTGCTTACCTGCATCTCTTGTTTGAGGACAACGCCAAACGTGTGGGGGCGTGCAATGACGACAAACGCCGGCTGCTGATGGAGAAGATGCGGCTGATAGAAAACAAGCTGGAAGGATGGGGACTGTTCAGACGTCACACCTATGAACCCATGATAAAAACCGGCTACTGCATGGCCGACAACGACGGCTCGGTGGTGATACAACCCGACGGCTACATCACCAAGTGCGAGCACTATACCGACTCACACCACGTGGGGCATATCGATCAGGATGGCTTTGATGCCGAGAAGATAGCCTATTTCAAGGAGAAGGGCACGATGGTGAAGGAGTTTTGCAGGAAGTGCGTAAAATATCCTGATTGCATGTTCCTATTGAGTTGCCCCAATTTCGAGGAGTGCTATCCCGAGATGCCCCAGCTGTATGAAAACCAGCTCAGAGAGGAGATGAAACTGATGTATAAAGCCCATTTAGAGAAAGGAACTGAAGCATGAAGTACGAGGTAAACATAGCCGAACTGGCCGACCACTTTGTGATCGTGATGAAAGACAAGGAGAGCGGGAAGGTGAAGAAAGCATTCACCCTGAACCGCCTGGGCACCGACATCCTGCGCGCCTTTATGGAGGACACGCCGCAAGACGAGCTGGCACCCCTGCTGGCCGAGCGCTACGAGGCTCCGCTGGAGAACATGGAGCGCGAAGTAAGCCAGTTTTATGCCAAGCTGGCGACATACTAACCCGCGACAGTTATAAAACATAAGGAATATGAAACATGAACTGATTGAGCAGCGAGAGCAGAATGATGCGTGCATCGATTCTGCCGAGTCGCGAAAGAAGAAGGTGAAATGCCAACTGACATTCAAGAACGAAGACCAGGAGCTGAACCGCGTGGCGGAGTTCATGGAGAGTGTATGCGACGAGCTGCAGCTTGACATGCATGTGGCCATGAAACTGCAACTGGCTATGGAGGAGATGGTGACCAACGTCATCTTCTACGCCTATCCCGAAGGAACAACGGCCGACATCACGCTCACTGCCGAGAGCGACGGCCAGGAACTGACCTTCGTGCTCTCTGACAATGGCAAGCCGTTTGATCCCACGGCCAAGGAGGATGCCGACCTCGATGTGAACCCCATGGACCGCGAACAGGGCGGTATGGGTATCCTGATTGTCAAGAACATCATGAACGAGGTGAGCTACCAGCGCCTGGGAGAGGAAAACCGACTGACAATGAAGAAGAAAATATAAATAAAAAGTAAAAAGGAAAAAAATGACACAGATTATTAAGGAAGGTGGTAAGACCATCGTAAAGACCGGCCAGCGCATCGACACACTGAACGCTGCACAGTTTGAAACCGACATCCAGCCCGCACTCGAACAAGGCGTTGACCTGGAGATCGATTGCACGGAACTGAACTATATGGCCAGTTCGGGACTCCGCATTCTCCAGTCTACCATGCGTACCGTGGTGCGCTCACTGGGCGGACAGATGAAGCTGACACACGTGAACGATGATATCTTCGACGTGCTTAAGATGACTGGCTTCACCCGTCATATCACGGTAGAGAGAGTATGAAATGTAAATACTGAAGATGGCGAACTTATTCAATAAGGAGGCATTAGAGGCACTCGACGACCATAGCGAGGCCGAGGAGATGGCCCGTGTGGCATCGCCGAGACTGAAACTCGTACTCGGGGCGATGGTAGCTTTGATAGTAGTGGTACTCTACTGGTGTATCTTCGGTACCATCAATTATAAAGTAACAGCTCAGGGCGTGGTGTTCCCATTCGGAGAGGCTGCACCTGTCAGCGTACCTTATGATGGTGTCGTGGCACGCACACTTCAAAGTCACGGCTCTGCTGTAGCAAGCGGCAACGACATCATGGAGATACGTAATGCATTGTCGACAACGATGGTGGCTGCTCCGCGTGACGGTGTGGTCATCTCGACGCTGCCCATCGGCTCGGTTTTCAAGGCGGGCGACCCAGTGGCCTGGCTACTGCCGCAGACGCAGCAGATGGCAGGTCGCGAGATGCTTTGCTACGTGACCTACAACGACCTCGAAAAACTGAAACTAAAACAGCAGGTGCAGGCCACACCCGCCAATATGGAGCGTGAGAAATGGGGCTATGCCTACGGACGTGTCGTCGGTATCGAACAATATCCCACAACCCGGCAGGAGATTATCAGACGTGTGAAACTCGATCCTTTAGCAGCGTTCATCCCAGATGGACAGGCTATGTATGAGGTGCGTGTGGTTCTCGACGAGCAAGAGGGCGGCGGACTGGTTTGGAGCCGTGAGAAGAGCCAGAACGTGAAGGTGGGCAACGGTGCTTTGTGTAATATTCAGATCATCACCCAGAAGAAACCAGTCTGGCGCGTCCTCATCGGGGCGGTAGACAATGCTCTTGAAACCGTCACAGGAAATTGACAATTCATAATTCACAATTCATAATTCATAATTGATGGGGAAAGTAGCGAAGGTGCCGATGGTGATGCAGATGGAGGCCGTAGAGTGTGGTGCCGCGTCGCTGACAATGATCTTGGCCCACTACGGCAAGTGGCTGCCATTGGAACAGGTGCGCGCCGACTGTGGCGTAAGCCGCGACGGCTCTTCAGCAAAAAGCATCCTGCGCGCGGCAAGAAATTATGGTCTGGAGGCCAAGGGCTTCCGCATGGAGCCTGAGGCCCTTGAAGGCACGCAGCCTGCCATCATCCATTGGAACTTTGAGCACTTTGTGGTATTCAGGGGTTTCGACAAGAAGGGCAATGCCTGTCTGAATGATCCAGGCTCAGGTCCCGTGAAGTGGCCGATGGAAGAGTTCCGCAAGCATTTCACAGGCATCTGCCTGACCTTCAAACCTACGGAGCATTTCAAGAAGGAAGGCGAGCAGACGAGCATCCTCTCGTATATCAGGAAGAATCTCAGCGGCGCTGGCGAGGCCTTCTGGCTGACGTTCACGTTCGCCCTGATGACAGCTTTCATCACCCTGATAGCCCCACTGTTCACCCGTATCTTCCTCGATGAAATACTATCTGGCAAGAATGCCGACTGGGCCATGTGGTTCCTCCTGGCTATGGGAGCGCTGGCCGCCTACCAGTTCTTCGTGGTTCTGCTTCAGACGCGCTACTCCAAGCGCATAGCAGGCCATCTGGCACTGAAGGGTAACCGCGAATACCTCTACCATCTGCTGCGACTGCCCATGTCGTTCTTCTCCATGCGGCACGTCGGCGACCTGCAACAACGTATGCACCTGAACGAGCAAATCACCCACTCGCTGGTGGATGTGCTCGCTCCACAGGTCATCAACATCGGACTGCTGCTGCTCTATCTGGTGCTGATGTTCTCGTATTCCACCTGGCTCACGCTGATAGGCATCGTGGCCGCCGCCGTAAACCTGGGTTTCGTGAAGTACTTCTCGAAGGTGCGCATCAACCTCATCCGTTCGATGGAACATAGCGAGGGACAGTATTTTTCAGCCACCATCTCATGTATCGACAATATGGAGAGCATCAAGGCCGCAGGTGCTGAGATGGGATTCTTCAAATACTGGAGTGGCCTCTGGGCCCATAAGTTCAACATGAACGCCAATGCCGACAAACAGCAGACGCAGATGGCTCTGCTGCCCGTGCTGGCCAACGGACTGGTAAACATGGCGGTGCTGGTGCTGGGCGCCTATCTGATATTACAAGGCAACCTGACGGTGGGTATGCTCATGGCTTTCCAGGGATTCATGGGCTCGTTCCTGCAGCCGGTGAACGCCATCGTGAACGCCTCGCAGACCATCGTCGAGATGCGCTCGCAGATGGAGCGCGTGGAGGACGTGATGAAATATCCCGAAGACCATCGCGACAACGAGGGAGAGGTTGTACAGGGCAAGCTGGGCGGACTGCTGGAACTGAAGCATGTCACCTTCGGCTACTCGCCGTTGCAGCCCCCGCTCATCGAGGACTTCAACCTCAGAATAGAACCGGGCCACTCGGTGGCCTTCGTAGGGTCGTCGGGCTGTGGCAAGAGCACACTGGCCAAACTTATCAGCGGCCTTTACAAACCCTGGAGCGGAGAAATCCTTTTCGACGACAGACCTATAGAGAGCATCTCGAACGAGGAACTGACCAACTCTGTGGCCGTCATCGACCAGAACGTGGTGCTCTTCGACGACACCGTGGCCCAGAACATCCGCATGTGGGATCCCTCTATCGAGGACTTCACGATGATGATAGCCTGTAACGATGCACAGATTCGCGCCGACATTGTAAGCCGCCCTGAAGGTTTCGGCACGAAGATTGTGAAAGGCGGACAGAACTTCTCAGGTGGTCAGCGCCAGCGCATAGAGATGGCTACGGCCCTCGCCAAGGAGCCGGCCATCTTGATTATGGACGAGGCTACCAGCGCCCTCGACCCGAAGACCGAAGACGAGGTGATGCGCCGTATCCGACGCATGGGACCCACGCAGATCATTGTGGCCCACCGTCTGTCGACCATCCGCGACTGCGACGAGATCATCGTGATGGACCAGGGCAAGATACTGCAGCGCGGTCGCCACGAAGAGCTCATAGAACAGGACGGCATGTACAGGGATCTGATGAAGAGTGAATAGACTATGGCAGTATATATCAACCAAATCAACAAGCGGCGGGCGGCTGAGAAGGCTGCGATGGCCGAGGTGAACGAGAAGACCTATCAACGGCTGGGGCTGCAGCAGCAGAAACACGTCATACCGCAGAACAACGAGAGTGCGCTGCGGCAGGTGCTCGAAGCCCTCGGCATTACCGACTATGAGCTGGAGGATGACGACCTGCTAACTCCCGAAGAGCAGCTGACGGGCATTCTCCGTCCCCGTGGCATCATGATGCGCGACATTCTTCTGACTGGCGAGTGGTGGCGCGAGTGCGTGGGGCCGCTGCTGGGTTATGCCAACGATGGCCGTCTCGTGGCCCTCACGCCTACCAGGACCGGACTGGGATACCAATATAGGAAGCAAGATGGAACAATCCAGGAGGTGTCGCGCCGCGAGATGAAGGAGGAGCTGAAACCCAAGGCCATCACCTTTACCAAGGCGCTGCCCCTGAGGCCCCTCACCCTGAAAGACCTCATCGCCTTTACATGGAGCGTGGTGTCGGGGCCCAATGCCCTGCTGCTTGTGGTGTGCGCCCTCGTGGTGGTGCTGCTCGGCATGTTTACGCCGATGGCCAACAAGCTGATCTTCGACACCGTGATTCCTACGGGCGACGCCAGCGACCTGC
>CAMHUC010000095.1 GCA_946188155.1 uncultured bacterium | reverse complement strand
GCGCTGCGCCCGGTATATGCGTTGCCACCGCTTTAATTAATAACAATTAAATTTTAAAAAAACAATGCCAAAAGTAAAGACAAATTCCGGTGCCAAGAAGAGATTCTCATTCACCGGTACAGGTAAGGTTAAGAGAAATCACGCTTACCACAGCCACATTCTGACAAAGAAGACCAAGAAGCAGAAGCGCAATCTGGTGCATTCTGCCATCGTAGACCCTTCAAACATGAAGCAGGTTCGTGATCTGCTGTGTCTCCGCTAACCCTATTGTCTAACATTTAAAGAAGTAAGAAAACTATGCCAAGAAGTGTCAATCACGTTGCATCACGCGCAAAGCGCAAGAGAATTTTGAAGCTTACCCGTGGCTACTTTGGAGCCCGTAAGAATGTTTGGACAGTAGCAAAGAATACCTGGGAGAAGGGTCTGACCTATGCCTATCGCGACCGTCGTAACAAGAAGCGTGCCTTCCGCAGCCTGTGGATCCAGCGTATCAATGCAGCCGCACGTCAGGAGGGCTTGAGCTACTCTGTGCTGATGGGCAAGCTTAGCAAGGCAGGTATCGAGATTAACCGTAAGGTGCTCGCCGACCTGGCCATCAACAATCCCGAGGCTTTCAAGGCCATCGTGGAGAAGGTGAAGTAAGCATTCTCCCCCTTCAACAAATAGAGTAGGTGTCGCAGACAGAGCTGCGGCACCTATTTTCTACGCTTGAATTCAAGCGTCTTGGGCAGCTTCTGCCACTTGCCGTTCTTGGGTACCTTCAGCGCCGACCCTTTCCCCTGCCTAAGCACGAATACGGAGTCGTTCTTCTGCGTCAGCGTGGCGGTGAGGTCTTCAGAGCCATAGTCGTTGATCAGCTGCAGCGTGGCCTCCTTGCCCTTTACCTCTGCCGAGGTGATCACCCAGCAGAAGGAGTTGCGCTGCTTGCCCAGATAGCCGGGCAACTGACCGTAGAGTTCCTGCCCGGGCACCTCGATGTTCTGTTCGTAGAGATTGATGCGCAGGTATACTTCGTAATCATTATTGACAAAGTATCCCCTAAAGTGAAGGTCGCCCTGTGCGGTCACAGTGCCTGCACAGAGAGCGCAAAAGAGGAGTGAAAATAGCAACTTCTTCATACTCAATTCGTTTTTGCTTACAAAGTTACCAAATATAAATCAATAAAATCACAATTTGATATAAAATATATCTAAAAACATGATAGTTTTTAGATTTTTTTAAGTACCTTTGCACCCATTATAATTACAACGATGGTAAAAAGACTTTTAAAGCCTGACTACATTTTCGAATCGAGTTGGGAAGTATGCAACAAAGTAGGTGGAATCTATACAGTCCTTTCGACACGTGCCAAGACCCTGCAAGCGGCACATCAGGATAGAGTGATATTTATCGGACCAGGCTTGTGGAAGCGTCAGGACGGTAATTACACGAAGGAGGAAAGCCCCTATTTCAGGGAAGAGCAGTCTCTCTTTGCCGATTGGCAAAGTGAGGCAAAGGAAAACGGACTTAACGTGAGGGTGGGGCGCTGGACGGTGCCCGGAGAGCCAATCGCCATTCTTGTTGACTTCATGCCGTTCTTTGAGAAGAAGAACGAGATCTACGGCTGGCTGTGGGAGAACTACGGTGTAGACTCGCTGCATGCCTATGGCGACTACGACGAGGCGTCGATGTTCTCGTATGCCGCTGCGCTGGTAGTGGAGAGCTTCTATCATTGGCTTGAGAACGAAGAAACCGCAAATCGCAAGTCTCAAATCTCAGATCTAAAGGTCATCTATCACGCCAACGAGTGGATGTGCGGCCTGGGGGCTCTTTATATCAACAAGATGCTACCACAGATTGGCACTATCTTCACCACCCACGCCACCAGTATCGGGCGCTCGATAGCCGGCAACATGAAGCCCCTCTACGACTATCTCTTCGCCTACAACGGCGACCAGATGGCCGGTGAGCTCAACATGCAGTCGAAGCACTCCATAGAGAAGCAGACGGCCCACCACGTGGACTGCTTCACCACCGTGAGCGACATCACTGCCAAGGAGTGTGTGGAGCTGCTCGACAAGCCCGTCGACGTGGTGCTGCCCAATGGCTTCGACGACAGCTTCGTGCCCAAGGCGGCACAGTTCACCCGCAAGCGCAATGCAGCGCGCCGCAAGCTCCTCTCCATCGCCAACGCACTGCTCGGTGAGCAGCTTGGCGACGACACGCTCATCATCTCCACCTCAGGACGCTACGAGTTCCGCAACAAAGGCATCGACGTGTTCGTGGAGGCCATGAACCGCCTGCTGCGCGACCGTGAGCTGAAGAAGAAGGTGGTGGCATTCATCGAGGTGCCTGGTTGGGTGGGAGAGCCCCGCAAGGACTTGCAGGAACGCCTGAAGAGCGGCAAGAGCTACGACACGCCCCTCGAGGTGCCCCAGGTGACCCACTGGCTGCACAACATGAGCCACGACAACGTGCTGGGCATGATGAAGTACTACGACATGCACAACCGCAAGGAGGATCAGGTGAAGGTCATCTTCCTGCCCTGCTACCTCGACGGAAAGGACGGCATCGTCGATATGACCTACTACGACGTCGTGCTGGGCAACGACCTCTGCATCTATCCCTCCTACTACGAGCCGTGGGGTTACACGCCGCTGGAGGCCGTGGCCTTCCGCGTGCCGTGCATCACCACCGACCTGGCAGGCTTCGGCCTCTGGGCCAACAGCGTATTCGGGCGTTACGGTGAGATAGCCGATGGCGTAAAGGTAATTCATCGCACCGACTACAACTATTCGGAGGTGGCCGACATCATCAAGGACACCGTGGCACAGTTCTCTGCCTTCACCCAGAAACAGGTCGACGAATGCCGGAAGAAGGCCGGTGAGCTGTCGAAGAAGGCCCTCTGGAGCGAGTTTATCAAGTTCTACTACGAGGCGTACGACATGGCGCTCCGTAAGGCTGGCGAGAGAATGAAAAGTGAATAGCGCTAAATTGTAAATAAGTAATAAATTGTTAAATAGTAAATTTTAAGTGATGAAGATTAAAGCTGATTACACAAATGCTCCCCAGTGGAAGATGCTGACTGTGAAGTCGAACCTCCCCGAAGAGCTGAAATGTCTGGACGAGATTGCCCACAACATGTGGTGGGTATGGAATTTCGAGGCCCGCGACCTGTTCCGCGACCTTGACCCTGAGATTTACCATGATGTAAAGCACAACCCCGTCATGCTGTTGGAGCGCCTGACGTTCAACCGCAAGGAAGAGATTGTGAAGGATAAGGCTCTCATGAAGCGCATCAAGGACGTCTATGCCCAGTTCCGTAAATATATGGATGTCAAGCCTGACTCAAAGCGCCCCTCAGTGGCATATTTCTGCATGGAGTATGGTATCCACTCGGCCCTGAAGATCTATTCCGGCGGTCTGGGAATGCTGGCTGGCGACTATGTCAAGGAGGCCAGCGACTCTAATGTCGACATGTGTGCCGTGGGCTTCCTCTATCGTTTCGGCTACTTCACACAGAGCCTCTCGATGGACGGACAGCAGATTGCCAACTACGAGAGCCAGAACTTCGGCTCGCTGCCCATCGAGCAGGAACTCGACGGCGACGGCAATCCCCTGGTGATCGACGTCCCCTACACTAACTATATGGTACACGCCTACGTTTGGCGCGTCAACGTGGGCCGTGTGAAGCTCTATCTGCTCGACACCGACAACGAGATGAACTCCGACTTCGACAAGCCCATCACCCACAGCCTCTATGGCGGTGACTGGGAGAACCGCCTGAAGCAGGAAATCCTGCTCGGTATCGGCGGTATGCTGCTGCTGAAGAAGTTTGGCATCAAGAAGGACATCTACCACTGCAACGAGGGTCACGCAGCACTGTGCAACCTGCAGCGTCTGGTAGACTATATCGAGAGTGGCCTGACGTTCAATCAGGCTCTCGAGCTGGTACGTGCATCAGGCCTCTACACCGTTCATACACCTGTTCCCGCCGGCCACGACTACTTCGACGAGGGACTCTTCGGCAAGTACATGGGTGGCTATCCACAGAAGCTGGGCATCACCTGGGACGAGTTCATCGGCATGGGACGAACCAATCCCGACGACCACGGTGAGAAGTTCTGCATGTCGACCTTCGCCTGCAACACGTGCCAGGAGGTCAACGGCGTGTCGATGCTGCACGGTTGGGTCAGCCAGAAGATGTTCGCACCCATTTGGAAGGGATACTTCCCCGAGGAGAACCACGTGGGCTACGTCACCAATGGCGTACACTTCCCCACATGGGCTGCTGCCGAGTGGCGTAAGGTGTACAACAAGTACTTCGACGAGAAGTTCATGGGCGACCAGTCGAACGAGGAAATCTGGCACGGTATCTATAACGTCTCCGACGAGGAGGTGTGGGAGACCCGCATGGCCCTGAAGAAGAAACTCTTCGACTACATCAAGGAGCAGTTCCGCGAGACGTGGCTGAAGAACCAGGGCGACCCCTCACGCGTGGTAAGCCTGCTGGAGAAGATGAATCCCAACGCACTGGTCATCGGATTCTGCCGCCGCTTCGCCACCTACAAGCGTGCCCACCTGCTGTTCACCGACGAGGCTCGCCTGGCCAAGATTGTCAACGACCCCGAGCATCCCGTCATCTTCCTCTTCGCCGGTAAGGCTCACCCTGCCGACGGTGCAGGCCAGGGACTCATCAAGCGTATCTTCGAGATATCGCAGCGTCCTGAGTTCCTCGGCAAGATTATCTTCCTCGAGGACTACGACTTCCTCCTGGCCCGTCGCCTCGTATCGGGTGTAGACATCTGGATGAACACCCCGACGCGTCCCCTCGAGGCTTCCGGTACATCTGGCGAGAAGGCCGAGATGAACGGTGTGGTCAACCTCTCCGTGAAGGACGGCTGGTGGCTCGAGGGCTATCGCGAGGGTGCCGGATGGGCCCTCACCGAAAAGCGCACCTATCAGAACCAGGGCTATCAGGACCAGCTCGACGCCGCCACTATCTACGGCCTGCTTGAGAATGAGATTATACCCCTGTATTATAATAAGGACAAGAAGGGCATCTCGAAGGGCTGGATCAAGGTCATCAAGAACTCCATCGCCCAGATTGCGCCTCACTACACCATGAAGCGTCAGCTCGACGACTACTACTCCAAGTTCTACGAGAAGCAGGCCAAGCGCTTCCACCAGCTGGCCAAGGACGACTCCCGCCTGGCCAAGGAGATTGCCCTGTGGAAGGAGACGGTGGCTGAGCGCTGGGATGCCATCAGCGTGGTCAGCTGCGAATCGTCTGCCCCCGCTTCAGGTCTTCACATGACCGGCACGGACTACACGCTGCGCTACGTCATCAACGAGCAGGGCCTTGACGATGCCGTCGCATTGGAGAAGGTGAACATCTGCATCGACAAGAACGGCGAGGAGCATGTGTTCTCCGTTGAGCCGCTGAAGATGGTGGGCCATGAGGGCAACAACTACACCTTTGAGGCCATCCACTCTCCCAAGCAGTTCGGACAGTACAAGAGTGCCGTGCGTATGTACCCGAAGAACAAGAACCTGCCTCACCGTCAGGACTTCTGCTACGTGAAGTGGCTTGCACTGCCTTTCGCTGAGTAAGAGCGAGGTCGGTAGATCAATAAAGCAATCGCCCCGGATGTCTTTCTGGACTTTCGGGGCGATTCTTTCAAATATCTCCCCAAAAGTTTGGAGGAGTGGAAAGAAATTCGTATCTTTGCATCCGTATTAATCTTAAACGCTAATTTTATGGAACAGAAGTAAGAAAGGAAAGGAGCAAAGGCAATGGAAGTAGCAAACCCAATCTACGATGCGGTATTCAAGTACCTGATGGAGGACGACCGTGTGGCGCGTACCATCCTCTCGGCCCTGCTGAAGAAGGAGGTGCTGAACGTTGAGATGCGCCCTCATGAGTATAGCAACACCAAAAAGGAACCCGTGTCGATGTTCCGTATCGACTTTGCTGCCAATGTCCGTCAGGCCGACGGCACGCAGCAACTTACGCTGATAGAGGTTCAGAAGTCATGGGTGCCGAGCGAGGTTCTACGCTTCCGCCAGTATCTGGGCGTGCAGTATGAGAACGAGCGCAACATGACCGCCGATGGCTACGGACTGCCGATGGTGGCCGTCTATCTGTTGGGTCACCTGGTGGGCGACATCGAGGACCTGTACTATACGTTCATCACGAGCCACGTGACTACGACGGCAACGTGGTGACCCGTGGTCTGCCCGACCCGTGCATCCTCGGCAATTTTGTCCTGATCTATGGTCACATCGTGGTGGCGCGGATAGTGGAGACGGTGGAGTGGGATTATCCCCAATTCCACTTGATTATGCACTGCTACCTTTGCCACGTGGAGAGCGGACACCTGGAGCTGAAGGAGCACGAGGCTGCGCGGTGGCTCAACATAGACGAACTAGAGAGCGTCGGCTGGCTACCAGCAGACAGAGAACTAATAAAGGCTCTAAGAAAATGAAGTGGTGGCATAGTCGCTATTCGTGCATCTCAACCTCTGCCGGCGGCAGGGTGGATTCGACGGGCGTTGGGGCGGGGGCATCCTTTTTGGCGTGGCTGGCCTTCGCCAGCTTCCTGGCCTGTTTGCGCTGCTGCTCTGCCTGCTTGCGCTCCCGTTCTGCCTGCTTCTGCTTCTGTCGGGCCTCTTTCTGCTTCTGCTTGAGTTCCTCGCGGGCAGCCTTGCGCTCGGCTTTTGTCATGGGCGTATCCTCGGACTCCGACGCGTTGACGGTGGTGAAGTGGAACTGGTTTTCGTTGAGGTTGCGTATCTCGTAGGCTCCGGCATTCTTACCGGTGTAGAGCTTGCGCATCTTCATGAGTTTCTTCTCAGCATCCTTGCGGGAGAGTCCGAAGGAGACGATGCACGTGCGGTGGGGCATGTTCATCTGCTCGGCGAAATGGGTGCGCAGCTGGTTGGCATAGACGTCGCGCCCCAGGAGGAATCGCGAACGCTTGTCGTACCAGATGCTGTCCACCTCCTGGATGTCGGTGAAGTAGACCACCGAGTCGGTGAAGTTGGCTACGAATCCGAAGAGGTAGCCCTTGGGCACGACGGTGCCCTTGGCTCCAGCTGTCTGCGGCAGCAATGCCGTCAACAGGGCTGCGAACATCATGTATCTAAGTATCTTCATCTAATTTTCTAATTATTACATTATTTCATTATTGCATTTCTCCCGTTATCCCAGGTAGGTCTTGAGGATCTCGTTGTTGGTGGTGGTACGCAGTCGGCGAATGGCCTTCTCCTTGATTTGACGCACGCGCTCGCGGGTGAGTCCGAACTTGGTGCCTATCTCCTCGAGGGTGAGCTCGGGCTGGTTGATGCCGTAGAAGGCCTCTATGACGCCTCGCTCACGGTCGTTGAGCACCTTGAGGGCCTTGTTGATTTCGGCCTTGAGCGACTCCACGAGCAGTGCGCGGTCGGCCATGGGGGCATCGTCGTCGGTGAGCACGTCGAGCAGAGAGTTGTCGTCGCCGTCGACGAAAGGGGCGTCTACGGACACGTGGCGGCTGCTGGCGTTCATGGCCTCGTCGACCTTGTCCTGAGGCAGGTCGAGCGACTCCGAGATCTCCTCGACGGACGGTCGCCGTTCGTGCTCCTGCTCGAACTTGCAGAGCACCTTATTAATCTTGTTGACAGACCCCACCTGGTTGAGGGGCAGCCTGACGATGCGGCTCTGCTCGGCAATGGCCTGGAGGATGGCCTGCCGAATCCACCATACGGCGTAGGAGATGAACTTGAAGCCGCGCGTCTCGTCGAACTTCTCGGCGGCCTTGATAAGCCCTACGTTGCCCTCGTTGATCAGGTCGGGCAGCGAGAGTCCCTGGTTCTGATACTGCTTGGCCACTGAGACCACGAAGCGGAGATTGGCCTTGGTGAGGCGCTCCAGAGCCTTGCGGTCGCCCTTGCGGATGCGCTGCGCCAGTTCCACTTCCTCCTCCACCGAGATCATCTCTTCCTTGCCGATTTCCTGCAAGTATTTGTCAAGCGCCTCGCTCTCTCGGTTAGTGATAGATTTCGTAATCTTCAGTTGTCTCATCGCCGTATAGTTTTAAGTCACGGTGCAAAGATATGACAAAAAATCGGAACAGCCAAAAAAATAGCCACGAATTTTCTTCTCCGTGGCTATTTTGCTTGTTTTGGCGCTTTATTCGTCCTCCAGTGGCACGGCGAAGTAGCCTTTCTTGCCTGTGGGATAGATGCCCTGGATGTAGAGCACGGGTTCCTTCGACTTGGAGGCTTCCTTGACGGTGGCCTGTAGGTCGTCGATGGTCTTCATGGCCTTATCGTTGACGCGCTGTATGATGAATCCCTGCGGTACGCCTGCATTTTTCAGACGGCCTCCGCTGACCTTGGTCACTTGCAGTCCGTAGCCGATGTTAAGCTGTTCCTTCTGCGAGTCGCTGACGGGCCTGAACTGTCCGCCGAGCACGTCGAGGTCGGCATTCTTCACTACCTTGGTGTTGCCCTTCTCGTTCTTCAGGGTCAGCGTGACGGTATTGGCCTTCTTGTTGCGCAGATACTTCACGGTCACCTTGTCGCCGGGACGCTTCTGGGCAATGATGGCTTGGAGGTCGCCCATGGTCTTGACCTTCTTGCCGTCTACGTCGGTGATGACGTCTTCAGCTTGCAGGCCGGCGTCTGCTGCGGCACCCTCCTCGATGACCTTGTCGATGCGCACGCCTTCCATGGTGCCGTAGTCCTTCACTTCCTTATCCTGATCCTTCATGGAGTCCACGTAGTCCTTCACACTGCCGCCCTGAATGCCAATCATGGCACGCTGGTAGGAGCCGTACTTCTTGAAGTCGTCGACGGCCTTGTTCATGATGGCTGTGGGGATGGCGAATCCGTAGCCGATGTTAGAACCCGTTTGTGAATAGATCATGGCGTTGATGCCAATCAGCTCGCCGCGCGTGTTGACCAGTGCGCCGCCCGAGTTACCCTGATTGATGGCTGCGTCGGTCTGGATCATGGAGCTGACGCCCTGTCCCATCGAACGCGCCTTGGCCGAGACGATACCAGCGGTGACGGTGTTGTTCAGTCCGAGGGGATTGCCAACGGCCAGTACCCATTCGCCCACTTTTACCTCGTCGGAGTTGGCGATAGCGATGGCAGGCAGGTTCTTGGCATCAATCTTGATGAGGGCCAGATCGGTAGTGGCGTCGGCACCGATGATGCGTGCCGAGTACTCCTTGGAGTTCTCGTTGAGGGTCACCGTCAGCTCGTCGGCACCGTCGACCACGTGGTTGTTGGTGACGATGTAGCCGTCGGCAGAGATGATGACACCCGAACCGGCAGCAGCGCGCTTGGGGGTCTGAACCTGACGCTGGCGCTTGCCGCCATTGCCCTGTCCGCGCCCGAAGAATCCTCCGAAGGGGTCGGAGAAGAAGTCCTCAAAGGGGTCGGAGTATTCCACTGTCTGAGTTTTCGAGTTGATGACCGACTTGATGTAGACCACTGACGGGAGCGACTTCTCGGCGGCGTAGGTCAGGTCGACAGGTTGTCCTGCTGCTGTTACGGATGCTGTCACAGGTGTCGGTGCCGGTGTGTTGGCAGCGTTGGTCTTGTTGAAAGCTACTACTGAGAGTGCCAGAGCCACCACGCATACAGCCGGGGTAGCCACGTTTACAATCTTTTTCATATTTGCGTTCATTTTGTATAAATTTTAAGTTCTCTACTGTTTGGGGGGCACTTGTCAGCCCCGTCTCACGAAATCGTGTGCAAATATAAGGTCATTTTTCCGTATACTGACAAATTGTCACAAATATTTGTCCCATTTTAACACTTTCGCTATCCACCTTAACGGCTGTTTGCGGTTAACAGTTGAAATCTTAAAGGGTTGACAAAATTAAGAAATGACAGATGTTTTGGTTGCGTATGTTTAATTATCGGCTTTTTCGGGAGGCTTTTGCTTGGCAGCTTCAACTTTTTTTCGTAATTTTGCGGCCAGAAAGCACTGCTCTGGCCTGTCGCCGGTGCCAAGAGGGCACGGGAGGAAAGTCCGGGCAGCATAGGGTGTCCCACTTCTGAAAATGGAAGCTATTGGCGACAGTAGGTGCCGGCAGAAGAGAACGACCGCCCTGTCCGTGGGTTTCGGCCCTCGTGGCTGGGTAAGGGTGAGAAGGTGGTGTAAGAGACCACCAGCCAGTGGGTGATCACTGGGCTGTGCCGACTGGGGGCTGCAAGTTCGCGTATACCGCCGTCTGAGGGTTGCCCGCCCGACGTTCCCCACTTTCCGAATCTGTTCTGGGGTAGACGGTGGAGGGTAGAACGCTAGAGCCGTGGGGTGACTCGCGGAGTAGATAGATGACAGGTGCCATCCGTAAGGGTATGGTACAGAACCCGGCTTACAGGGGCAGTGCTTTCTTTTTTAGTGAACAGTGAAAAGTGAATAGTGAACAGTGAAACGAATCCTGCAGCATACATATCGCACACTCTATCTGGCCATCCGTTTTTTCACCACGAAGCGGGTGACGGCTCAGGCTTCTGCGCTGACCTATTCCACGCTGCTGGCCATTGTGCCCATCCTGGCAGTGGTCTTTGCCATTGCCCGCGGTTTCGGCTACAATAAATATATAGAGCTGTGGTTTCGCAATCTACTTTCCTCACAGCCTCAAGCGGCCGACATCATCGTGGGTTTTGTCAATAGCTATCTCATCCATACCAAGAGTGGCATCTTCCTGGGCGTGGGACTGATCTTCATGCTCTACACGGTGCTGATGCTGGTAAACAATGTGGAGGAGACGTTCAACGAGATTTGGCAGGTGAGCAATGCGCGGCCGCTGATGCGCTCGCTGATGAACTATCTCGCCATGTTCTTCCTCTTCCCGATTCTGGTGATTGTCTCTACGGGTATCTCAATCTTCATGACCACCTTTGCCTCTGAAGTCAGCCGGTACGAATTGCTGGCACCAGTGGTTCAGCGGCTGCTCGACTTGTCGCCCTTTCTGCTGATGTCGATTGTGTTCACCTGTCTCTATGTGTATATGCCTAACACGCAGGTTAGGCTGTCGAGTGCCGTCGTACCGGGCATCCTGGCAGGCATCGCCATGCAGCTGCTACAGCTGGCCTATATCCACTCGCAGCTGTGGGTGACGGGCTATAATGCCATCTACGGCTCGTTTGCCGCCGTGCCGCTGTTCATGCTGTGGCTTCAGATTTCGTGGACTATCTGCCTCTTCGGTGCCCAGCTGACTTATACCAACCAGAACCTGAACCGCATCGGCATCAATCTCGACGTGATAGAGATGCACCCTCGTATCGACATGACCGACGAGGAGCGTAGCAACGCGGCTGCCTGGCAATACGGCGACCAGCTCGACTCGCTTTGAGCTTTTGGGGTTTATAGTTTGGGGTTTATAGTTTAGGGTTTATAGTTTAGTTTAGGGTTTATAGTTTAGGGTTTAT
>CAMHUC010000094.1 GCA_946188155.1 uncultured bacterium | reverse complement strand
ACACCCTGATTAAGAGTCAGGTGCTCTACCAACTGAGCTACGGGTGCATCCTTTTTTCTAAGCGGGTGCAAAGGTACGGACTTTTTTCGAATCCACCAAATTTTTTCCGCTTTTTCTTTAAATTTTTATTCACGGGTGCTTCTGAAGCCTTCCAGATTGTCGTATTTGCGCTGCATCATGCGCGTGTAGACGTTGCGGAGCCAGAAGTGGGAGGTAAGGACAAGCGCCAGTCCGAACAGGCACATGAATACATAGGTGGCCGTGAGACCGGCAACGAGATAGCCGAGTCCGACGATAATGCCCGGGCCGAGCAGAGCTATGATTTCGATAGCTATCTGCATGCCGTTTTCAAAATTCCCCTTGCCTGTGACCTTCTGCATCAGGGGGAGCGTCTGCTTGTTGTAAACGGCGAGCTGGAAAATGACAAAGTGGATGAATCCGGCAGTGAGCAGCATGTAGGCCGTGAGCATGAGCAGTGTGAACTTGCCTGTGAACACGGCGGGAAGCATGATGACGAACGGCACGACGAGTACTGCGCAGTAGAACCAGTACTTGGCCTTGAGCATGGCGAGGATATTCTCCTGGTGTACCATCAGCAGGTCGATGTAGTTGCCCTCTTGCCCCATGATTTTGATGAGTGAAGTGACGCTGTAGATGGCGAAGCAGTAGAGGCACCAGAAGTTGGTCATCATCGGGTTGTCGTAAATATTGGTATAAGCTATGAGTAAGCTGAACATGACTACGAGTGAAAGGCTCATGATGGTGCGCTGGCGCATCACCTTGTTGCGCAGGTTCGACTTCAGCTCGAGTTTGAGGTATTCGCCAACGATGCCGAAGCGGTTGAAAGCAGCAAAGTTGCTGATGTGTTTGAGTTCGCGCTCCTTTTTCTTCGAGATTTCCTCATAGACATACTTGAACTGGAAGTGACGGTTAACGCAGAAGAGTGCTGCTATGAGGCACAGGGCGAATGGCACCGTCCACCAGGCGGTGCCTATGTCCTGCAGGGCTTCGAGCAGGTGCTTGAAGGTCTTGTCGGACTTGTCGGCCAGCAGCGTGGAGAACGGCAAGGCATAGAGGGCTATGGCCGGCAGGATCCAGAGCACGTGGCGATTGACGAGTGTTCGGAAGAAGAGGTATACCTGGCTGTTGATGATGATGAGCAGCAGCGAGAGCAGCGTCACGCAGACGGCATCGCCCCATGCCGCTCCCCCTGCAAGGGCTATGACAGAGTAGGGCAGGAACATGGCCAGCCATAGGAAATTGTAGCCGCTGAGGTGGGAGGCCGCGAGGAAGCACTCGATGGCCGTATAGCGTGAGATGGGCATCAGGATATAGGGCTTGGCCATCATGGCAGGAGTGGTCTGGAAGATGAATCTCAGCAGGAAGTCGATGGGCAGGATGAGAATCATGAATGAGATGATCATGCCCGCCTCGCCGTCGGCGGCAGCTCCCATGGCAGTGCCGTAGATGATGAGGTAGAGGGCGAACACGGCAGCGCCGAAGTAGATGAAAAGCTTTGCCCACTTATTCTGCTCAAAGGCAGGGCTGCGCTTCAGGCTCAGGTTGTTGTTGCGACGTAAGAGTCGGAATAGTTGCCATTTGGTCATGTCGTCGGGATTTTATCTCAGGTCGATAATTTCAGCCTTGGGGAAGTCCTTGGCGTTGAACTGGAAGAGTGCATCGCTGAGTGGCGTGTTCTTCAGCTGGCTGATGAGGATGACGCTCCACTTGCCCTTGCGGCGCATCTTGACGTGAGTGGGGTGATACGTTTTCTGGTCGACGATGATGTACATCTCTTCGATGTTGCGCTTGCGGTCTGTGGGGGTCAGGTGTACCTCATAGAATCCGCTGACAGACCGCGAGGACAGGCTGAAGCCCTTCTTGTAGATGTTGATGAAGTTGTAGGGGTTGATGGCCTGCAGTTCGGCTTCTGATGGATTGCTGACACTGACCTCCTCGTTGCCTTTCATGTAGGTCCATTGGGTCTTGCCGTCGAACCAGATGGTGGCGTCGGGGGTGGTGGCGTGGAACTTGCTGCCCTTGACGGCTATCTGTCCGCTGGTGGTGCCCTGCTTGGTAATCATTTGGAAATGGGCCTCCATGCCTCCAGGGTTGCTGACGGTGGCTGCGGCTCGGTCGAGGATGGTGCGGGCGCTTTGTGCCCAGGCTCCTACACTGAAGAGCATTATGGCTAAAAGTACTGTAATCTTCTTCATTATCTTAAGTTGCTTAAAAGGTTATTCAGACTCATTTCATCCTGGAGGAGCACTTCGCGGGGCTTCGAGCCGTAGGCCTGTCCCACGATGCCGGCCTTTTCGAGCTGGTCCATCAGACGGCCGGCGCGGTTGTAGCCGATGGCGAACTTTCGCTGTATGAGCGATGTGGAACCGCTCTGGCTCATGACGATCAGGCGTGCAGCATCGTCGAAGAGCGGGTCGAGGTGCTGCATGTCGACATCCTTCTCTCCCGGGCCGTCGAAATCGGCATCTGGCGTGTCGGGCTCCGGCAGCTCGAAGGGCATGTTGTAGCTCTGCTGTTCGGCGATGAAGTCGTTGATGCGTTCCACCTCGGGTGTGTCGACGAAGGCGCACTGCACGCGCACGGGCTCGGAGCCCCCCACGAGTGCCAGCAAGTCGCCTCGTCCGATGAGCTGCTGCGCTCCGGTACGGTCGAGAATGGTTTTCGAGTCGATGCCTGCCGACACCTTGAATGCGATACGTGCCGGGAAGTTGGCCTTGATGTTACCCGTGATAATCGAGGTGGTGGGTCGCTGTGTGGCTATAATCATGTGGATGCCTACGGCACGCGCCAGCTGTGCGATGCGGGCGATGGGCAGCTCAATCTCCTTGCCTGCCGTCATGATGAGGTCGCCGAACTCGTCGATGATGACCACGATGTAGGGCATGTAGCCGTGACCCATGCAGGCGGGGTCGGCCTGCTGTGGCACGATCCTGCGTTCGAGGAACTTCTTGTTGTACTCCTTGATGTTGCGCGCACCCACCTCCTTGAGCAGGTCGTAGCGTTTGTCCATTACCTTGCAGAGCGAGTTGAGCGTGCGCACCACCTTGGTCACGTCGGTGATGATGGGGTCGGCATCCTCGTCGTTCACCTTGGCCAGGAAGTGGTTGATGAGCGGGTTGTAGACGGTAAACTCCACCTTCTTCGGGTCAACGAGCACAATCTTGAGCTCTGCGGGGTGCTTCTTATATAATAAAGAGGTGATGATGGCATTCAGTCCTACCGACTTACCCTGGCCGGTGGCACCGGCGACGAGCAGGTGAGGGGCCTTGGCCAGGTCGAACATGTAGACCTCGTTGGTGATGGTCTTGCCGATGGCGCAGGGCAGTTCCATCGTGGTATCCTGGAATTTCTTGGAATTAAGAATTGATTCCATCGAGACGATGGAGGGCTTGGCGTTAGGCACCTCGATACCCACGGTGCCCTTGCCCGGGATGGGCGCAATGATACGGATGCCGAGGGCTGCCAGCGACAGTGCGATGTCGTCCTCGAGCGAGCGGATCTTGGAGATGCGCACGCCCGGGGCCAGCGTAATCTCGTAGAGGGTGATGGTGGGGCCTACGGTAGCCTTGATGCTGCTGAT
This sequence comes from uncultured bacterium, assembly GCA_946188155.1. Classification (GTDB taxonomy): domain Bacteria; phylum Bacteroidota; class Bacteroidia; order Bacteroidales; family Bacteroidaceae; genus Prevotella. Next base: position 7,898 of record CAMHUC010000094.1, on the reverse strand, counting down.
CTCGACGCCGAAGGTGCGGAGCACCTCCACGATGCGGTTCTTGTTGGCTGTCTGCTCGGCCATGTCGATATAGGGCTTGCCGTCGTTGTCGTACTTCTTCAGCAGGTCGAGGGTGGGATAGTGGTAGTTCTCCAGGTCGCGCTTGGGGTCGTAGGGCTCCAGGTTTTCCAGGGCAGGGGCCATGGTGCTGCCTTTGGCTGACTCGTCGCCTTGGGGCTGCTCTACTACGAATTCGCTTTCGCCCGTCTTGTCAGCATTCTCCGGCGCCTTGTGAGCAGCAGAAAGAGTTTCGCTGCCTTCGTCCTTTTCGTCCTTGTAGCCTTTGTCGATAACGTGGGTGCTGCCATCAGCGCCAAATATCACCTGCTGGATGTCGGGGTCGTCGTAGACAGGGGCTGGCTGCATCTGTGCCTCGTACGACTCCACGGGTTCTGTCGGGTCGTTGTTGGTAATCTTGAATTTCACCTTGTCTATAAACTTGGTGGGATTGAGCAGTTTGCGGATGATGAGGATGGTCTCTGCGCTGACGTAGGTGAGGAAGGCCACTGCCGTTAGCCCCAGGACTGCCGTCAGCCCGGGCACTCCAATGAGGTTCTCGATGTATTGGCATACGAACAGCCCATGGTCGCCCCCGGGATTGAAGCATGCATCGACGAAGAACGGGGATAGGAACTTGGCAAAGGTGATGGAAGCCCAGATCATGATGATCATCATCGACATGAACCACTTCAGTAGATTCACGCGATAGGCCTTCATCATGTGGATGCCCGTCAGGAGCATGAAGGCGGGAATCATAAAGGCTGCCAGTCCGAAGCAGCGCTTGATGAAGAACCATGCAATATAGGCGCCCACGCTGCCGCAGCTGTTGCTGAACTCCCGATGCTGGTTGAGGAACTCACCTTCGCGCGGAGCCTCTATCATGCTTTGGTCGGCACTTCCCGTGGTGAAATATGAGATAAACGCCAGTACGATATAGACAGCCAAGATGAAGAGCAGCAACCCCAGGAAGAAGTTCAGCCGCTCATTCTCAAATATATTCTTAATACCGATGCTTTCCACGAAGTTGGAAGCTACACGGTCTTTCTTTTGCTGTTTTTTCTTTGCCATAATCGGTAATTATTCTATTTTTTGTGCAAAAGTAGCGTAAAAAACTCATATTTCATCATAATTTCGCGTTTTTTTTGTAATTTTGCACCTCAGAATGAAAAAGATTATCTACAATCGCTTCAACAAGGCGTGGCTCAGCGACCTTCCCCGAGTGACATACAAGGGAAAGATTTTCGTCGTACTCTCCGCAGAGGAGGCAAGAAAAGCCGTCGACTATCTGCTGTCGATGCCTATCCTCGGGGTAGATACCGAGACGCGCCCTTCCTTCTCGAAGCACGTCAAATACAAATGCTCGCTGCTGCAGGTGGCTACCCACCACAACTGCTTCCTCTTCCGTCTGAACTACACAGGGCTGACGCCCGACATCAAGCGGCTGCTGGAGGACACAACGGTGCCAAAGGTGGGACTCTCATGGCACGACGATATCCATTCGCTACAGGCACTTGGCGACTTTGAACCTGGTAACTTCATCGACCTGCAGGACCACATGCGGGAAATCGGAGTCGAGGACCTGAGCCTGCAGAAACTGTATGCCAACCTCTTTGCAGAGCGCATCAGTAAGACCGACCGGCTGTCGAACTGGGAGCGCGACGTGCTTCAGGAGAAGCAGAAGGTGTATGCCGCCATCGATGCCTGGGCCTGCATACGGCTCTATGAGGAGCTGATGCGCCTGGAGCAAACGGGCGACTATGAACTGCATGACGAACAGACAGAACTGGAAATAGAAGAAGAATTCAAACTATATGAAAAGATTGCAGCTGAAAAGGGGTAAGGAGGACAGTCTGCGCCGATTCCATCCCTGGGTGTTCTCAGGTGCCGTACAGCAGGCAGACGAAGGCCTGGAGGAGGGCGATGTGGTGCGCGTGGTCACTGCGGCAGGCGATTTCATCGCTCTCGGGCACTATCAGATAGGCTCCATCGCCGTTCGTGTGCTCTCCTTCCGCGATGTCGAAATCGGCGATGAATTCTGGTTCTCACGTCTGAAGTCGGCTTTGGACATGCGTCTTAGCATAGGTATAGCCGACAACCCTCAGAACAATACCTACCGTCTGGTACATGGCGAGGGCGACATGCTGCCGGGGCTGGTCATCGACATCTACGGAAAGACTGCCGTCATGCAGGCTCACAGCGTGGGCATGCATGTGAGCAGGGTGGAGATAGCCGAGCAGCTGATGGCCGTGATGGAGGGCAGAATAGAGAACATCTACTATAAGAGTGAGACGACGTTGCCCTTCAAGGCTGGCCTGGGGCAGGAGAACGGCTTCATCTTTGGCGGCTCAGAGGACAACACAGCCTTGGAGAATGGACTGATGTTCCACGTCGACTGGCTGCGGGGGCAGAAGACCGGATTCTTCGTCGACCAGCGTGACAATCGCTCGCTGCTGGAAAAGTTTGCCAAGGATAAGAATGTGCTCAACATGTTCTGCTACACGGGCGGTTTCTCGTTCTATGCCATGCGTGGCGGAGCCAGGCTGGTGCATTCCGTCGACAGCAGTGCCAAGGCCATCGAGCTGACCAACCGCAACGTAGCCCTCAACTTCCCCGGCGACACCCGTCACAAGGCGTTCTGCGAGGATGCCTTTAAATATCTCGAGGAGGCTGGCGAACGGTACAACCTCATCATCCTTGACCCGCCTGCCTTTGCCAAGCACCGTGGTGCCCTGCACAATGCCCTGAAGGGCTATATCCGTCTTAACAACAAGGCATTCCAGAAGATACAACCAGGTGGCATCTTGTTCACCTTCAGTTGCTCGCAGGTGGTCACCAAGGAGCATTTCCGCAACGCCGTCTTTACGGCTGCTGCACAGGCAGGGCGGGAGGTGCGCATCCTGCACCAGCTGCACCAGCCTGCCGACCATCCCATCAATATCTATCACCCCGAAGGCGAATATCTGAAGGGGCTGGTGCTGTATGTTGAATAGCAGGGTCTCTTCGTTTATCCGTGCGCATCGGCTTCTCGACGCCCAAAGGCTTCATCTGGTGGCCTTGAGCGGCGGGGCAGACAGCGTAGCACTGCTGCTGATACTCAGGCAGCTGGGCTACAAGGTCGAGGCCGTACACTGCAATTTCCACCTGAGGAGTGAGGAGTCTGACCGCGACGAGACGTTCGTCAGGCAGCTTTGTGCCTCTGCCTGCATCCCTCTTCACCTGGCACACTTCGATACCCGCGAATATGCCCTGCTGCACAAGGTAAGCATCGAGATGGCAGCCCGTGAACTGCGCTACCACTATTTCGAGCAGCTTAGACAAGACATAGGGGCCGACACTGTCTGCGTGGCCCATCACCGTGATGACTCTGTGGAGACGCTGCTGATGAACCTCATGAGGGGTACAGGATTGCATGGCATGACGGGTATTCGCCCGCTTAACGGGCATGTTGCTCGTCCGCTACTCTGCGCCAGTCGTCGGGAAATAGAAGAATATCTCCATTCCATCGGACAGGACTACGTGACCGACTCCACCAATCTTGAAGATGATGCCCTGCGAAATAAGATACGCCATCACCTCATTCCGCTGATGCAGCAAATTTTGCCCAATTCATCGGGAAATATGATTCGTACCGCCTTCCATCTGACAGAAGCCGACAAGTGTCTGGACGCTTTCTTGAATGCTCAAATGGCAGAACTTATCCAGACTGCCGACGATGGCGACGGCAGGACCTCGGCATTTGTCAGCATCGATGAATTGGCCTCGCAACCTTCCCCAGGCTATTTCCTCTTCAAATGGCTCACTCCCTATGGTTTCACGCCAGCCCAAATCAGCGATATAGCCCGACAGCAATGCTTCGATACTGGCAGGGAGTTCCTGTCAGCATCGCATATTCTTCTGGCAGACCGTGGCCGACTGTTGCTCGCTGCGAAGGAAACAGCAATTCCATCGATGACAATTCCCGAGACAGGAACCTATCGTATGGCAGATGGCGGAAAAATCTCAATCACTCGTTATGATATTGTAACTATTTCTAAATCAAGTGAATGCGCTGTGCTTGATGAAGCTTCAGTTAAGTTTCCGCTGACTGTTCGCACTGTCCAGGCTGGCGACCGTTTCTGTCCCTTCGGCATGAAAGGCTCCCGGCTGGTGAGCGATTTTCTGACAGGCCTCAAACTGAATTTGCTTGAAAAGCGTCGCCAGCTGGTCGTCACCGATTCCTCCGGGCGTATCGTCTGGATTGTGGGGCGTCGTACCGACAATCGCTTCAGAGTCACCCCAACAACATGTTCAATTCTTCGCATAGAACGTCAAATACATTAATTTTTCCAAATTTTCTTGGCTGTTCGTCATATTTTCAGTACATTTGCAGCGTTCTAGGCGATGTATAATTACCGACAATAGTAAATTAAACAATTTAAAGAGAAGAAAATTATGAAGAAAATCGTATTGTCAATGGCTGTAGCCATGATGGCTTGCTTCACCTTCTCAGGTGCGGCCCAGGCTCAGGACGTGATTACCGATCCTGCCCAGCAGCAGATTTCTGCCGAGGCTCAGAAGGCAGCCGAGAAGGAGGCCAAGAAGCAGCAGAAAGCTATCGAGAAACAGGAGAAGGCCCGCAAGAAGGCCGAAAAGGAAGCCAAGCAGAAGGAGAAGGAGATTAAGAAGCACAATGATGCTGTGAAGAAGGCCAACAAGGCACAGAAAGATGCCGAGAAGGCTGCCGAGAAAGCCCAGAAAGCTGCCGAGAAGGCTGCTGCCAACCCTGGCGACCTGAAGTTGCAGGCAGCTGCTGAGAAGGCCCGCTACAAGGCAACGAAGGCTCAGGAGAAGGCTCAGAAGCTTGCCAAGAAAGTGAAGTGATAATTGCTTGTATTCTGCACACCTGTACTTTGCCCGGAGCAAAGTTCAGCTTTGCACGGAGCAAAGTCATGGTTTGCCCGGAGTAAAGTCTGTTAGTGCTTACTCCGGGTAGTTTTATTTCTTTGGCTGTTGGGTATCGCCATCGTTTCTGCGGCCCTTCGGCTTGTTTCCCTTTTGTTTTCCGCCTTTTCCTTTACCGCCGCGCTTGTGGTTGTTGTGGCGACCGTTCCCCTTGCTGTTCCAGCGTCCGTTCCGACGTGAATTGTTCTGATTCTTGTTCTGCTTCACGTACTCCGGGGCTTCGCCGAGACCTTCGGGCAGTGGTGTCTTCTCCACTTCCTTGCCCAGGAAATGCTCTATCTGCTGGAAGCGGGCGATGTCGGTGTCGCTGACGAAGGTGATGGCCTGTCCGTCTCGGTCGGCACGGGCCGTACGGCCTATTCGGTGGACATAGTCCTCCGCATCGTGGGGCACGTCGTAGTTGATGACGATACGTATGTCGTCGATGTCGATGCCGCGGGCCACGATGTCGGTAGCCACGAGCACATCGGTCTGCCCGGCCTTGAAGCGGTACATCACCTCGTCGCGTTCCTGCTGGGTGAGGTCGCTGTGCATCTGGTCGCAGTTGATATTCATCTGCTTGAGCTGCCTGGCCACGTCCTTCACCTTCTCCTTCTTGCCAGAGAAGATGATAACGCGCTGAAGGTCGCCCTGCTTGAAGATGTGGTTGATAATCTTCAGCTTCTGGGGCTCATAGCACACGTATGCCGACTGATGAATCTTCTCTGCAGGCTTCGACACGGCTATCTTCACCTCTACGGGGTCGTGGAGCAGATTGACGGCCAGCTCGCGGATTTTGGGAGGCATCGTGGCCGAGAACATGATGCGCTGGCACGACTGTGGCAGCTGGCTTACAATCTTCATGATGTCGTCGATGAAACCCATGTCGAGCATGCGGTCGGCCTCGTCGAGCACGAAGAAGGAGCAGCGGCTCAGGTCCAGGTTGCCAACTTTCAGATGGCTCAGCAGGCGTCCGGGCGTGGCAATAAGCACATCGGCACCGAGTCGCATGCCGCGCAGTTCTTGCTCGTAGCGACTGCCGTCGTTGCCGCCATAGACGGCCACGGAGCTGACGCCATCGAGGTAATAGCCGAAGCCTTGCATCGCCTGGTCAATCTGTTGGGCCAGTTCGCGGGTAGGGGCCATCACCACGCAGTTGATAGCGTCCTTGGGAAAGCCTCCGTCGTCGAGTTGTGAGAGGATGGGCAGCAGGTAGGCTGCCGTCTTGCCGGTGCCTGTCTGTGCCACTCCCAGCACGTCGTAGCCGTCGAGAATCTCTGGTATGCAACGCTCCTGGATAGGTGTCATTTCTTCGAAGCGCATGTCGTAGAGCGCGTCGAGTATATTGTCGTTTAGATATGTTTCTTCAAATTTCACTGTAAACTTTAAACTATAAACTATAAACTGTAAACTATAAACTGTAAATCAATTCGGCGATTGCCTGTAGCAGAAGTATGCGATGAAGGCATACAGGATGTTCGGAATCCAGGCGGCAAGCATCGGCGGCGTGTCGGCATTGATGGCAAACGTGGCACTGATGGTCTGCAGCAGGATGTAGGAGAAGGAAAGTGCCAGTCCGATGCCCAGATAGAGGCCCATGCCGCCCTTGCGCTTGCGGCTGGAGAGGCTCACGCCGATGATGGTCAGGATGAACGAGGCGAAGGAGGTGGCGATACGCTTGTGATACTCCACTTCATACTGCACCACATTGCCCGAGCCGCGGTCGATCTGCTTCGATATGTACTGGCGCAACTCGGGTGAGGTGAGCGTTTCCTGCTGTCCCGATGAGAACACCAGGTCCATCGGCTCCATCATGATCATCGTGTCGAGCTTGGCACCCGACTGAATCTCCTCCTTCAGACCTTTCAGCGTGCGGATCTTGTAGTTCTGCGCCGTCCAGTGGTAGCGGGTGTCGCTGATGGAGTCATAGCGGATGAGTGAAGCAGTCATGTGACTGACCAGCTTCTTGTTCTCAAACTTGTCGAGCGAGAAGCCGTAGGCCGTCTTCGAGCGGTCGTCGTACTGTTGCATATAAGCAATGATGCCTGGCCCCACCATCAACTGCACGTTGGAGGCCGAGAGCGTCTTCTTGGAGTTCTTGTACTTGGCCTCAAAGTCCTGCCTTACCACCGTCCCCCTTGGTATCACGTAGGCTCCCAGCAACAGGTTCACCACGGCGATGAGGGCTGCCGAGATCATATATGGCCTGATGAGCCGTTTGAAGCTCACACCGGCTGCCAGCATGGCGATAATCTCGGAGTTGCCTGCCAGTTTCGACGTGAAGAAGATGACAGCGATAAACACGAACAGCGGCGAGAACAGGTTGGAGAAGTAGGGCACGAAGTTGGCGTAGTAGTCGAGCACGATGGCTTTCAGCGGTGCACCGTAGGTGGAGAACTTGGCCAGGTTCTCATTGACGTCGAACACGATGGCAATCGAGATAATGAGCAGGATGGAGTAGATGTATGTGCCGATAAACTTGGCGATGATGTAGCGGTCGAGCCGCTTCAGGTAGCGGAAGGGGTTGAGATACTTCAGCACCCTGAGCCATCCGAACCATTTCCTCATGAAGCGGCTGAAGGCTTTCCAGCCCCTTGCCACGGCCCTGCGGCGGTGGTATCTCTTGGCGTGAAGCCTGATTTGCGTGAAGTCTTTCTTCCTTTTCATCGCCTTTGTCCTAACTGTTCTATCACGGAGCGCTTCCACTGTGTGAAGTCTTCGTTTATAATATGTTCCCGCGCATCGGTGACCAGCCTCAGATAGAAACTGAGGTTGTGGATGGATGCTATCTGCATGGCCAGCAGCTCCTGGGCCTTGAACAGGTGGTGCAGGTAGGCCTTCGAGTGTATGCGGTCCACATAGCAGCCGTCGGGGTCGATGGGCGAGAAGTCGTCCTCCCACTTCTTGTTCCTCATGTTCATCGTGCCCTCGTAGGTGAA